>JBBSAZ010000010.1:0-24226 GCA_038251755.1 Caulobacterales bacterium
AAGCATTTTCACGCGATTCGGCCAATAATCTACCGGGGCTGGAATCGAGGATGCGCGTTCATGAAACACCGCGAAGTCACGCTGGACGACAAATACGATCTTGTCGAGGGCAAGGCTTACATGACCGGCATCCAGGCGCTTGTGCGCCTGCCGCTCGACCGGAAGCGGTTGGACCGCGCCGCCGGACACAATACCGGTGGCTTCATTTCAGGCTATCGCGGCTCGCCGCTAGGCGGATACGACCAGCAGCTGCGGGCGGTGCAGAAGCGCCTAGACGCGCATGACATCAAGTTCTGGGAAGGCCTGAACGAAGACCTCGGCGCGACCGCCGTCTGGGGTTCGCAGCAGCTCGGCCTGTTTCCGGGCGCGAAGTTCGACGGCCTGTTCGGCATCTGGTACGGCAAGGCGCCCGGCGTTGATCGCACCGGCGACGTGTTCAAGCACGCCAACGCGGCTGGAACGTCCGCCCTCGGAGGGGTTCTCGCCGTCGTCGGCGACGATCATAACTGCAAGTCCTCCACCCTGCCTTCGCAGTCCGAATACGCGATGCAGGATGCCGAGATCCCGACGCTCAATCCCGCCTCTATCCAGGACGTGCTGGACTACGGAATCCATGGCTGGGAGATGAGCCGCTTCTCCGGCGCCTGGACCGGCTTGGTCGCGCTCGCCGACACGATGGATTCCGGCGCGGTGGTGAATATCGACCTTGCACGCTTTGCTCTCCAGCGGCCGACTTTCGCGCTGCCTGAAGACGGCGTGCACATGCGCCGGGGCGACGTGCCGCTGAACAAGGAAGCGCGCCTTCGCCAGATCAAGCTGCCTGCCGCGCAGGCCTATGTGCGCGCCAACCGGCTGGACCACGTGATCCTGCCTTCGCCGCGCCCGCGCCTCGGACTGATCGTCACCGGACAAGCCGCGCGCGACGTGTTCGAAGCGCTCGCCGCGCTCGGGCTCAGCCCGCAGGAAGCGGGCGCGCTGGGTCTCACCATCTACAAGGTCGCCATGCCCTGGCCGCTGGAGCCGGAAGGCGTGCGCGAATTCTGCGCCGGCCTCGAGCGCGTCATCGTCATCGAGCACAAGCGCCCACTTATCGAAGCGCAGCTGAAAGCTGCGCTGTATGATCTTCCAGACTCCCGCCGCCCGGTCATCGAAGGCAAGCGGGACGCACAAGGCGCGCCGCTACTCTCGGATATCGCCTCGCTGACCATTCCGGAAATTGCCGGCGCCGTGATGCACGCCTTGCCCAGCGGCTGGGACACGTCGCGCGCCGCCGCTTATTTCGACCGCGTCGGCCGCGCCAGTGAAGCGGCCCGCACGAATGCCTCGCCTACCGTGCGCTCGCCGCACTTCTGCTCGGGCTGCCCGCACAACACGTCCACCGTGGTGCCGGAAGGCAGCCGCGCGCTGGCCGGTATCGGATGCCATTACATGGCGAACTTCATGCCGGACCGGAAAACCGACATGACCAGCCAGATGGGCGGCGAAGGCATCGGCTGGGTCGGCCAACACTGGGCGACGGACGAGAACCATGTGTTCGTCAATCTTGGCGACGGCACTTATTCGCATTCGGGCAGCCTCGCGATCCGCGCGGCCGTCACCTCCGGCGCGAACATGACCTACAAAATCCTCTACAATGACGCGGTCGCGATGACCGGCGGCCAGCATGTGGAGAGCGGCCAGACGCCGGCCATGATTGCGCAGCAAGTCGAGGCGGAAGGCGTGAAGACGATCCGTATCGTGACGGAAGACCCCACCCGCTATGCCGGTGTGCGCGATCTGCCCCGCAGCGTGACGATCCATCACCGCGACGACCTTGAAGATGTGCAGACCGAGTTGCGCGAGCTGCCCGGCGTGTCCGTCATCATCTATGACCAGATGTGCGCGACCGAAAAACGCCGCCGGTCGAAGCGCGGCATGATCAAGCCGGACCGTGTACGCACGATCATCAACACGGAAGTCTGCGAAGGCTGCGGCGATTGTTCGGTGAAATCGAATTGCCTGTCGGTCGAGCCGATCGAAACCGAGCTTGGCCGCAAGCGCCGCATCAACCAATCCACCTGCAATACGGATCTCTCCTGCCTCAAGGGATTCTGCCCGAGCTTCGTCACCATCCAGGACGGCGAGGCGGCCTGGGAAGACCAGCCGAGACAGGAGTTCAACGCCGACGGCCTGCCCCTGCCCGAGACGCCAAGTCTCGCCCAGCCCTGGAACATCCTGTTCACCGGCGTTGGTGGCACGGGCGTGACGACCGTTGCCGCCGTGCTGGCAATGGCCGCGCACGTGGACGGAAATGCCGCCTCGTCCCTCGACATGACCGGCCTCGCCCAGAAAGGCGGCCCGGTGCTCTCCCACATCCGCTTTGCACGCGAGCCCGAACTGATCTCCACCGGGCGCGTGCCGCCGGCCAGCGCCGACTGCGTGATCGCCTGCGATCTCGTGGTGGCCGCCGGCGGCGACGCACTGAACCTGATGGATGCGGGCCGCACGGCCGCTTTCGCAAACTCCGACGTGACGCCGACTTCGGAATTCATCCGCAACCGGTCAAAACGCTTCGAGAGCGAGCTGCTCTCGGCGCGGGTGAAGCGGCAGGCGGCGGAGTTCGGCGCCTTCGACGCCGAAGCGCTCGCGGTCGGCTACCTCCACGAGGCGATCTACACCAACATGATCATGGCGGGCTATGCTTGGCAGATGGGCAAGGTGCCGGTCTCGCTGCGCGGACTTTACCGCGCGATCCGCCTCAACGGCACCAAGGTCGAAGACAACATGGCGGCGTTCAATATCGGTCGCATTGCGGCGGCGGAGCCGGAACGCCTCGCTGCGCAGTCTGATCCGCGCGGTCATGTCGAGCCGAAGACGCTCGACGCGCTGATCGAAGACCGCGCGCAGCGCCTCACGGCCTATCAGAACGCGGATTACGCGGCTCGCTACCGCGCCGCCGTCGCCGAAGTGCGCGCGGCCGAGGAAAAAGCCGGCCTCGGCGAGAACCTGACGCGCGCCGCGGCGACCTATGCCTACAAGCTGATGGCCTACAAGGACGAGTACGAAGTCGCCCGTCTCTATACGGACGGAAAGTTTGCCGAGCAGCTGGCGAGCCAGTTCAAGGGCGGCAAGCTGCGCTTCTGGCTCGCCCCGCCAATGATCTCGAAGAAGGACATGCACGGACACCTCGAGAAAAAGCACTTCGGGCCGTGGATGATGACGGGCTTCAAACTGCTGGCGAAGTTCAAGGGCCTGCGCGGCACGAAACTGGACCTGTTCGGCTACACCGAAGAGCGCAAGATGGAACGCGGCCTGCGAGACGCCTATCTCGAAAACCTCAGCCGTATTGCGCGCGAACTCACCGCAGGCAACCACGCGCTCGCCGTCGAGATTTCGCGCGTGCCGGATGAAATCCGCGGCTTTGGCCATGTCAAGGAAGCCGCCGCTCAGAAAGCGGCTGTGCGCGACACCGAACTCTGGGCCGGCTGGCCCATGGGGAAATTGCCGAAGGCGAAAACGTCGCTGATTGCAGCGGCCGAGTAGGCGCCCTTCCCCGGCATGAACTGCCCCGGCCGCGCTGATCCGCTGCCGGGGCATTTTTTTCGCTAGTCGAGCGGCGCGACTTCCACGTCCAGCACCTTGCCATCCTTCGACATGTCCTTGACCTCGCGCTCGACATATTTGGCTTTGACGATGCGCTCCTCGGTGCGCGTGCCTTTGCCCTTCTTATAGGTGACGGTCAGGCGGACCATTTCGTCCGGCCCATCCAGCGCATCGCCGGTCACCCGTACGGCAGTGCCGCCGACATACAAGACGCCCTTCCCGGCGCCTTCGAGCACATCGCCCGCAAGGCCAATCGGCACGGTCACGATCTTGGTCGCGAGGCAGCCGGTAAGCGGCAGCGTGAGGGCGGTGGCGGCGAGAATGAATGGGCGCATGGGCGAGGGGCCTCCCTGAGAGTTGCCCCTTATATCGCCAACAAGCCTTACCCGCTGCTTACGATTCAGCCACGCGCGAGCGCCTCGTCGATCAGCTTTGCGGTGTCGCCTGCGCCGTAGAGCGCCGCAAAGCTGCCGAAACGCGGCCCCTGCTCCTGGCCGAGCAGCACTTCGTAGAGTGCCTTGAACCAGTCGCGCAGATTTTCGAAACCGTGCGTCTTGCCGACTTCGAAAGTCATCGTCTGCAGATTCTCGCCCGTCGGCTCATCCGGGAACATCCGCAGGCGGCCAGCGAGGTCGGCCATGGCAGCGCGCTCCTGCTCCGTCGGTGAACGGAAGGTTTTCGCGGGCAGCACGAAGTCGCGGTAATAGCGCATGGCATAGCCGGCGAGTTCGTCCAGCAGCGGATGCGTCTCCGGCGATGTGCCCGGCGCGTAGCGCGTGATGTAGGCCCAGAGCTGCGAGACGTCGGTCGGGTTCGCCACCGCGACCAGGTTCATCAGCAGCGCGAAGGAAACCGGGCTTGACCATTGCGGCGGGCGGCCGGAATGGATGTGCCAGACAGGGTTCTCCAGCTGCGCGGCGGGCTCTTCCTGCGGGAACTTGTCGAGGAAGGTCAGGTATTCGTCGACGGCTTTCGGGATTACGTCAAAGTGCAGCTTCTTGGCCACGCGCGGCTTCTGGAACTGATAGAGCGCCAGGCTTTCGTCCGGTGCATAGGCGAGCCATTGATCGACCGAGATACCATTGCCCTTGGTCTTGGAAATCTTCTCGCCTTTTTCGTCCAGGAACAGTTCGTAGACGTACTGTTCCGGTGGCCGGTGGCCGAGGATGCGGGCAATCTTCGAATAGACAGGGGCGTTCGCTTGATGGTCCTTGCCGAACATCTCGAAATCCACACCGAGCGCAGCCCAGCGCATGCCGAAATCCGGCTTCCACTGCATCTTCACGGCGCCGCCGGTCACGGGCAGCGTCACATCGGTGCCGTCTTCATCCGTAAACGTCACTTCGCCTTTGGCGGCGTCCACATGTTTCATCCGCACATACAGCACGCGGCCAGTGCTCGGGCTGATCGGCAGGAAAGGCGAATAGGTCGCCTGCCGCTCCGGCCCCAGCGTTGGCAGCATCACGCCCATGATCGCGTCATACTTCTCCGCCGCGCGCCGCAGCATCGCGTCAAACCGGCCGGACTTGTAGCATTCCGTCGCCGAGAGGAATTCGTATTTGAAACCGAACTGGTCGAGAAAGACGCAGAGGCGCGCATTCATGTGCGCGCCGTAGGACGCATGCGTGCCGAACGGGTCGGGCACCACGGTCAGGGGCATCTGAAGGTATTGTTCCAGCGCCTTCGGATTCGGCACCGTGTCCGGAACCTTCCGCATACCGTCCATGTCATCCGACACGCAAATCAGGCGCGTCGCATACTTGCCGGCCGTCAGCACCTCGAAGGCATGGCGCACCATCGTCGTGCGCACGACTTCGCCGAATGTGCCGATATGCGGCAGGCCCGACGGGCCATAGCCGGTCTCGAAGATCACCGGCGCGTCCGCGGCCCGCTCGCCGGCCTTCACCTGCTCCGCCACCCGCTTTTCCAGCGCGCGCGCCAGTCCGAAAGGCCAGGCCTTGGCCGTTTGGGCGAGAACAGAAAGGTCAGGCATGACCGGCACCACTTTCCAATATGTGCGGCGGACCTAGAGGCGCAGTCAGGGAGCGTCAAGCGAGGCGAAAACCGGATGTCGAAAATATTTGACTTGTTAAAAATCTTCGACTATCCGTCGATGTACAGTATTTTTGACACACCAGGAGCCCGCCCATGTCCGCCTTCACCGCCTTCCGGAACACGCCCTTCCGCGAGAAAACCGCCTGGGTGATGGCGCTGATACTGGTCGCCGGAGCCGTGTTCTACTTTTACATGGTGGTCAGCGTGACGCGCGCGCTCGGACAAACAGCGCCGCCGCTCATCGGTTTTGCCATCGTATATGTCGTGGTGATCGTGATTGCCTCTGTGGTCCTCATGACCGTGCTTGCCGTTACGTCTCCGCGGGAATACAACGCCCCGGCCGACGAGCGCGAACAGATCATCGGCAACAAGGCCGGCAAATGGTCGGGATATGTCATGGTCGTGCCGGCGCTGGGCGGGCTCTGGCACTACGCGGTGAGCGGTGACGGCCACATGCTGTTCCATCTCATCTTCCTCAGCCTGATGCTGGGACAGATTGCGGAATATGTTTTCCAGATCATCCTGTACCGCCGGGGCATGTGATCCATGGCCAAGCCCCCGCCGATCACCAATCGCATCCGGGAGCTGCGCGAGCAGCACGGCGGCATGAGCCAGTCCGCGCTCGCCGAGGCGATTGGCGTCACCCGCCAGACGGTCATCGCGATCGAACTCGGCAAGTATTCCCCGTCCCTCGAGAGCGCCTTCCGGATCGCCCGGGTGTTCGACCTTGGCATTGAAGACGTGTTCGGCTGGCAGGCCTGAAGCAGCTCCGCTCACATGCCGCGCATTTCGGGCGCGTGGAACGGAAAGGCGGAGACCGCTTCAGCCGCAATCCGGGCGGCGGGATCGGCCGCGTAGCGCCCGCGCTGGGCGTCCGGCAAACCGGTCGCTACGACGGCCATGACCGTTTCGCTGAAGGCATCGAGTGCCTGTCGCTTGGCCCGGCCGCTCGCGCTGATCATCGGCGGAGGGATTGGCGGATGGAACTGCACGCCAACTCTTTCACGCGGTTTGGCAAGCAGCGTGTCTGAGCCGGTGATGCTGACCGGGATGACGGGCGCGCCGCTGTGCAGGGCGAGAAAAGCCAGACCGGGTCTTGCGGGGCGGAGCAGGTTTGCCCAGTTGCCCCCTTCCGGAAAGATGCCGAGCACGCCGTCCTGCTCAAGAACGCCCAGTGAGGCGGTCAGCGTCGACCGGCTGAAACCGCCGCGATAGGCGCGAATGAAACCCCAGGATTGCGGAATCATCCGGGTCCATACTGGCGAATTGGGACGCTCCGCGCCGCCGATGAACTCCACCAGCCGCGGGCAGGCATAGAGCAGGAGCGGCGCATCCGTGAACGCGAAATGGTTGGCGGCCAGGATCACTGGACCGGCCTTCGGCAGATGCTCCAGGCCGGCGACCTCAAGGTCGCCGAAATGCCGGATGAGCCCGCCGGTTAGCTGGCGCAGGCACCATCTTGAGGCCTGCCGGCGCGGATAACGTATCGGATAGATTCCAGCCATGGGAAACGCTACGCCAACCCGTCTTGCTGGCAAGGGATATTGCAGCCTGCACGGGCAGATCCGGAATGTGCGAGAACCGGAAAAAGTGCAGTTGACAATCATTCGCATTGGCTGCAAATGGTTCTCATGATCATTTGCGTGTGCAACCGAATCAACTGCCGCTCCGTCCGCGACGCCGTGGAATCTGGCGCACGCAGCCCGAATGCGGTCCAGTCGCACCATGGCTGCAAGTTCAATTGTGGGAAATGCTCCACAATGATCGGCGAAATGATCTCCGAGCATATGGACCGCTGCGGTCCGCCAATGCAGATCCTCGCTGCCGAATAAGCCGCCCTCCGGCGATAAACACCTGAGATTTCAATCGGTTCGCCGCACCGCCCGGTACGGCGCGTACGCACCTTTGCAAGTGTGTCTCACTATCATACGCAATTGTTTTTATTGGGTTTTTCTTGCCCGGACCGCGCGGCTCACCTATAGTGACAAGTAGATTCCCATAACCTCCCAGACGCAGGAAACGCTCATGCAAGGCGACAAGAAAGTCATCGAATTCCTCAACCTCGCCCTCAAGAACGAGCTGACGGCGATCAACCAGTACTTCCTGCATTCGCGGATGCTGAAGGAGTGGGGGGTCTCGAAACTCGCCAAGAAGGAGCACGAGGAATCGATCGAGGAGATGCACCACGCCGACTGGCTGATCGAGCGCGTCCTCTTCCTTGGCGGCCTGCCGAACCTTCAGGATCTTGGCAAACTGCACATCGGCGAAAGCGTCGAAGAAGTCCTGAAGTGCGATCTCGCGATGGAAAACATCGCGATCCCCCTGCTGCGGGACGCCATGGAGCACTCTGAAAAAGTCCGCGACTATGTCAGCCGCGACTTGTTCGGCAAGATCCTCCACAACGAGGAGGAGCATGTCGATTTCCTCGAGAAGCAGTTTGCGCTGATCGAGCGGATCGGCATCGAACTCTACACCCACCTGCAGTCCGAGGCGAACGCGTAACCGCCCCAGGCAGGTCATTGTGCCGACACATTAAGGCGTGGATAGTCAAGGTGTTGCCGCGCGGGACGTGGCAGCTCAAAGCAACGTCTTTGTGGGGAATACACATGACACACCATACTTACTTCACCCGCGTCACTAGCGGACTGATGGCCGTTGCGGCCACCGCGGCCTTCCTGCCCGCGCTGGCACAGGGCGCGCCTGATTTTCAAAATCAGGCTTTCACGACGCCTTACTGGACACGCGTTCCGGTCATCGAAGTTCTCGGCCGCGCAGACATGCAGGTCGCGCCGAACCGGGCGAACTTCTCGGTCACCTATCTGGAAACCAACAAGGATTCGAAGAAAGCCATGCAGCTCGCTGTAGAGCGCGGACGCCTCGCTTACGAGACAATCAAGAAGGTCGCCGGCAAGGAGTCTGTCATCCAGTCCTCCGTCAACGTCACCGCGCTGTATGAACAGTACAAGGACAAAGACGGAAACCGCATCGACAATGAGCGCTCCGACAAGATCCGCGCCTATGAGTCGCGTGTCACGTTGAGCGTCACGGTCCAGGATGTCTCGAAGGCCGGCACGGCGCGCGCGGGCGCACTGGCGCTTGGACCTGAGAACTCTTCTGGTCTCTCGACCTATCTGGAACGCACAACCGCGCTCAATCTTGAGGCCTATGAAGCCGCCGTGAAAGACGGCGCCGCGCGCGCTAGCGCCACAGCTGCAGCCAGCGGCGGAAAGCTCGGCAAACTGATGGTCGTGCAGGAAGGGTCAGGCCCCTGTCTCGGCAACTGGTCTTCAACGGCCGGAAGCGATTATGACTATTACGCCGCTCCGGCGCCTTACGCCCCGCCGCCACCGCCTCCGCCCCCTCCGCCGCCCGTCATGGCCGGCATGATCGACGGGCGCCAGGTGACCATTACGCAGGCCGATATCGATGCGCTGAACCTACCGTCTGACGATAAGTCCCAGCCGGTTTCTGCCAGCGTCTGCATGATCTACCAGATCGAGCGATAATACTCCGTATACGGTACTTTACAATTCTTGGTCCGGAAAAGGGTTGATCCTTCGAGCAAACTGGCGTTCTTTCTGGAGGCGGAGCTTCAGCTTCGCCCCCAACGCATTGTCACGCTCCTCAAATGGGAGCCGAGGCAGACAAACCAGAAAAGGAACACACCATGGCAAAGGCGCCCAGTGCGAAGGAACTGCTTGTCGAGAAATATGTGGCCGACCTGAGAGACAAGGTTGGTGAAGCGAGGCCTGATCTCGCGCTGCTCGACGCGTGCGTGAAGGCCTGTGGGCCCGCAATCTACAAACCGGATTCGGCCACCTTGGCGGCTTCCAACAAAGACGAGATGGAGCGTGTACGGACTAGCTTCATCGTGAAAAAGCTCGGCGTCAATGATGAGGAAAAGGGCATTGCTGCGCTGAAATCCGCCATCGACAAGTACGGTCGTTCGGTACGCGCGAAACACCGCCCGGTCGTCTACTATCTCGTCACCAAGGAATTGCGCAAAGCGGCCCAGCTCAAGGCCGCGTGATCCCATCCGAAAGTGAAATCGCCGCCCCGGATTTCCGGAGCGGCGATTTTTTGTTCAAGGGCGCCTGTGCCTCAGAACCCGTTCAGACGCGCGTAGCGGTCGCGGTGCCAGCTGGCCGAACCGTAAAGCGCTTCCTGCACGCGCGCGCGCTTCATGTAGAAGCCGGGCTCGGCCGCGTCGGTCATCCCTGTCCCACCATGCATCTGAACACATTCGTTGGAGACGAGGTGCACAAGTTCGCCTGCTTTCGCTTTCGCGAGGCTGGCAAGTTCCGCCACGTCGCTCTTGCCCGCATCCACGGCCGCCAGCGCCGCCGCAACGCAGGAGCGCGTCATCTCCAGATCCACGAACATCTTGGCCGCCCGGTGCTGCAGCGACTGGAATGATCCGATCAGCTGACCAAACTGTTTCCGGTTGTTGAGATAGTCCAGCGTCATGTCGAACGCAGCCTGGGACGAGCCGAGCATCTCTGCTGCCAGGCCGATCGCCGAGCGGTCGAGCACGGGATCAAGGATATCCGCGCCTTCGTCGGCCGGGCCAATCAGGGCGGCGTCCGGCACAGTCACGTCATCGAAGCTGATATGCGCCGCACCGTGGCTGTCGACGGTATTCAGCGTCTGGATGGTCACGCCCTTGGCGCCGCGCGGAACGAGGAACAGGCTGATGCCGTGACGGTCGCCCGCTTCGCCAAAGGTGCGGGCGGCGACAATCAACACATCGGCGAAGTGCGCATCCGGAACATATTTCTTGAGGCCGTTGAGCGTGAACCCCTGCCCGTTGCGCTCGGCTTCGGTGGCAATGGTGTAGGGCGAGAAATGCGCCGACTCGTCGAGCGCCAGAGCAAAGGTTGCCTCGCCTGCCGCGATCTTCGGCAGCCATTCGGCCTTCTGCGCCGGCGTGCCGCCGAGCTGCAATGCGGACGCCGCGATCAGCGCCGTCTGCATTAGCGGTGTGGCGGCCAGCGTGCGCCCCTGCGCTTCGAGGATCTGGCCGAGGCCGACGAGACCGAATGTCTCACCCCCCGGCTCGTCCGGAATGATCACGCCGAAGAAGCCGAGCTCCGCCAGTTTCTTGCGCGTCGCCGGATCATTGCCATTCGCGCCCTTGTCGCGAAGCGCCCGGAGATGCGTCACGGGCAGCTCGCCTTGCACGAACGCCATCGCTGTCTCGCGCAGCATGTCCTGGTCTTCTGTGAGCACGAAGGTCATGACTATTGGTGCTCCTTCAGGCCAAGCACGCGCTTGGCGATGACGTTCAGGTTGATCTCGCTGGTGCCGCCCTCGATCGAGTTGCCCTTCGAGCGCAGCCACTGGCGCGTGACTTTCTTGGCATTCCTGTCGAAGCCGTCGCCTTCCCAGCCGAGACCCTCGGTGCCGAGCGCCTCGATCAGCAGCTCGTGCCGGTCCTGGTTCATCTTCGCCGCGCCGTACTTCAGGATCGACGCCGTATGGCCGACCGCCTGACCCGCCTTCGCCTGTTCGGTCTGGCGCTGCACGGTCAGCGAGAAGGCCTTGGCATACATCTTGTGATCGGTGATGCGTCCGCGCAGGTCGCCGTCGATCAGGCGGCCTGCTTCGTCCGTGCCGATATGCTGCTTTGCATAGTCTTCCGGGCCGAGGATGCCCGAACCGCCTGCGCCGCCAAATCCGCCGGCCGAGATCGATGAACGCTCGAACTGCAGCAGCCGCTTCGCAATCTCCCAGCCGCCATTCACCCGGCCCACGAGCTGGTCCTTCGGCACCTTCACATCGGTGAAGAAGGTTTCGCAGAATGGGCTCTCGCCAGAGATCAGCTGGATCGGGCGTGCTTCTACGCCCGGGCTCTTCATGTCGAACAGGATGAAGCTGATGCCTTCATGCTTGGTCGAGGTATCGGTGCGCACGAGGCAGAATATCCAGTCGGCCTTATCGGCATACGAGGTCCACACTTTCTGGCCGTTGATCAGGTAATGATCGCCCTTGTCCTCGCAGCGTGTCTGAAGGCCGGCTAGGTCCGATCCAGCGCCGGGCTCGGAATAGCCCTGGCACCAGCGGGTCTTGCCTTTCAGGATATCCGGGATGAAGCGCAGCTTCTGCTCATGGTTGCCGAACTCCAGCAGCGCCGGCCCGAACATCCAGAGACCGAACGAGAACAGCGGCGGGCGCGCCTTGATGCGGCGCAGCTCCTGCTCCAGCACGCGCGCCTCGGCGCGGCTGAGGCCGCCGCCGCCATATTCCTTTGGCCATTCCGGCGCGGTCCAGCCCTTCTCGCCCATCCGGTCGAGCCACAGTTTCGACTCCGGATTCTTGAACACGGCACCTCGCCCGCCCCAGACCACTTCGCCATCCGTCATCGGCGTGCGCATTGAGGGAGGGCAGTTTTCCTCCAGCCACTTGCGCGTCTCGACACGGAATTCTTCGAGTTGCTCAGCATTGTCATAGGCCATCGGCTTACTCCCTCGGATGATGCACTGATTGAGCTACCCTAAGCCGGGCGTACCCGTCCGCCAAGCGTTCACGCGGCGTCAGAAAGACGAAGCGACTGTACGAACGGATACTGAACGTTACGCACCCGGAACAATCGACTTTACCTCACATCCGGTGGGGTGGCGGCGGCTCTCAGAGGCCGCTCGCCTCTGGCCTTCCGGCCCTTTCAATGAAACCTTTCCCATTGGCCGCCATGCCGAGAAACTCACAACTTCCCCACAGGTTTTCCAAAAACCTTAGATTGAAATCATTTCTCTAGCGTAACAATTCCGATCCTAGCAAGTGCCCACTCGTCCAGGCTGCTTCAACCCGTGCGCCGAGGTGCCAGTCCCCGCAAGTCGCCAGGCCTGTCTTGTCGTCCAGCTGGAACGGTGTGCCGAGGGGTTCGGCCACCCGCGCATACCGCCAGCGGTGCGCCTGCGAGAACACAGGGGCGCCCGCACCCGTCTGTTCACGGAAGGATTCCACAAGCCGCGCGGCCACTTTTTCCGCCGAGGCCTCAAGGTTCGCCGCAGACCATTCAGGCCGCGCGTGCAGCACCCAGGTCTCGGCGTCGGTGCGGCCAAGCTTCGATGAATTGCGCGCCGTCCAGCCCAATGGTCCGTCCGTGGGTTCAAAGCTCAGGCTGACGATGCGGGTCGGCGCCTCATAGGCCAGCATCGCGGCCCAGCAGGGTTCGGATTTGATCTTTTGGGCGTTCGCCGCCAGCTCCGGCGCCGAAGTCGCCAGTAGAACCGCCGCTTGTTCCGCCGGCACGGCCACAATCACCCGGTCGAAATTTCCCGCAGCTGAACCATCCGCAAACCGCAGGCTCCAGCGCCCCGGTCCGCCTTCCAGACCGCTCACTTCAGCGCCCCAGGATACGTCCAGGGGCGCCGCCATGGATTTCAGGATGCTGTTCATCCCCGGCGCGCCGACAAATCGTTCTGAAGCCTTGCCGGAGGCGTCTTCATCATCCCAGGGCGCGGCAACCCCGGCCGAGAGCCAGCGCGATACCGCTGCCCGGAAGCCCTCCGAGCGGGCAGTGAAATATTGCGCGCCGTGATCGAAAGTGACATTCGCGCCGTTGATACTGGCCCGGCGCGTCGCCATCCGGCCGCCCGCGCCGCGGCCTTTGTCAAACAGCCGCACCGACCGGCCCTGGGCCGATAGCGTCTCAGCTGCCGACAGCCCGGCCATGCCGGCGCCGACAATCGCAATGGTCATGGCGGCCTCCCTCGCCTTTTTGAGACGAACTAGGGCGCTGCCTGTCCGCGACCAGTGTCAGGTTGGCTATTGTGGCCTCCAAACTTTTGTTCTATGTTTGTTCCATGTCTGGTGTTCATGTCGTCTGGTTCAAACGGGACCTCCGAGTCCATGACCACGCGCCGCTGCTTGCAGCTGTGGCGAGCGGGGCACCGGTGATTCCACTGTTCGTGTTCGAGCCTGGCTACTGGGCCCTTCCGGAACATTCCCGCCGGCAGTTCGACTTCCTGATCGACTCGCTTCGCGAACTGGACGCCGCGCTGGAAGCCCGGGGCAGCCGGCTCGTTGTGCGAACAGGTAACGCAACAGACGTGTTCTCGGCGCTCCACCGTGAGTACGGCCTCGATGCGATCCACGCCCACGAGGAAACAGGTCTGCAATGGACCTATGACCGCGACCGGCAGGTGCGCCGCTGGGCGCGCAATGCCGGCATCTCGGTGCGCGAACAGGCCCAGCACGGCGTCGTGCGCGCCCTCAAGTCCCGCGATGGCTGGGCCGCTCAATGGGAACAGAGAATGTCCGAACCGCGCGGCAAGGCGCCGGACAGCCTCCGCGCGCCCGCCCTTCCCGCTTCCCTCTGGCCCATCGCCGAAGATTTCGGCCTCGGCGCAGATGACTGCTCGGCCCGCCAGCCGGGTGGGCGCAGCGCCGGGGTCGAATGCCTGCGCTCCTTCCTGGAGGCGCGCGGGCGCACCTACCGCGCAGACATGTCGAGCCCGCTCAGCGGCGCCGAGGCCTGCTCGCGCTTGTCACCGCACCTCGCCTTCGGCACCGTCTCTCTGCGCGAAGCCTGGCAGGCCGCCCGCCGCGCCCGCGACGTGCAGGCGGCGCAGCGCGACGAGACCTTCGCCGCTTCCATCGACAGCTTCATTTCGCGTCTCTACTGGCACTGCCACTTCATCCAGAAGCTGGAAGACCAGACGTCGCTGGAAAGCCGTAACCTGCACCCGGCCTATGACGGACTGCGCCCGCGCCCGGAAGCCTCGGACCCGCGCCTTGAGGCCTGGATAGAGGGCCGCACCGGCTTTCCCTTCCTGGATGCCTGCATGCGCTCGCTGAAAGCGACCGGCTGGCTGAACTTCCGGATGCGCGCGATGGCCATGGGCTTTGCCTCGCATCATCTCTGGCTTGACTGGAAAGTTCCGGCCGAACGCCTCGCTGCGCGCTTCACGGATTTCGAACCCGGTATCCATTATGCGCAGGCGCAGATGCAGTCGGGCACAACCGGCATCAACACGCCGCGCATCTACAACCCGGTGAAACAGTCCCGCGACCAGGACCCCGAAGGTGTTTTCATCCGCCGCTGGGTGCCGGAACTGGAGCGCCTGCCGCACGCCTTCCTGCATGCACCCTGGGAAGCACCGCCTGAAATCCTTTCCGCCGCCGGCATCGTATTGGGTCAAACCTATCCCATGCGCATGGTGGACCATATGGCGGCAGCCGAAGAAGCCCGGACCCGGATTGCCGCCGTGCGCCGTGCGCCCGGTCATGCCTCGTCCGCTGATGACATACAGGCCCGGCATGGCAGCCGCCGTTCCGGCATTGCGGCCACCGGCCAGCGCCGCCGGACCGCCTCGCGACGCGCCGAACGCAAGCCCGCCCCACCGGCCCAACTCAGCCTCGATCTGGGCCTCACCCATGCCTCGTAAGGCAGGCAGCGGCAAAGCCGTCGCCAAGCGCGACCTCCCCGTGAAGGTCTGCGCCCGCTGCGCCCGGCCGTTCACCTGGCGCAAGAAGTGGGAGCGGGTCTGGGACGAGGTCCTATTCTGCTCCGATCGGTGCCGCTCGGCCCGCTAAACAGTCCATATTGACCATCGATAAGGATCGGCGCGCGCCGAAAAGGGCGCATATATCGTTTTTCGATGAATTTATGTCCTTGATTTTCTTCAGTATTATTTTTTTTCGATAATTTAATATTGAAAAACGATAAGTCTTGGTCTATCTACAAATTGTCGGCAGCGGGATGAGCCCGCCAAGGACAAAAACGAACCCACAGACCAGCAACAAGGAGAATTGATCATGTACCCCCGCGCCCGTTTCAGCGACATCGGTGCCGAAGCTTTCGCCCCTGTCGCGGCGCTCGCCCGCCCGACCGGAATCGCCCCCGTCCGGTACCAGCCCGCGAACGATACGGATGTGGGAGGCCGGATCGATCTGCTGGCCCGCCGCCGCCGCCGCCACAATCGCCTGGCGCAACGCGCCTAGCGAACCCCAGCACCGCCGGGACGCCCCTGACCCCGGCGGTGCTGCACGTCTCTCTCAACGCAAAAAAACCAACCAAGGAAACGCCCCCATGTACCGCCCCCTCATCGCCGCCGCCCTCGCCCTCTCCACCATCGCCGCACCGGCACTCGCCGCGACCGATGCCTTCAAGATGGAGGTCGAGTTCTCGCGGGACCGCCTCGCCACGCCTCAGGGCGCTTCGGCGGAGTATCAGAAGATCCGAGACCAGATCGTTGAACGCTGCGAAACCGAGCATGCTGCGATGACGTTTGGCAAAGCCTTCGCCGTCAATGCCTGTTCCAGCCGCACCCTTTCAAGTGCGGTGCGCCAGATCGCCAACCCGGTTCTGACTTCGGTCCACCTCGAAGCCAAGGGTTAAGCCCTTCACAGACAGCGCTGCCGCGGCCCCCTGCCTCTCACACACGCGCCAAGCCGCGCCAGCGTCACTGCCGCCTTCATCCCCGCCAGGATGGAGGCGGTTCTTTTTTTGCGCTGTCGGACTATTCCGGGTCGCCGTCGCGGAAGTCCTTCGCCCGCAGGACGCTGACCAGCCGGAAATGGGCGGGCACAAAGGCTTCATTGCGCTCAGCTTCAAACAGCGCCGCGCAGCTTGTCGGGAATTTCTCGTTGAGACGCAGCGAGGCCTGATGGTCGGCCGCGCCGCCTTCTCGCAGGATCGCCAGCGCAAAGTCATGCAGGCCGGGATTGTGACCGATCACCATCAGCGTCGCCGCCCGGTCGTTCTGGGTCACCGCCTCGCTGAGACCGCGCACGCCGGTGTGGTAAAGCGACTCCATCGGCCGCACCTTCTCGCCGCTCACTACGGAGGCAACCTCCGCGCAGGTCTCCCGGGCCCGGCGCGCGCTCGAAACCAGAATGCGTTCCGGGGCCCATCCGAGGGCCACAATCTCCTCGGCCAGGCGCTGCGCATCCCAATGGCCTTGCGGTGTCAGCGCGCGGCCAAAGTCGTCGATGCCCTCGGACCAGGGCTCGGTCTTGGCATGGCGCATCAGGATGAGCCGCTTCATGGACGCACCGGAGCCCGGCGGCATTGAGGATTTCTCATCGGCGGCTTCAGGTAGCTATGGTTGTTCGGGCCTCGTTAGGCACTAGTTTCGCTCCATAAATCAAGTCACAGGAACCGCGAATGAGCCTTTTGATCGGAGACACCGCGCCGGACTTCGAAGCGGAGACGACGGAAGGCCGCATCCGGTTCCATCAATGGGCAGGCACGGACTGGGTGATTTTCTTCTCCCACCCCGCCGATTTCACCCCCGTCTGCACGACCGAACTGGGCTATACGGCGAAACTGAAAGGCGAGTTCGAGAAGCGCGGCGCGAAGGCGCTGGTTATTTCGGTCGATACGCTGGAGCACCACCAGACTTGGAGCGCCGACATCGAGGAGACGCAAGGGACCGCCGTGAACTTCCCGATGATCGCCGATACGAACCGCAAGGTGGCGACGCTCTACAACATGATCCATCCGAACGCCGATCCGAAGGTCACCGTCCGCGCAGTCTACGTCATCGATCCCGACAAGAAGATCCGCGCTTCGATCATCTACCCGCCGAGCACCGGTCGCAACTTCGACGAAGTGCTTCGCCTGCTCGATTCGCTGCAGCTGACGGATGGCTACAAGGTCGCCACGCCGGTCAACTGGGTGGACGGCGAAGACGTGATTATCGTGCCATCGCTTCAGGACCCGGCCGAAATCGCGCGGCTTTTCCCGAACGGCTACAAGACGCTGAAGTCCTACCTGCGCGTGACGCCCCAGCCCAACAAGGCCTGAACGCCGCCCGTTCGTTCGTGGACGGAGAAACCGTGCCTGCACCCGCAACTGTAACACGCACGACAGACCCCGGCCTACACCATACGTTGCCGTGTGCTGAAACTTTGTGCACAGTGTGATTCGGGGACACCGGGGCCGGACTTGAAAGCTTCTGACACGATCCAGCATCAACTGCCTTATCTACGGCGCTATGCCAGAGCCGTGACGGGCGCCGCTGCCCAGGGCGACCTGGCGGTCGAGCAAATGCTCGAAACCCTGCTTGCCGATCTTGCGGGACAAATCACCCGGGTGACCTTGTTTCGCGCCCTCGACACCGCCCTCGCCGGACGCTCGCGCGGATCACCCCCTGCCCGCCGCGCCCTACTCCTGACGGCAATGGAAGGCTTCACGCAGGCTGATGCGGCGACCATTCTCGCCGTGCCGGAGACCGAGCTTTCGAGCCTCCTCGCGCTGGCAGAGAGCGATCTCGCAGACACCCCGGCAAGCCGCATCTGCATCATCGAGGATGAGCCGCTGATTGGCGCCAGCCTGACACAGATCGTCACCTCGCTCGGCCACTCGGTCACCGGGGTCCTGTCGACACACACTGCCGCCGTCGCGCATGCGCTGTCCGAAAAGCCGGACCTCATCCTTGCCGACATCCAACTCGCCGATGGTTCGCACGGCACCGAGGCCGTCGCCGAAATTCGCCGCATGCTGGCTGTTCCCGCGATCTTCATCACGGCCTTTCCAGAACGCCTGCTTTCGGGGCGCAGCGGAGAGCCGACCTTCCTGATCCCCAAACCGTTCAAGCCTTCGCATGTGAAGGCGGTCATCACCCAGGCCCTGTTCCTGCATCGCAGCGCCCGGGGGTAGCGCGCGTTCAATCGCCCAGCGTGAAAAACCGCTGCGGCACCGTGGTCCGTTGGCGAAGGCCGTTCTCATCGAACAGGCGCTCGATCTTCAAGTTTGGAATCAGGTTGAACAGCTGCGATCCGAAGCCCTGTCGCTGGGGCTCACCGGTCTCGCGCCGGCCGATCTCGACCCAGTCCGACGTGAACACATCGCCGTCCACCGCCCAGCTGACCGACAGGATTCCTCCGGGTACGGAGAAACATCCGTGCCGCACGGCGTTGGTCACCATCTCGTGCACCAGCAGCGCCGTCCACTTCGTGGCGCGCACCGACAGCATCAGATCGGGTCCGCCTACCGTAAGTCGGGGATCATCCAGAGACACGACCTGTGCCAGCTCTGCCTCAACGATGGTACGGAAGGAGAGGCCCTGCCGGTGCTGGTCGGAGATCATGGCGAGGTTTCGCCCCATCGCTTCCAGCCGGTCGGTGAACGACTCCACGAAGTCTTCGACACTCGGCGTATGCTGCCCCGTCAGCATCGCCAGCGAGCCGACCATCGCCAGCGTGTTGCGCAGCCGGTGTTCCAGCTCCGACGCGATCACATCTTTCTGCCGGCGAAGATTCACTTCCTCGGTGATGTCCTCGCCTGACTGGACGAGGTGCGTCACCGTTCCATCGGCGCCGAAAACCGGCGTTTCGACCGAGCGCCAGTAACGCTCCTGCAGCCGCCCATCCGGGCCCGGAATATGGTAGGGCTGCGCCGCCGATCGCATCGCCTCGCCGGCCATCACTCGGTCAAACCGCGCGCGCACCTCGCCCATCCGTTCCGGTGCGTCTGGGAACATATCCGCCACCCGGCGCCCCGCGAGCTCCGCCCAGGTCTTGTGGACCGACCGGCAGAACGCGTCATTCGCATAGGCAAAACGGAATTCGCGGTCGTACACCACGATCGGCGCAGCCACGCTGCCGAGCACCGTGCCGGGGTCTACCGGGTCTGCCTGGTCAACCATCCGATGCCTCCTCCGTCCGCAGACGGGAGTCTGGCGCGCTTCGCCCGCGACGGGAAGCGGCTTCAGCGCCCAGCTCTTGGGCTGATTTATTTCCGGCCGGCCCTTCCCGATCCCGCCCCGATACGCCACATCCCCGCGCAGCGCGCCGGTGACGCTGGAGACCCCTACGCATGACCCTTCTATTCCTGTTGCTCGGCCTCGTGCTTCTTGTGGTCGGCGGCGAATTGCTGGTGCGCGGCGCTGTGCAGCTCGCTCAGAAGTTTCGCATCTCGCCCCTCCTGATAGGTCTTACGCTGGTCGGCTTTGGCACCTCGACCCCGGAACTGGTGACCAGCCTGCAGGCCGCCTTCGCCGGCTCTCCCGGCATCGCGGTCGGCAACGTGGTCGGCTCCAACGTCGCCAACATCCTGCTGATCCTAGGAATAACCGCCCTGATCTTCCCGGTCGCCGTAGCGAAAGAGACGTTCAAGCGGGACGGGATCGTCCTCGCGCTTGGCACGGCGATGTGCCTCGGCGCGGTGCTTTACGGACATCTCACGCCGGTGCTCGGCGCGGTTTTCGTCGCCTCGCTCGCAGGCTATATTTTCTTCGCGTTCCGTCAGGAGCGCCAGACCAACGCCGCCGCAGACGCGGCTGCCGGCATTGTGAATGACGCGCCCAAGCCGTCTGCGCGCCTGATCGCGCTCGATCTGCTGTTCGTCATCGGCGGCCTTGTGCTGACCATTTTCGGCGCCCGCTTCCTCGTCTCCAGCGCCATCGACATCGCGCGGGACTTCAACGTCTCCGAAACCATCATCGGCCTCACCATCGTGGCCGTCGGCACCTCGCTGCCGGAACTGGTCACCTCCGTCATGGCCGCGCTGCGCAAGCATAGCGACATCGCGTTCGGCAACATTGTCGGCTCCAACATCTACAACATCTTCGGCATCCTCGGCGTTACGGCCATCATCAAGCCGATCGACGTGCCCCCGCAGATCGCCAGCCTCGATATCTGGGTGATGATCGCCGCCACCGTGCTGCTGTTCATCACGGCCACCTCCCGCTGGCGCATCGGCCGGGCCGAGGGCGGGGTGATGCTGGCAGGCTATATCGGTTATTGCGTCTGGCTGGGGATGAACTCGGCCGCGTGACCGGGCCTTGACGCCGCAGGCGCCCGGCCCCACTCCACGCCGGCCATGCGCCTGCCCCACCCGATCCTGCTCGTCTGCTTCGGCGTCATCTTCGGGTGCGGCGTCGATGCCGTGATGAAACACATCATGCTCGGCGGCACGAGCGTACTGACCGCGACGGCCTGGCGCTACATCCTCGGCTCGGTGATCATGGTGGCCCTGTTCGCCGCCAGCCGCCGCCCGGTGCCGGGCTTGCCGGCCATCCGCTTCCATGCGCTGCGGTCTCTCGCGCAGGTCATCTCGGCTTTCTGCTTCTTCTATTCGCTGACGCAGATCGCCCTTGCCGAAGCCGTGGTCATGGGCTTCAGCGCCGCGCTGATGATTGCTCCGATTGCGCGGGTCATCCTCGGCGAGAAGATGAGCCGCGTCACGATCGGCGCGACGCTGATCGGTTTCACCGGCGCAGCCATCGCCGCGACGGCCCAAACCACCGGCGGCCCGCCAGACGGCGACCGGCTCTACGGCACCGCCTCGATCCTCGTGTCAGCCGTCCTTTACGCCCTCAACATTGTACTCCTCCGCCTGCGGACGAAGGAGGAAGACAGCCTGACGCTGGTGACCTTCATGAACGTCTTCCCCGCGCTCTTCCTGCTCCCCTTCATGTTCCTGTTCACGAAGTGGACGCCGGAATCCCATTCCTGGGGCGCGATGATCGGCGTCGCCTTCCTCGGCATCGGCATCTGGTGGCTGATGACGCTGGCCTATGCCAAGGCGAAGGCGCAAACGCTCGCCCCGTTCGAATATACCGGCCTGATCTGGTCGGCCCTTCTCGGTTACGCTTTCTTCCAGGAGGTCCCCGGCTGGCGCGTCTATGCCGGCGCCGCCATCATCATTGCCGCCTGCCTCGTCGTCGCCTTCGAGACACACTTCATCGCAAGGCGTGAAGCGAAGATGCCGGCAAGCGACATCCTGACCTGAGCGCAGCAGACCGCCGGAAACCGCTTCAACTCCGGAGCGGCCCGTGTCAGGCTGCCCGGCCATGACAGATGCGCCCGAATCCTCGGGCATCAAGCTGCCCCGCAATCTGAGAGGCCGGTTCGCCGCCCTGAGGAATGTGCCGCCTTTCCTGAAGATGGTGTGGGCCGCGAGCCCGCTTCTTACCGTCATCTCGGTCATGCTGCGGCTGATCCGCGCCGTGCTGCCAGTGGCGGCGCTGTGGTTCGGCAAGCTGATCATCGACGAGGTGATCCGGCTCGCCGCCCTCGCCGACGGACCCGGCACTTTGCTCAGCTGGTGGCAGGACGGGGCTGCGAACACGCTGATCTGGCTTGTGGCGGCCGAGTTCGCGCTGGCGATCATCTCCGATCTTGCCGGCCGGGTGATCGGGCTGGTCGACAGTCTCCTGTCGGAGCGCCTGACCATGGCCTCCTCCGTGCGCCTCATGGAACACGCCGCGACACTCGACCTTGAAGACTTTGAAGATGCCGAGTTCCAGGATCAGCTCGAACGCGCCCGGCGTCAGACGAGCGGGCGCATGACGCTGATGAGCCAGCTGCTCTCCCAGATGCAGGACATGGTCACCGTGCTGACCTTCGGCGCAGGCCTTGTGATCTACAATCCCTGGCTGATCGTGCTGCTCATCTTCGCACTGATCCCCGCTTTCCTTGGCGAGACCTATTTCAACCAGCAGACCTATTCGCTCGACTACAAACGCACGCCGGAACGGCGCGAACTCGACTATGTCCGCCAGACCGCCGCCAGCGTCGAGACCGCCAAGGAAGTGAAGATCTTCGGACTCAACGCCTTCCTGATCGAACGCTACCGGGAGCTTTCCGAAAGCTTCTTCAAGGCCAACCGCACGATCGCCACGCGCCGCGCCCTCTGGGGCGCAGTGTTCACCGCCATAGGCACAATCGGCTATTACACCGCCTATGCCTGGATCATCGGGCGCACCCTGACCGGCGACCTGACGATCGGCGATCTCACCTTCCTCGCCGGCTCCTTCCGGCGGTTGCGCAACCTGCTCGAGGGCTTGCTCGCGAGCTTCTCCTCCACCGCGGCGCAGGCACTGTACCTCGATGACCTGTTCGGCTTCTTCCGTGTGCAGCCGGAAATCGTCTCGCCCGAATCGCCCGCCCCGCTACCATCCCCTATCCGGCAGGGCTTCGTCTTCGAGGATGTCGGCTTCCGCTATCCGGGCGCCGAGAAATGGGCCGTCCGTCATCTGAGCTTCGAGCTGAAAGCCGGCGAGACCCTCGCCCTCGTCGGCGAGAACGGCGCCGGCAAGACGACGCTCGTGAAACTGCTCGCCCGTCTCTACGATCCCGACGAAGGCCGCATCCTGCTCGATGGCCGCGACCTCAAGGACTATGACCTCGACGAGCTGCGCGGCGCGATGGGCGTCATCTTCCAGGATTTCGTCCGCTACAATCTGTCCGCCGGCGACAATATCGCCGTCGGCCGCATCAGCGAACGGGAGAATGCGGTGCGCATCGCGGACGCCGCACAGCGCGCCATGGCCGCGCCGGTGATCGACGGCCTGCCGCGCGGCTATGACCAGATGATCGGCAAGCGGTTCAAGAACGGCGTCGAACTCTCCGGCGGCGAATGGCAGAAGGTCGCCATTGCCCGCGCCTATATGCGCGGCGCCGATGTGCTGATCCTCGACGAGCCGACCGCCGCGCTGGATGCGCGCTCCGAGTACGAGGTTTTCGTGCGCTTCAAGGAACTCAGCGAGGGCAAGACCGCCGTGTTGATCTCACACCGTTTCTCGTCCGTTCGGATGGCCGACCGCATTCTCGTGCTCGCAAACGGCGCCGTTGAAGCCATCGGCACGCATGAGGAACTGCTCGCCCAGAAAGGACGGTATGCGGAACTGTTTGAACTGCAGGCGGCGGGGTATCGGTGACCGTGCTGCGCGGCTTGGCCTAACTTTCGACTTCGCTCAGGATGAGCTGTTCTCGCTTGACGAGGTCAAGGTAAGCGCATCTGCAAAACAGTGCAGCTCATCCTGAGTGAAGTCGAGGGATAGGCCAAGCAAGGCAGCGCCCAGACTAAAGCGCCAGTTCCAGCTTGCCGTTGCACAGCGCCGAATAGTCATTCACCAGCGCTTCGGAGATTGCGCCTGGCTTGTAGCGGTGCTCGCCGATCTCGGCCACCGGGGTCAGCTCCGCCGCCGATCCGGTGATGAAGCATTCGCTGAATGTCGACAGCTCGCTCGGGAAGATCGCGCGCTCGACCACTTCGATCTGCCGCGCCTTGGCGAGGGCAATCGTCGTCTGCCGCGTCAGGCCATTGAGGAAACAGTCGGGCGTCGGTGTATGCAGCGCGCCGTCGCGCACGAAGAAGATGTTGGCACCCGTCGCCTCGGCGATCTGGCCGCGGTAGTCCAGCATCAGGGCGTCCTGATAGCCGGCCTTTTCGGCCGCGTGCTTCGACAGCGTGCAGATCATGTAGAGGCCGGCGGCTTTCGCGTCGCAGGGCGCGGTGTCCGGCGCGGGACGTTTCCACTGCGCATGCGTCAGGCGGATGCCCTTCATCTTGTCGGCGAAGTAGTCGCCCCAGTGCCAGACCGCGACGGCCAGGTGGATCGTGTTGTTCTGCGCCGAGACGCCCATCATCTCCGAGCCGCGCCAGGCGATGGCGCGCACATAGGCGCTCTCGAGGCCGGACTTCTCGACCGCTTCCTTCTTGGCGCGCTCGACTTCGTCGACGCTGAACGGAATATCGAAGCCCATGATCCCGGCCGAGCGGTGCAGGCGCTTGGAATGATCCAGCGAGCGGAAGATCTTGCCGCCATAGGCGCGCTCGCCCTCGAACACCGCCGAGGCGTAGTGAAGCGCGTGCGTCAGGACGTGAACCTTGGTGTCGCGCCAGGGTACGAAC
>JBBSAZ010000011.1:0-23985 GCA_038251755.1 Caulobacterales bacterium
ATATACCGAATGGCTGATCGTGCGGTTACGGTCGCGCTGCATTCAGATCCGGTCGGCGGGCCTTTCCGCGGTGACGGGCACGGGACCGCCCAGGGCTTGGCCACTCATCGCAGCGCCCGCCGCCTACCGCATCTTCGATATCTTCAGCTTGTCGATCTTCGCGCGCGCCTGGATCGATTCCTCGCTGCGGGTCATCGCCTTGCTGATGGCTTTCAGGCTCATGCCCTTGGTTGCCAAGAGGTGCAGCTTTTGCACCTCGTCGGTCGTCCAGGCCTGCCGGTGGCGTTCAAAATTCTCGGCCATCGTCAGGTCCCCCGGAACGCCGAGCGCGTGCCCGACTGGTCGGACAGGGCCTTCTCCAGTTCCATCCCCGCCGGCGTGATGTTGCCGTCCGCATCCAGCCAGCCGCGCTCCGCGGCGTAGGCCAGCACCTCTGCGGGATCTCTGCGCCCGGACACCATCACAGTGAACTGCAGCAGCGAATCACGCCCCTCGCGGTCGGGGGCTGGGGCGTCTTTGGACTTCGGCATGTCGGATCCTTGGGAGGCTGCCCTCAGGCACGCGGGATGGGACTCAGGATAAGGCGGACCGCGCCGCGACGCAATCACCGCACACCGCCCGCCGCTGCGGCAAACCACGCCGCTTCACAGCCTCGTGCAGGCCGCAAGGTTGCGGCTGGCGCCCCGCATGGACTAACCTGCGCCGGATGTTGCTGCGCGCCGCCCTCCTCGCCCTCTGCGGCCTCGTACTTGCGGCCTGCACACGCGAGGTTGAAGGCCCGTGCGAGACGGTGACCTTCGAATCAATCCCCTACCTCGTCTGCAGCTTCGATCCCGCCGCCGACGATATCCGCCTCTTCCTGCGCGACGAGACCGGCGCGCCCTTCGGCCAGTTCGACCGCCTGGCCAACCATGTCGCCTCGCAGGGCGGCAGCCTCGTCTTCGCGATGAATGCCGGCATGTACCACGAGGACCGCCGCCCGGTCGGCCTCTATGTCGAGGAAGAAGAATCCGAAATGGGCCTCGTCAAGAATGCCGGCCCCGGCAATTTCGGCATGCTGCCCAACGGCGTCTTCTGGCTCGACGGCGCCGCCGCCGGCGTCACCGAAACCCTCGCCTATGCCGATCGCTTCACGGCGGATCCGCCGCGCTTTGCCACCCAGTCCGGCCCGATGCTGGTCGTCGATGGTGAGCTGCACCCCGTCCTCAACCCCGACGGCACCAGCATCCGCCGCCGCAACGGCGTCGGTGTCAGCGCCGATGGCCGCCGCGTGGTGTTCGTCATCTCCGATTCCCCGGTCAACTTCCACGCCTTCGCCCGCCTCTTTCGCGACGAGCTCGACGTGCCCAACGCCCTGTATCTCGATGGCGCGGTCTCCAAGGTCTACGCCCCGGCACTGGAGCGCAACGAATCCGGCCTCGACATGGGCCCCATCGTCGGTGTCGTCCGAGAAACGCGCAAATCGTGAAGCAGCTGAAACTCTCGCCCGAGCGCCGCCAGCGCCTGATCGAGCAGGTGCAAACCCTGTTCGCGCGCGATTTCGACGAAAGCCTGAGCGCCTTCCGCGCCGGCGAGATCGTGGACCGGATGACCGCCCTGATCGGCCCCGGCGTCTATAACCAGGCCGTCGAGGACGTGCGCGCCCATCTGCAGGGCCGGCTCGATGATCTCGGCGGCGAAGTCTTCGTGGACGATCCGGCCTGACCGACTGCCTGACCTGTCAGGAGAGCTTACAGGCCCGATGAGCGCCTTGCGCACCGCCCCGCCAGACCATACCTGCGAGGCCCGAAAGCCGAGGAGACGAAGCCATGACAATCAAGCTGTTCGGCCTGAAAAATTGCGACACCTGCAAGAAAGCCCTCACCGAGATCGAGGCCGGCGGAAAAACCGCCGAGTTCGTCGATATCCGTACCGAGGCCGACCTGAAAACCCTTCTGCCCCGCTGGCTCGCCGCCGCTGGTGACAAGCTCCTCAACCGCAGCTCCACCACCTGGCGCGGCCTCTCCGAGGCAGATAAAGCAAAGGCCTCCGGCAAGAGCCTAGAAGGCCTGCTCATGGGCAATCCCACCCTGATCAAGCGCCCGGTCATTGAAGTGGACGGCGATGTCCTCGTCGGCTGGACCGCCGAAAACAGGTCCCGGATCGGCTGACGCGCGTATTTTTCCGGCTGGACAACGGAATTCGGATCACCGCACGTTCAACCCCGCAGACACCTTGCCGGGGAGAATCCATGCGCCGTCTCATCGCTGCCGCTTGCGCCTGCCTCCTGATTGCCGCGCCCGCGCTTGCCGAACGGTCACCGCCGGCGAAGCCGCAAACGCTGACCGTATCGGCCGGCGAGACACCCCGCGACGCGCTCCTCTATACGCCTGCTGCAACGCCCAGCCCGCTCCCGGTCGTGCTTGTCTTCCACGGCGGCGGCGGCGGCGCCGAATGGATGGCGAACCGGTCATCGGAGCTCACCCGCACCCTCACCGGCGCCGGATACGCCGTCGTCTACATGAACGGCTCCACCAAACGCCGCACCGAGAAGCTGCGCACCTGGAACGCCGTCCTCTGCTGCGCCTACGCGGCCAAGGCGAAGATCAACGAGGCCGCCTATGCCGACGCAGTGATCGAGGAAGTGGACGCCCGGCTCGATATTGACCGTACACGGATTTTCCTGATGGGCCATTCCAATGGCGCCATGCTCAGCTACCGCCTCGCAGGGCAGATGCAGACGGCGCCCCTCGCCATCGCCCCGATCAGCGGCGCCATCTTCGCCGACCAGCCGGACGTGCCGGACCGCACCTCGATCTTCATGTATCACGCCGTGGATGACGAAGTGCTCAGCTATGACGGCAGCCCGGACGACAAGGCCGAACGCTGGCGCACCGCGCCGCATCTCGGCTTCGTCAAGGCCGAAGCGAAACTCGCGGAACTGAAAACCTGCGCAGCCCCCGCTGCCCTGCCCGCGCCATCCGGCGTCACGGTAACTGAACGAACCTGCCCCGGCGGCTCAAGCCTCGTCGCCGTCACCGGCGCCTCCGGTGGCCACGAATGGCCCTCCCGCCCGGACGGTTACAACATCGAAGACGTCATCCTGAGCTTCTTCGAAGCTCAGCGCTGACCTGTCCGGCCAGATCTGATCAATTGCCAGAACGGATCAATTGGGCGTGTCGCGGTCTTCGGCGATGTCGTCCGCCATGTCCTGGACGGCTTCGTCGGTCGCGTCCGCAACATTGCCCGCCGCTTCTTCGGCTTCGACCGCCGCCGCGCCCAACATCCGATCCATCCGCGCCCCGGCTACTTCGAACGAGCCGTCCATCAGCCGGAAGATCAGCATCAAGGCCACAAACAGAACCAAAAGTGCCGTCAGTATCGCGTGCAGAATTCTCATGTGATGTGCCCCATCGATTGCTGCGGATATCCGCACCTAATTCCGAAATGCGCAGCTGCGGCTAAAGTTCCGAACCGGGAAAGCGTCCGCCCCCTTTTCCCCGCTGCCCAATCCGCCTATGGTCAACCTCATCCGAGGGGTGTCCGGCACGGTGCCGGGCTGAGAGTTACCCTTTGAACCTGATCCGGGTCATGCCGGCGCGAGGGACGGAGCGAATCATGGGCCAAAAGGCCAAGGCATTCCCGGAAATTGCAGCGGACGTGCGCGCCGTGTTCGAAGCGTTCCCGCAGGCCCCGCGTACACACCTTCTCGCACTGCGCCGCCTCATCTTCGAAACCGCCGCAAGCACGCCTGCCGCGGGCGCGCTCACCGAAACCCTGAAATGGGGCGAGCCGGCTTATCTCACGAGCGCCACGAAAAGCGGCACGCCGATCCGCATAGGCTGGAAAGCCCGTGCGCCCGAGACCGCCAGCTTGTTTGTTTCCTGCCAGACCAGCCTGATCGAAGATTGGCGCGCCCGCTACGAGCAACGCCTCACCTTTGTCGGAAACCGCGAAATCGCCCTGCCGCTCTCAGCGCCCCTGCCGCGCGCCGAACTCGGTCATTGCATCGCCATGGCCCTCACCTATCACCTCAGAAAGTCCGCACCATGAACACCCCCACCAAACCGAGCGACTTTACCCCCCGCGCTGTCACCACCGGACCGCTGCCCGCCAGCCGCAAGGTCTACACGACCCCTGCCCCCGGTCTCGCCGTGCCGCACCGGGAGATCGACCTTCATCCGTCTGCGAACGAACCCCCTGTTCGCGTCTACGACACGTCCGGCCCCTATTCCGATGCCACCGTCGCCATCGACGTTGAAGCCGGCCTGCCCCGTGCCCGCCGCGCCTGGCTGCTGGAGCGCGGCAATCTCGAGGAATACGAAGGCCGCGACATTCGCCCCGAAGACAACGGCTTTGCCACCGGCAAGCACCTCACCCGCGAATTCCCCGTCAAGCACCGCCCCCTGCGCGGCCGCCCGGGAGAGCCCGTCACGCAATACGAATTCGCCAGGGCCGGCATCATCACCAAGGAAATGATCTACGTCGCCGAACGCGAAAACCTCGGCCGCCAAGCCGCCCTCGCCACCGCCGCAGCCACCATCGCACAAGGCCAGTCCTTCGGCGCCGACATCCCCGAGCACATCACGCCCGAATTCGTCCGTTCAGAGATCGCCCGCGGCCGCGCCATCATCCCGTCCAACATCAACCACGCCGAACTCGAGCCGCAGATCATCGGCCGCAACTTCCTCGTCAAGATCAACGCCAATATCGGCAACTCGGCGGTGGCCTCCTCCATCGAGGAAGAAGTCGAGAAAATGGTCTGGGCGATCCGCTGGGGCGCCGACAATGTGATGGACCTCTCCACGGGGCGCAACATCCACAACACCCGCGAATGGATCACCCGCAACGCCCCCGTCCCCATCGGCACCGTGCCGATCTATCAGGCGCTGGAAAAGGTCAACGGCGTCGCCGAAGACCTGACCTGGGAAGTTTTCCGCGACACACTGATCGAGCAGGCCGAACAGGGCGTCGACTATTTCACCATCCATGCCGGCGTCCGCCTCGCCTATATCCACCTCACCGCAAACCGCGTCTGCGGCATCGTCTCACGCGGCGGCTCGATCATGGCGAAATGGATGCTCGCCCGCCACACCGAATCGTTCCTGTACACGCATTTCGATGAAATCTGTGACATCATGCGCGCCTATGATGTCTCCTTCTCCCTCGGAGACGGCCTGCGCCCCGGCGCCATCGCCGACGCCAACGACGCCGCCCAGTTCGCCGAACTCGAAACCCTCGGTGAGCTGACGAAAGTCGCCCACGCGCGCGGCTGCCAGGTCATGATCGAAGGCCCCGGCCATGTGCCGATGCACAAGATCAAGATCAACATGGACAAGCAGCTCGCCCTCTGCGGCGAGGCCCCCTTCTACACGCTCGGCCCCCTCGTCACCGACATCGCTCCCGGCTATGACCACATCACTTCCGGCATCGGCGCCGCCATGATCGGCTGGTTCGGCACGTCCATGCTCTGCTATGTCACCCCGAAGGAACACCTCGGCCTGCCGGACCGCAACGATGTGAAAACCGGCGTCATCACCTACCGCATCGCCGCCCACGCCGCCGACCTCGCCAAGGGCCACCCCGCCGCCCAGCTGCGCGACGACGCACTCTCCCGCGCCCGCTTCGAATTCCGCTGGGAAGACCAGTTCAACCTCGCCCTCGACCCCGAAACCGCCCGCGACTTCCACGACCAGACCTAGCCGAAAGACGCCCACAAGGTCGCCCACTTCTGCTCCATGTGCGGCCCCAAATTCTGCAGCATGAAGATCACCGCCGAAGTGCGGGAGTATGCGGCGGGAATGTCCGAGAACGAACGGCTGGACCTTGAGCGGAGGGCGACGGAGGCCCGCAAGGGGATGGAAGAAAAAAGCCGCGAATTCATGGAAAAAGGCGGCGAGATTTATCTGTCCGAGGACGGACGGAAGCGCGAGGCGATTGATTAAGTTGATTGGGAGCTAGCGAACTGGAAGATCGGAACGCCAGAAGGTTACGCTCTGCAAATGGGAGAATGTTTCTCGAATTCGAGCTTCATCTTCCTTCCTGCACTTCGGTCCAAAGCCGATAGTGCGGAGTGCTAACGTGCCACCGTAAGATGTTGGAAGTTCGATATACCTTGTCGGCCCATATGGACCCAATCGCTGCTTTATCTCAAATGGCTGCGCGAACGGCCCCTCTATCTTGTAACCATACTTATTGAGGCCTTCGTCTAGCAACCCAAACTCCGTATCTGGCGGCCTAAGTACTGATCGACTCAGTCTTATCTCTGACTCTGATATGGATCGGGGGTCTTTGAATACAAAATGCTCGAAAACGAACAACGAAGGAAAGGCCGACCCTTCTTGGCTCAAGTTGAGCTTCATGTCCTTCTCTACACGACGGAGAATATATAGATTGGCCTCGACAACATCGTTCAGATAACTTCGATCGTAGATGATTCTGTGTAGACGGACGCCGGGGTGGCTGTAGAACCAGTGGGCATCGAACCCTAGAACACATCCCGACGAATTTGCCGCGTATCGCTCCCATTGAGCTACGTCATCACCGTTTTCCGTGAACGAACCAATTAGCATGCTCATACCATTTTCAAACGCCTCTAGACGATTGAAGTATGAATTGATCAGCTCGTCGCTGAAGTTCGGCCGAAGCTTCTCAATTACTTCCGAGAACCGTGCTTTTGCAAAACTGAACTCGGATGCGTCGTTGGTTTTTTTTCAAATCCAGACAGCCATATGCGCTGTGAATTCAAGATTCCTTCGGCACCAGAAATGTTGGTGTAGTGATAGATCAAGCTGTTTGGTTCTGGGTCGACGTAGTGTCGAACATGATCGCCTCTGAACAAAATTAGCTCAGTCGCCGTCATTTTTCTCAGGCCTACTGCATGCAGAAAGTGCATCAGAAATTCGGGCATCTTCGAAACTGGCAAGATATTCCCTTTCGGACCGAGCAACGATTGTATCGAAAGTGATACCGGCTTTCTGTGACGGGTGGAATGAACATTCACAACCAAGCGTAGTGCGCATTAGGCGGAACGCCCCAATGCACCACCTTCCTGTGCCCCCGGTACATTGCGGCCTTCGGCCTATTGCACCCTACATTTTCCCACCCAAAATCCCGTTCGCCCGGCGCGCCTTCGTCCACTCGAAGCTCCCCGCCCGGAACGCGCGGCAGGCTTCCGGCCGCTCCTCGTAGACTGCGCACACGGCGCGGCCCTCACCCAGCTGCAGGTGCACGCAGTGGCCGCAGCTATAGTCCACATAGGTGCGCCCCTCATGCTCGAAGAGGCTTTCCGGTGGCAGGCGCCGCCCGGCGTCTTCGGGCAGCAGCACGAGGTAACGCGGATTGCGGCTGAAGCAGCACGCCCCGCACGTCACGCAATCGAACTCTTCGGCCATGCCTCGCCCTCCCGCTGGCGGCGCGGTCTAGGCCCGCCGCCCCGCCCCGGCAAGGGCCGCCATCGCCCCCTTCCCCTTCCGCACGCCTCAGCTACACTGCGGCCACGCCGGGGGGCGCAAACACCAGAGGGACACTGCCATGAGATTAGCACTCGCCTGCCTCGCGCTCGCCGCCGCCACCGGGTTTGCCGCCCTGCCCGCCGCCGCTCAGGGCGCCGGCTCGGCCCCCGTGATCAAGCCGGTCCTCAAGCTGCCACCGAAGGTCCTTGCGGAGGTGCCCATCACCGTCGCCACCGCCCGCCTCGCCGGCTGCATCCGCCACCAGACCTACAACACTCAGTCGGTCACGAATTATTCCACTTCCTTCACGCTGATCACGTCCGAAGGCGACCGCCAGTTCAACTTCGAGGCCGACAAGATCCGCTACATCCCGCCGGGCGGCCCCCTGCCGCTGCCCACCACCGCAGAAACCCTTAAATGGACGCGCCTCCTCGATACGCTGGAACGCGCCGCCGCCGCCGGAAAGCCCCTGCTGGTGGACTACTCCACGTCCTCGAACGAGGTGTTCGGCATCTATGTTCAATGGTCGGAAAACTGCCCAGCCCCTTGAGGCGGGCTACAGCGTGTTGCGCAAGTTTCGCCTTGCGCAACACTTTCCGTCCGTCCCCGGATAAAAATGCAGCGCGGAATCAACGCGGTATGAAATAGTTGGCCTGCGCCAGTCCGGCTGGGCCGCGCAGGAGGTTACGGCCTGCCGGCACCCTAGGGACGTTGATCCAGGCAAGCCGGTTCAAAAGCCGGTAGAGAATCCCGTTTCGCCACCTTGGCATTGCCAAGGGCCGAACGGGTAAGCTGTGAAGGCCTGGCAGCGCCGAAGCCATCCCGAGAATGGCCCGAAACTCCGGTAGCAAGGACGGATCAAGCAATCGCACTGCGATTGCCCGTCCGAGCGCGGCGGACGAATGGCGTCCAAAGCCAAACCAATTCTTCTTCCGGACGCCTGGCGCGTCCGGCGCGCGACGGCTCCACTTATCCGTATCCCGACGGCTCCTGCCAGTCCGGCGCTTGCGGCTGCGCCCTATTTCTCGCCGGCAGACTTGCCCGACTGGCGGAGTATCCAGATCGTGATGCTGGCCATCACGAGCAGCAAGGTGGCAAACCCCACCAGCGCTGCAATCGCCAGGGGATCAATCGTCAGATTTGACATCTGCGCCCTCCGCTGTGCTGGAGTCCGCCTTCAGCGCCGCATAAATCGCGTCCTTCAGCATCATCCGCTTGCGCCGCATGACCGCCTCAACTGCCTCGCCCGCCGGCTCGACAAGGCTCTCCATCCGGTGAATCTGCCGGTTCACCTCGTGATACTCGTCGAACAGCTTCGCGAAATGCGCGCTCGATATCTTCAGCGCATGCAGACGCTCCGCCGATTCCGGAAACTCATCGGCAAGTTCATGAGGGGTATGCGACATGGCAGGGCTCCGTTGAGAGGTGACCCCAACCCTGCGCCTGCCGCGCAACGGGCGGCATCCGGAAAACTACCTAGGCGCGCGGATCATCCGGGCACGGATCGCCGGCCTAGCCCTCAAACGGATCGCGCATCAGGATCACGTCCTCGCGTTCCGGCGAGGTCGAGACCAGCGCGCACGGCTTGCCGACAAGTTCCTCAAGCCGGCGCACATACACCACCGCCTCCGCCGGCAGGTCCGTCCAGCTGCGCGCCCCGCGCGTCGAACCGCTCCAGCCCTTCAGAGTCTCGTACACCGGCTCGACCGCCGCCTGATCAGTCAGCCCGGCCGGGAAATAGTCGATCAGCTTGCCACCCAGTTTGTAGGCCGTGCACACCTTGATCTCGTCAAAACCGTCCAGCACGTCGAGCTTGGTGAGCGCGAGGCCGTTGACGCCGGACGTGGCGCAGGCCTGGCGCACCATGACGCTGTCGAACCAGCCGCAGCGGCGCGGGCGCCCTGTATTGGTGCCGAACTCGTGGCCGACCGTGCCGAGGCGCTGGCCGATCTCGTTCGACTGCTCGGTCGGGAAAGGGCCGGAGCCCACCCGTGTCGTATACGCCTTGGCGAGGCCGAGTACATAGGAAATGGCCCCCGGGCCGACGCCGGATCCGGCGCTGGCATTGCCGGCGACGACGCTGGAGGAAGTGACGAACGGATAGGTGCCATGGTCCACGTCGAGCATCACGCCCTGCGCGCCTTCAAACAGGATGCGGCGGCCTTTGCGGACCTGCTCGTCCAGCAGTTTCCAGACCGGTTGGGCATAGGCCAGCACCTGCGGGGCAATTTTCAGGAGGTCGGCCTTCAGCGCCGCACCGTCCGGCTCCGGCAAGTCGAGGCCGATCCGCAGCGGCCAGTGATGCGCGAGCAGCCGCTCGATTTTCATGTCCAGCGCGGCGGGGTCGGCAAGGTCCGCCACGCGGATGGCGCGGCGGCCGACGCGGTCCTCGTAAGCCGGGCCAATGCCCCGCTTGGTGGTACCGATCTGGGCGGCGCCGAGCGCTCCCTCCCGCGCCGCGTCAATATCCTTGTGCCAAGGCAGGATCAGCGAGGCATTGTCCGCGAGCACAAGGCTCTGCGGCGAGACCTCGACGCCCTGCGCCCTGATGCCTTCGATCTCGGCCAGGAAGTGCCAGGGATCAACCACGACGCCGTTGCCGATCACCGACAGCTTCCCGCCGCGCACGAGGCCCGAGGGCAACAGCGCCAGCTTGAACACCTTGCCGTCAATGACGAGCGTATGGCCGGCATTGTGCCCGCCCTGGAAGCGGACCACGACATCGGCGCGCGCCGACAGCCAGTCCACGATCTTGCCTTTGCCTTCGTCGCCCCACTGGGCGCCTACAACCACGACACCTGCCATGTTCCGCTCCGTTTACAGCCGCGGCGACAAGGGCAGGAATTGGCGGGCAATTGCAAGAGGCAGATGGCCGCCTATTCGCCGAAGCGGTAGATCACCCGGACGCCGATATTGTCGAGGCCCTGGTTACGGCCCTTGCCGAGGATCTGGCCGTGGCTGAGATGTTCGTACATGAGCTGCGCGCCCCATCGGTCGCCGAAATCGCGGTTGAGCGAGACGCTGGTGCGGAACAGGTCGCGCGATCCGAAGAAGATCTTCGATTCGGAAACCACGTCATTGCGCGGGTCGCCCTGCGGAAACGGGAAGGACAGTTCGCCGTCATGGATCACATAGCCGAAGCCGGGCTCGAACGACCAGCCGTCCGCAAAGTCCCAGTTCCAGTGCATCCCTGCCCCGCCGAAATTCGTGTCGCCGCCGAGGTTGTGGCTGCCCATGACATAGGGGCGCGGACTACCGATGGCCTCAAGGAAAGCCGGCGAGGCAAACACGAGTTCACCATTCAGGTTCGGCCCGTCCTCCTTGTCGGCATTGTCGCAGCCAAGCACACAGACATTGTGATCGGTCAAACCGGCGCGTACTTCCTCGACCAGCTGGGCCGAGGCCGTGGCGGCGGGAAGCGCGGCAAGCGCAAGTAAAGCTACGAAATGGCGCATGAACGCTCCTTAGGGGTACTGTTCCCCCGGGACTCGCCCTCATGCGCCGTATTCGTCAAGTAAGGCTCCGCAGCCCCCCCTGTCAGAAGCTGAGGACTTTCGCATAGCGAACCTGCGGCAGCGCATCGAGTTTTTCGAGCACCGCAGCAGGCGGCATGGAATCGATACCGACAAGCGCGATGGCCTCTCCCCCGGCGGCCTGACGACCGAGGTGGAAAGTCGCGATATTGACTTTCGCCTCGCCGAGCATCTGGCCAAGCGCACCGATGAAGCCTGGCTTGTCGATATTGTTGACGTAAAGCGTGAACGGCGAGAAGTCGCCCTCCAGCGCCATGCCTTTCACTTCGACGATGCGCGGCTTGCCGCCGATCAGCGCGCCGGCGAGTGTGCGCCAGCCGCCTTCCGGCGAATTTTTCGTCGCCTTGGTTTTCACCTTGATGCGGATCAAGCTGTCATAGACCGGACTCGACTCGGTCTTGGTCTCGGTCAGCTTGACGCCGCTCTCGTGCAGGATTGCGGGCGCCGAGACCATGTTCACGTCGCCGCGCGAGGCGCGCAGCAAACCGGCCAGCAGTGCGGCGGTGAGCGGCTTGCGGTTCAGCTCCGAGACTTCGCCTTCATACTCGATCACGACCTCGTCATATCCGTAGTCGGAGATTTGCCCGGCAAAGCTGCCGAGCTTTTCAGCAAGAGCAGCGAAGGGTTTCAGGCGCGGCGCTTCCTCGGCCGTCACCGACGGCATGTTGAGCGCATTGGTGACCGCGCCGGTGAGGATATAGTCCGCCATCTGTTCGGCGACCTGCAGGGCAACGTTTTCCTGCGCCTCGACCGTGGCAGCGCCCAGGTGCGGTGTCGCCACGAAGTTTTTCGCGCCGAACAGCACGTTTTCCTTGGCGGGTTCGACGGCAAACACGTCAAATGCCGCGCCGGCGAGGTGGCCGCTCTCAAGCAGATCTCGGACGGCGGCTTCGTCAACCAGACCGCCGCGGGCACAGTTGACGAGGATCAGGCCTTTTTTGGTTTTCTCCAACGCCTCACGCGACAGAACGTTTTTCGTTTGCTCCGTCAGCGGAACATGCAGCGTGATGACATCGGCGCGGGCGAGCAGAGTATCGAGATCGACTTTCTCGACTCCAAGCTCCACGGCGCGCTCCTCGGTCAGGAAGGGGTCATAGGCGACGACCTTCATCTTGAGGCCGATGGCGCGCTCGGCGACGCGGCTGCCGATGTTGCCGCAGCCGATGAGGCCGAGCGTCTTGTAGGAGACTTCGATTCCCATATAGCCGGACTTCGGCCATTTGCCGGCCTGCGTGTCTGCGTTGGCGGCGGGGATCTGGCGGGCGGCGGCGAACATCATGGCGATGGCATGCTCGGCCGTGGTGATGGCGTTGCCGAAAGGCGTGTTCATCACGACGACGCCCTTGGCCGTGGCGGCCTTGATGTCGATATTGTCGACACCGATACCGGCGCGGCCAATGACCTTCAGGTTGGTCGCAGCGGCGATCACGTCCGCGTCCGGCTTGCAGGCCGAGCGCACGGCGAGGCCGTCATACTGACCAATGATCTTGATCAGATCTTCCTTGGACAGACCAACCTTGATGTCGGTTTCGATGCCGCGCGCCTTGAATATCTCGACTGCGGCGGGGGAGAGCGTGTCTCCGATAAGGACTTTAGGCATTGTGGTCTCCGTTGCGCCAGCTGGCGCGGGTGAGTTGATGAACAAGACAGGTGTGGGCCCCGAATTTCCGAAGGCCGATAGGCTGAAAGCCGCATCGCTGGTAAAAGCGGTGCGCACGTGTGTTTTCTTCGATGGGATCGATCAGAACGGTGTGGACCGTTTCGTCCGAGAAGCAGTAGCCGAGCGCGAGCTGCATCATCCTTGTACCGTATCCGTGGCCCAGCCATTTGGCAGGACCGATCCAGATATCGATGGCGCGATGCCCCGGCCCGGTCGGCCCCCAATACCGGGTCGGCTCAATATGCGGATCGATGACCTGAACGAAGCCGAAAGGCTCTCCGTCCGCTTCCGCCATGAAATGCCAGAAACCCGGCCAACCGGCTTCGATCTCCTCATCCCATTCCCATCCGCTCCCATCGCCCGAATTGGGGTCTGAGAACTGAACATGCGGCTCTTCATCCCAGGCCTTGAGCAGGGGAATATCGGCGCGAACGGCCGGGCGAAGGGTGATGACGGCAGACATGGTCAGGAGACCCGATCAGAGCTTCGCCGCTTCCTCGTGAAAGGCCCAGTCGAGCCAGGGGAGCAGCTTCGACACGTCGGACGGTTCCACGGAACCACCGCACCAGATGCGCAGACCCGGAGGGGCCTTGGCATAGCCGGCCGCGTCGTAGCAGGCGTTCTCGGACTCGAGGCGCTTGATCATCCGCTTGATGAAGTCGCGCTGACCGGCCTCGTCGAGCGCCGCAACGCGCGGATCGACGATCTTGAAGGTGACGCCGGTGTTCGAGCGCACGGACTTGTCGGCGCAGAGGAACTGGACCCAGTCGGTCTTGCCTTCCCAGTCCGTCAGGGTACGGAGGCTATCGTCAGACCGTTCCTTCAGCTTTTTCCAGCCGCCAAGCCGCTCGACCCAGTCGAGCGCCTGCAGATAGTCTTCGACACAGAGCATGGACGGCGTGTTGATCGTCGCGCCTTCGAACAGATCCTCGTCCAGCTTGCCGCCTTTGGTCATGCGGAACAGTTTCGGCAGCGGCCGGTCCGGCGTGTAGCTTTCGAGGCGTTTCACGGCGTTGGGGCTGAGGATCAGCATGCCGTGCGCCGCTTCCCCGCCGAGGCATTTCTGCCAGCTATAGGTGATCACATCGAGCTTCTCCCACTCGATGTCCTGGCTGAAGGCAGCCGAGGTGGCGTCGCAGATCACGACGCGGTCCGGGTTCGGCTTGATCCAGTCAGCGTTCGCCACGCGCACGCCGGACGTGGTGCCGTTCCAGGTGAAGATGATGTCGGCATCGTCGCGGGCTTTGGCGAAATCCGGCAGCGCGCCGTAGTCGGCGACGTATGTCTTGCAGTCGGCAAGCTTCAGCTGCTTGGTCGCGTCGGTCACCCAGTCGGAGCCGAAGCTTTCCCAGGCGAACACATCGACAGGCTTGGCGCCGAGCATCGACCACATGCACATCTCGACGGCGCCGGTGTCTGAGGCCGGCACGATGGCGACCCGGTAGCCTTCCGGCAGGTCGAGGATCAGCTTGGTGCGGTCAATTGCGGCTTTGAGTTTCTTCTTGGCATCGCCCGAACGGTGCGACCGGCCGAGGGCGGCGGTCACCAAGTTCTGAAGCGAAAATCCGGGATATTTTGCGGTGGGGCCCGAAGAAAAATGCGGGCACGCCGGGCGCACGACCGGCTTGGCGGTAGTCATCGTCATCTGTTTTACTCCTATCCTCACAGATAGGCTGGGCGCCGTTGGGGGCGCCTGGCCCGCGGCTGCATTCGCATAATTCCGGTTCCGGAGCAAACGTCATTTTCGTGAATGCCCGACGGGTGACCTGTCGTTTCAACCTGTTAAGGTGCGCGCCAAAGCCCCAAGCCGGAGAATTCAGATGCGCAGCCTCCTCATTTCAACCGCCGCCCTCCTCGCGGCAGCCTGCGCCAGCGGAGCGCCGGCGCCAGAGCTCGACAGTGGCCCGGTGGCCGCCGAACCCGCACCGCTCGTGCCGGTCAAGTTCGAGACCTACTCGGCCAAGCAATTCTACGACACGGTGAACTACAATCTCGCCGCCGGGCGGGGACGCTGTTTCTCGCCGGACGGGCAGACGCTGCTGATCAGCTCGGACGAAACCGGCATCATCAATACCTATGCGATGGGCCTGGACGGAACCATGACGGCGCTGACGGCGTCGGAAACCGATTCCACCTTCGCCGAGTCCTACTTCCCTGCCGGCGACCGTGTGCTGGTCGAGGCCGACGGCGGCGGCGACGAATTGCACCACCTGTTCGTGCGCAGTGCGGATGGCACGCTGACGGACCTGACGCCCGGCGAGAAGACGCGCGCGACCTTCCTCGGATGGAATGCAAACGGCGAGACCTTTTACGTGGCCTCCAACGCGCGCGATGCGTCTACGGATGATGTCTACGCCTATTCGGCGGCGGATTTCAGCAGCCGGATGATCTACCAGAATGACGGACTCGAACTGGGCGGCATCAGCCCGGACGGCAAGCTGCTGGCCCTCGTGGAGAATGTGTCGAGCGCCGATGCGAACATCTACATCTACGACCTTTCGGCAGAGAAGGCGGAGAAGAAGCTGATCACGCCGCACGAAGGCAATATCGCCTACACCACCTATTCCTTCACGCCGGACAGCAAGAAGCTGGTGTACGGAACGAATGAAGTGGGCGAGTTCACGGAAGCCTGGACGCATGATGTGGCAACCGGCGAAAAGGCCGCGCTGGTCTCGGCAGACTGGGACGTGCTGTCGGTTTCCTTCTCGCCGAGCGGACGCTACCGAGTGACCACCGTCAATGAGGACGGACTTTGGGATGTGACTTTCCTGGACACGACGACGGGCGAACCGGTGGCCATGAGCGGCGTTCCGGACGGCGAAATCACACAGGTCTGCTTCAATGCGGACGAGACGCGCGTGGCCTTCGGCGTCAACACGGATACCTCGCCGCGCAATATCTACACCGCCGATCTTGCGACCGGCGAAGCGACGCGCCTGACCAATGCGCTCTCGCCCGCCATCAACGAAGCCGTGCTCGTCACAGCTGACATCGTGCGCTACGAGAGCTTCGACACGCTGAAAATCCCGTCGATCTTCTATGTGCCGAAAACCGCAAGTGCCGAGAATCCCGTTCCCGCAATCGTCTGGGTCCATGGCGGCCCCGGCGGCCAGAGCCAGAAGGGCTATGCGGCAGATATCCAGTTCCTCGTGAACAATGGCTACGCCGTGCTGGCCGCGAACAATCGCGGATCGTCCGGCTACGGAAAGACCTTCTTCCACATGGACGACAAACGCCATGGCCAGGAGGATCTGCAGGATATCGTCTGGGGACGGAAATACCTGGAATCGCTCGACTATATCGACGGCGACAGGATCGGCATCCTCGGTGGCTCCTATGGCGGGTTCATGACCGCTGCCGCTCTCGCCTTCGAGCCCGAAGCCTTTGATGTGGGCGTCAACATCTTCGGCGTGACCAACTGGGTGCGGACGCTGGAAAGCATCCCCGCCTGGTGGGGCTCGTTCCGCGTTGCGCTCTATGACGAGATGGGCGACCCGGCGACCGATGCCGAGCGCCACCGCGCCATCTCGCCGCTGTTCCATGCCTCCAATATCGTGAAGCCCCTGCTGGTGGTGCAGGGCGCCAATGACCCGCGTGTGCTGCAGGTGGAGAGCGATGAACTCGTGGCCGCCGTGCGCAAGAACGGCGTGCCGGTGGAGTATGTGATCTTCCCGGACGAGGGCCACGGCTTCCAGAAGAAGGCGAACCGGATCACGGCGGCCGAGGCCTATCTCAGCTTCCTCGACAAGTACCTGAAGGGCAAAGAGGTCCCCGAAGGCGCAGATTCGCTAAATTGACGGACTTCTTGCGCGCCGGCCGGGCGAATGGTTTCATGAACTCATGAGCATTGAAATCCTTCCCCTGTCCGGCACGCTGGGCGCTGAAATCTTCGGGCTGGACCTGCAGTCCGGCCTGTCGAATGCCGAGTTCGACCAGGTCCACCAGGCCTTTCTCGATCACAAGGTGATCGTGATGCGTGGGCAAAAAGGCCTGCAGCCGGACCAGCACAAGGCGTTCGCGCGCCGCTTCGGAACGCTGAACGTGCACCCATATGTGAAGGGGATGAAAGACCATCCGGAACTCCTCGAGATCATCAAGGAGAAAGAGGACAAGGTGAATTTCGGCGGCGGTTGGCATACCGACATGAGCTTCGAGGAGACGCCCGCTCTCGGCTCCATCCTGCATGCGATCGAGATGCCGCCCTATGGCGGCGATACGCTGTTCGCCGACCAGCAGGCGGCCTATGAAACGCTCTCGCCGGGGCTAAAGGCCACGCTGGCAGGCCTCAAGGCGGTCCATTCGGCCAGCCGCGAATACAGCACGCACGGCACATCGGCGCAGAAGCGCCAGTCTATGGAAACGTCGCAGGCGGAAGACGCGCCGGAATACGAACACCCCGTGATCCGCACGCATCCGGAAACCGGCCGCAAGGGGCTCTACGTCAACCCCGCCTTCACGCTGCGCTTCGCCGGATGGTCGGCGCGGGAAAGCAAGCCGCTGCTGGACTACCTGTTCAACCTGTCGCGCGAGGAGCGCCTGACGTGCCGGGTGCGCTGGCAGGCAGGCGACGTGACGATGTGGGACAATCGGTGCACCTGGCACTATGCGCTGAACGATTATCCCGGCCACTGCCGCCATATGCGGCGCGCCACCGTGAACGGCGACAAGCCGTTCTAGAGGGACCGCGGCAGCAGGCCGAAGGTGATGGCGGCTTGCCCGAAGAAATACAGGAACCAGACCGCGTAGGACGGCAGCTTCTGCGGCGGCGCGCCGGGTGGCCGGCAGAACAGCTGGCGCGCGAGGATGGCGTCCGAGGCGATGAACATCAACGCGCCGAGCGTGACCAGCCAGTAGGCGACTGGCAGCGCAATCGCGGCGGCGCCCATCATCAGGATGACCGCACCATAGGCGAGGACCGGCACGCGCATCTTGCCGAGCCAGGGCATCAGCCAGCGGATATACGCCGCGCCGCCGAACACCAGCGCCGCCTGGCCAATCTTGACGGGCCAGCTCCAGCCAGCGCCCTCCCCCAGCTGCCAGAACAGGATGACGTAGAAGACGTGCGCGAGAAAAAACGCCGCCATGCCGGGCAGCAGCCAGCGCTCCGGCTTCCCCGCCAGGAAGGCGTCACCCAATGCGGAGGCCGCCAGCGCCGCCCAGACAAGCCAGGTCGCACCGGAAGCAAAGGCAATCAGCGCGAGGATCGCGACGCCGGAAACTTTCAGGACAGCGCGGCCGGCGCCTTCACCCCGGAAGCTGAACAAAAATCCATAGGCCAGCGCGGCAAGGCTGGCAGTTCCGAAGGCAGCCCAGAGCGCAGGCGCGCTCAGGTCTTGTCTCCGATAGGCTCCGGCAGGCGAAGCAGGCGCCGCGCCATCACGCGGTGGCGTTCCTTGACGTGCGAGCCGACCACGCCGAGGGCGGTCGCCAGCACGGCGGCATCATCGGTAAAGCCAAGCCCCACGATGACATCCGGCAGCATGTCGGCCGGCATGACAAAATAGGCCGCAGCCGCGAACAGCACGGCTTTCGCCTTGGTGGGCGTCAGCGGGTCGCGGGCACAGTAATAGGCGCTGGCGAGGTCGTCCGCGAACGGAAGCTGGCCGGCCAGGCGCAGCAGTTTGGGGATCAAGCCCCGCGCCGTGCGCGCGTTGCGCTGGATCGACTTGGGCAGGTAAACCCCGCCCTCGCCCTTCACCGTATTGATGATTTCCGCTGCGTCACTCATTGCGCTCTCCTAGCGGCATTATAGTGCAGTGCCGTCATAGCCGATAATCGGGTCAATATCAAAGGAAGGCAGCTGCTCATGGAACTGAACTCAAATATCTCCGCCGTCATCACCGGCGGCGCGTCCGGCCTCGGAGCCGCAACCGCCCGCAAACTGGCCTCATACGGTGTCAAGGTCGCCCTGTTCGACCTCAACGCCGAAAAAGGCGAAGCGCTCGCCAAGGAACTCGGCGGCGTTTTCTGTAACGTCAACGTGACCGACGAAGCCTCTGTGGATGCCGGTTTTGCCAAATCCCGCGCCGCCATCGGCCAGGAGCGGATCCTGATCAACTGCGCCGGCACCGGCAACGCCATCAAGACCGCCAGCCGCAACAAGGAGACCGGCGCGCCAGAACACTTCCCGCTCGACAAGTTCAACCTGATTATCCAGATCAACCTCGTCGGCACCTTCCGCTGCATTGCGAAATCGGCCGCCGGCATGCTGACGCTCGATCCGATCGACGGCGAGCGCGGCGCCATGGTCAACACGGCCTCGGTCGCTGCTGAAGACGGCCAGATCGGCCAGGCTGCCTACTCCGCCTCCAAGGGCGGCGTGGTCGGCATGACGCTCCCCATCGCGCGCGACCTCAGCCGCGATTTCATCCGTGTGAACACGATCCTCCCGGGCATCTTCAACACTCCGCTGCTGGCCGCTGCGCCGGAGCCCGTGAAAGCCGCCCTCGGCGCGCAGGTTCCACACCCGGCCCGTCTCGGCCATCCGGAAGAATATGCCTCGCTGGCTGTCGAGATGTGCCGCAACGCCTATTTCAACGGCGAAGACGTCCGCCTCGACGGCGCCATCCGCATGGCGCCTCGCTAATTGATTGCTCGCGGCGGTTCCCGCGCATCGCGCGGGGCCGCCGCGCCTTCGCCTTGCTCGTGGGGTCTTCCCACAAAGGTCAGAAAGCCCGTTCTCCAGAGCGGGCTTTTTCTTAGTTTATGGGGGCGGAGGGATCGCGCACGCGGATCAGGCCGTTGCCGATCATCGTCATCACCACGTCGCCGTGCTGGTTGAAGACCGTCTGGCGGGATTTTGTCAGGCCCATGTCCGGGCGGGATTTCGAGCGGCGCTTGCCGATCAGCTCGACCTCCACCACAAGTTCGTCGCCCGGATAGACCGGCTTTACCGATCTCAGTTCATCAAGCCCCGGCGAGCCAAGCCCGGCGGTCGGCTCGCCGTCCCTCCAGGTATCCACCATCATCCGCATCGCCATGGCGCCGGTATGCCAGCCGGAGGCCGAGAGCCGGCCGAAGAAAGTGGCCTTCGCCGCCTCGTCATCGAGGTGAAATGGCTGGGGATCATACTTCGAGGCAAACTCGATGACCTCTTCGCGGGTCACCTTGTAGCTACGCGAGGAGCGCGTGCGTGTGCCGACTACCATGTCCTCGTAATACCGCATGCGCCCTGCTCCGTTCAGACCGGCCGGAAATTGCCGCAACCCGGCAGCTTGGCAAGCCTGACGCAGCGGGAGGGGATGCAGCGGCGATTGGCGGCGCTAGAACAGGCGCGAGACCGCGACAGGAGTGTGATGTGGAATTCGATGACGTTGTGCGGGGCCGCCGCAGCATCCGGGGCTATCAGAAGAAGCCTGTTCCGAAGGCGCTGATCCGGGAAATCCTCGAGATCGCGATGCGCGCGCCGACCTCGCTGAACACCCAGCCCTGGAATTTCTATGTCGTCGCCGGCGACGTGCTCGACCGGATCCGGGCCGGCAATGTCGAGCGCAACCTCGCCGGTGTGCCGCACAGCCGCGAATTCCGCCTCGGGCCGGAATATGCCGGCGATCACCGCAAGCGCCAGATCGAGATCGCCGTGCAACTGTTCGAGGCGATGGGCATCGAGCGCGACAACAAGGAAAAGCGGATGGACTGGATCCTGCGCGGCTTCCGCCAGTTCGATGCGCCGGTCTCCATCGTGATCACCTATGACAAGTCGGTCCAAGGCAGCGACATCGCGCCGTTCGATTGCGGCGGCGTCGTCAACTGCCTCGTCAATGCCGCCTGGAACCGGGGGCTCGGCTGCGTGATCAACTCGCAAGGCATCATGCAGAGCCCGGTGGTACGCGCAGAAGCCGGCATTCCGGACGACCAGGTGATCCAGACCTGCGTGGCGATGGGCTGGCCGGATGAGAGCTTTCCGGCCAACGCGGTCGTGTCGCGGCGCAAGTCCGTGGACGAAGCGGCCGTGTTCCGCGGGTTCGAGGACTGAAGCCTACTCCGATTCGATCACGTCGCCCGCGCGCAGGTGCCGGTGCTGCATGCTGATCCAGTCATCCTTGAGGCCGTTGAACTCTACCGGAATTCCGCGTGCCGAATTGAGATCGGGCCCATCGATCACCTGGAAGTGCAGGTGAGGTTCGGTCGAGTTTCCGGACGAACCCGCTTCAGCGATCGGCGCACCGGCGAGGACTTCATCTCCGATCGAGACACGCACACTTCCTTCCCGCAGATGGGCGTAAAGCGAATGCTCGCCGTTGGCATGCCGGATCAGCACGTGATTGCCGGCCGCGCCTTCGAAGCCATCTTCTGCCAGTATGGCCTGTTGCAGGGTCATCACCCGCTGCATGTAGGCTCCGAAGGGCTCATCGGACCGGCGCAGCATGGCCGCATGATCGGCTCGGTCATTGCGAACCGCGACGACAACGCCATCCGCGGCGGCCAGGATGGGCGCGCCAAAGGTCTCATAGTCCGTAAGCTGATTACCCTTTCCCGTGTAGGTCTTCAGGTCTGCGCCCATCCGCACAAGGTCGAGCGCATACTCCGACGAGACGACCCAGCGATGATGATGCGCCGCGTCACCCGAGGCAACCACGAACCAGCGCCCGGCAACGGGCGAGCGGTAAGACGTATCCGACACATAGCGCGAGACCGGCACCTCTACCTGTCCGATGTCTCCGTCTGGCCCCTCGACAACAACCCGCGCGGTATCGGGCAGGCCAGTGGATGACGCGTACAGGCCCGAGTTGAGGTAGGCTTCCCGGGGTTCAAGCGTCGCATCGGCGCTCAGGCGCTCCCCCTCGGCAAGTAGGCGTGACAAGTGAAACTGGAAATCCATCATCGTCAGCACACCCGCTTCTTGAAGACTGGCGAATTGCGCGGCGCGGTCAGCCACCTTGGCAGCGGGAACGCGGGAGACGGACAGCACCTCACCGCCTTTGAGCAGTTCCACCCGCAGTCCCGTCAAATGCACGGGGTCCGATTCGTCATTCACGATCAGGATATTCTGCAGCACTACATCGTAGCCCGCACGGTCTGGCGAAAGGTCGAATACGTGGATGGGTGCCGGGTCGACCTTGATTTGAAGCGCTGACGCCGGCGCAGCCGTCAGCCATCCCACTGCAAGGGCAGCGAGCCAAGTATTACGCATTGTCTTCTCCTATGGGTATCAGCCCGTCATGTTGGCTTTGTCCTCGCCGGGCGGCTTGCGAAACTTCACCCGCCCGAAGGCGAGCGTGAGGATGAGGTAGAGACAAGCAGCGACCGCAAAGGCCAACGGCGCAAACCAGACGCCGAGCACATCGCTGCCGCCGAGATTTTCGCCCAGGCCAAGAAAGAGGCGGCCGTCCTGGAGCCGGAAGAGGCCTGTGGTCTCCGCCGCGACCAACCGCGCTATTCCCATCACAACGGCTAGGGCGGCCAGCGCATAGCCGAAACCGGCTAACGTAGAGACTATGATGCCTGCAAGGCCTGTACGGGCACTAGAGGCAATGGCGGAAAAGACGTGCGATGGCGCGAAGGATTTCGATGCTCGCAGACGCAACCTTTCGGCAACGAGGTCCGGCAGGAAATCTTCGGGTGCACCGAGACGGGCAAGCGCTGCATCGGCGCGGCCTTCTTCCGCCAGCAGATCAAGCGCGTGCAACTCGAGTTCCTCACGCACTTCGCGCGCGCTGGCGTCCGGCAGCGGTGCAAGGTGGCGCTCGACCCTTGCGAAATAGGCAGCGAAGGCTGCCCGGGCGCCGGGATCTGCAAGATCAGTCCAGGTCGTCATGACAGCAGCTTCCCAAGGTTGAGACTCATCTGGCTCCACTGCGCACTGGCCTCTGAGAGCACGGCGCGGCCCTCCGCTGTCAGGGCATAGGTCTTGCGGGCGGGTCCGCTCTCCGGGATCGTCCATTCGGCGACGGCAAGACCGTCACGTTCAAACCCGTTGAGCAGCGGATACAGTGTGCCCTCCGGCGTAGCGGCGCCGAGCACCTCGCGCAGGGCAACCGCCAGGCCATAACCGTGCGACGGCCCCTTCCCCAGCACCGCGAGAACGGCGAGCGGCAAGACACTCTTGCGCCAGCGTTTCTCGAGGTCCTTGAGCGTTTCATCCATCATGAAATTTACATACCTCGAAAATCGAGGTATGTAAATTCCTCTCCACCGAAATTCCGGCAGCGGTCAGCCCGCAGCCCCGCGCGCCGGCATGAAACGGCTGTTGCGCAGGAGCAGGGCGGAGATCAGCGAGACAAGAATACCCACGGGCAGGATCTCGGTGAAGGTGATCGGCATGCGGAAGAGCGGGTTGGCATACATTCTTGCAAAATCCTGCGCCTTGGCCAGTTCTGCGGCGATTTCCGCCTCGCTGGCCCCGCGGGCTTTGGCCGCCTCGACCAGATGTTCGGCATACATCGCGCCGAAATCCATGCCGCTGATCGCCAGCGTCGCTTCCCAGGCGAGCACGTAGAGGACGCCCGCCACGGCGCTGATCCCGAGCCCCATCAGAAAGGCTGGCAGGAACTTGATGACGCCGCCGTTCGCCACATCACGCTGGCGTTTGATGGCGAGGAAGATGACGCTCAGCGCGACCAGCATGGTCGTATAGCCGATCACCAGGCCGAGATTGCCGGTCGGGGCCTTGTCGCCAAGCGTGATCGTCAAGGCGATCATTGGAATGCCGACGATCAAGCCAGCCATGACGCCGTTCTTCAGGATGCTTTGCAACATTCGGGTCTCCTCTGCGGGTTGCCCGGCAGACCTTCCGGCTTCGGCGCGCGGCAACAATCGCCCGAAAGGGTGATTTTCGCCAGATCACCCGTAATTTCAGGGCAAAAGGCCAAGTTCCCTTGCCCGGGCGAGCGCGGCGGTGCGGCGGCTGACCTCCAGTTTTTCGAGGACCCGGGCGACATGGGTCTTCACGGTGTTCGGTGAAACGTTGAGGCGCGCGGCGATTTCCTTGTTGGAGAGGCCGTCCGCAATCAGGGTCAGGACGTCCATTTCCCGGGCGCTGAGGCCGAGCGTGCGTTGCGCTGCCGGATTACCATCGAAGGGGGGTGCCTCGCGCCGGCCGGCGAAAATCCGCGCGCCTGCCCATATGCCGAGGCCCAGAAAACCGGCTGCAATCAGGAAGATCTGCAACTCGCCGGGAAAGGTTCGGGCGAAGGTCAGATAGTCGAGCCAGGTGAGGGCGAGGGCGCCGGCGGCCAGCAGGGCGCCGTAGACCAGATAGGGCCGCGCGGCGGTGAACCATGCGGCGGGGCGTTTTTTCAGCATTTTTCCCTCTCACCGGCTCTCAGGCGTGCCACATCCCAGTTCGTATTTTTATCAGGCGTGTACCAAAGATTCTCATTTTTTCTCACCGGCTCTCGCTTTCTCCGGAAAAGCAGAA
>JBBSAZ010000012.1:0-23854 GCA_038251755.1 Caulobacterales bacterium
CGAACCCGATGTCTTCGCCGCTCATACGCCCGCAAGCCTCGCCGCCGGTGCCGACCCGGTGCTGGCGGCGGCTCTCGCGCTGATTTGAAAGAGGCGTTGCCTCCGTCCAATCATGGCCAAAAAGTGGCGGCGCCTTGCCTGCGGGCGGCTTCTGCGCTAGATATGCTTTTGCTCAAAGTGCGCAAAAGTAGTGCCGCTGTCACGAACGAGCCCTGATCCTCGTGATGTTTGAGGCAGAACCTTGAATTCCGCGTCTTCAGGCCTAACTTATACTCAAATCGAGCATAACGGCTCGTGTAGGAGGTTAACATGGCCCGCCTGATTGATGCCGGACCCGGCTGCCCCACCCCCACGCCGCTGCGCGGCCGGTCCGCCGCTGAAGCGCGCGGTCTCGTGTATGATGATGCCGTGAAGGCAGAAACCGACGCCTTGTATCCGCTGGTCGCCGATTTCGTCACGCCCATGGAATGGCCCGCGGTCGCGCCGCTGGTGGCCGGTATCAACCGGCTGAAAAAGGCGAAGAACGCCGTCATCCTCGCGCACAATTACATGACGCCGGACATCTTCAGCCTGGTCGGCGATTTCCGCGGCGACTCGCTGCAACTCGCCCGCGAAGCCTCCGCCACCGACGCCGCCATCATCGTGCAGGCCGGCGTGCACTTCATGGCAGAGACGTCGAAGATCCTGGCGCCGGACAAGACCGTCCTAATCCCGGACACCCGCGCCGGATGCTCGCTCGCCGCTTCGATCACCGGCGCCGACGTGCGGCTGATCAAGCAGAAATATCCGGACTATCCGATCGTCACCTATGTGAACTGCACCGCCGAGGTGAAGGCCGAGTGCCATATCACCTGCACCAGCTCCAACGCCGCGCAGGTTGTCGAGCACGTGGCAAGGGAATGGAACTCCGACACGGTGATCCTGGTGCCGGACCAGTATCTGGCCAAGAATGTCGCGGCCCAGACCGGCATCCGCGTGCTGACCTGGCCGGGCGCCTGCGAGGTGCACGAACAGTTTTCCGGCGAGGACGTGAAGCAGCTGCGCGAAGCGCATCCCGGCGTCATCATCCTGGCCCACCCGGAATGCCCGCCGGACGTACTTCAGGAAGCTGACTTTGCCGGCTCGACCTCCGCGATTTCGAACTATGTGTCCGAGAACCAGCCGAACAAGGTCGTGCTGCTGACGGAATGCTCGATGAGCGACAATGTGGCGGCCGAGAACCCGAACGTGAACTTCATCCGTCCTTGCAATCTCTGCCCGCACATGAAGCGCATCACACTGGAAAACATCTACGACTGCCTGGTCACCGGCCAGCATGAAGTGACGATCCCGGAAGATGTGCGCGTGCGGGCCAAAGCAGCGCTGGACGCCATGCTGGCCCTGCCGAAAATGGCGCGTCCGCTGGCCTTCAAGACCGGTCAGGTGCCGCTCGAACTCGAGATGGTGATCTGACGAACGTATGATTGAGACGGCTTGCCAAGCGCAGGCCGAAGCAGTGAAGTCAACCGGACCCTATTCGAGGAGGCGTCCATGTCGAACTACCTGAGGCCGGTTCTCGGCCTGATGTTCATTGCACTCGCCGCCGGACTTCCGGCCGGCGCCGTCAAGGGCAAGGGCGAGACGGACAAGTCCGACGTGCTCGGCAACTGGAGCTTCCAGACCAAGCCCTACCGCGAAGGCCAATGCGTGATGACCGGCACGATGAACCTTTCTCCGCACCCGGACGAAGGCCTCTATACCTGCGAGATCACGGCGGTCGAGATGTGCACCATGTGGGGCCGCTCCGTCGTTCGCCAGTCCTGCGAGGCGCGCCGGTTCGGCGATCAGGTCTCCGTGCGCTCCACCATCGAGGAAATGATCGAGACCAAGGCGCCGGACATGCTCTATGTGCCGGACAATTTCACCCTGACGATCCAGAGCCAAGAGCGCATGTTCGGCGCGCTGGTCTCCGCCGTCACCGCGCCGGTCGAATTCCGCCGTGCGAATGACGGGATATCCTGATACGCCCATGTTCGATGCAGCAGATCACCGGGTCCGCGCCGAGTCCGGCGCGAGCGTCGACGTGCTCATTGTGGGCGCGGGTCTCGCGGGGCTGTTCCTCGCGCTGAAGCTGGCGCCGCGCCATTGTCTCGTCGTCTCGCCCTCGCTGCTGGGCCAGGCCGCCTCGTCTGCCTGGGCGCAGGGCGGTCTCGCCGCCGCGCTCGATCCCCTCGACAGCCCGGCGCGCCACGCAGCGGACACGGTCGCCGCCGGCGCGGGCCTCGTTGACCCGGTCATCGCCCGCCTGATCGCCGAGGACGGCCCCGCGCGCGTGCGCGACCTGCTCGCCCTCGGCGTGCCGTTCGACCGCACCCCAGACGGCGCCCTCGCACTCTCCCTAGAAGCCGCCCACTCGCATCCGCGCGTCGCCCGTGTGTCCGGCGACCTCGCCGGCAAGGCGATCATGGACGCGCTGGTGGCCGCCGTTCAGGCGACGCCCAGCATCGAACTGATCGAGGGGGCCCGCGCCGTCTCGTTGCTGCAGGACGCCAACGGGCGGGTCGCCGGCGTCGTGCTGCGGGATGCCTCCGGCCGCCTCACGCCGCGCACCGCGCGCGCGACGGCGCTCTGCACGGGCGGCTCAGGCGGCTTGTTCAAAGTCACGACGAACCCGCGCGAAGCCCAGGGCGACGCCATCGCCATGGCTTATACGGCCGGCGCGCTGCTCGCCGATCTCGAATTCGTACAGTTCCACCCGACCGGCATCGATATCGGACGCGACCCTGCGCCGCTCGCCACCGAAGCCCTGCGCGGTGAAGGCGCCACCCTCCACAACGGCGACGGGCGCGCCTTCATGGCCGACTATCATCCGCTGGCGGAGTTGGCCCCCCGCGACGAGGTCGCCCGCGCGATCCATGCCGAACGGATGGCCGGGCGCGGCGCCTTCCTGGATTGCCGCAAGGCCGTGGGCGCTCATTTCCCGGACCATTTCCCGACCGTGTTCGGCGCCTGCATGAGTGCGAATATCGACCCGCGCACCGACCGGATTCCGGTGGCGCCGGCTGCGCATTATCACATGGGCGGCATCGTCTCGGACCTCTGGGGCCGCTCCACGCTAGCAGGTCTCTCCGTATGCGGAGAATGCTCCTCCACCGGCGCACACGGCGCCAACCGCCTCGCTTCCAATTCCTTGCTCGAAGCCGTGGTGTTTGCCGAGCGGATTTCGCGGCGGCTGATGTCGGCTACGCTAGATGCGCCGGCTGCAAGCGAGGCGTCGATCCCGTCGGCGCTGACGGATCAGCGACTGTTGCAGCTGCGCGAAGCCATGTCCGCGCATTGCGGGGTGGTTCGCGAGGGTGCGGGCCTCGCTCAGTTGCTGGATCTTTGTGCCCAGCTTGAACCAGAAGCCCCGGGCGCCCCGGCCCTGACGGCGGCGCGCCTGATTGCCGAAGGCGCGCTCGCCCGCGCCGAAAGCCGGGGCGGCCATTTCCGCAGCGATTTCCCGGAGACCGGCAAGCCGCAGCGCCAGTTCATTGCCCATCCTTCGCTTGAGCACGTGACCTCATGACAATCGAAATCCCGCCGTTGCCTGCGGTCATCCTGGACCCGATCGTGCGCCTCGCGCTCACTGAAGATCTCGGGCGCGCCGGGGATCTCACGACCGACGCGACCATCCCCGCCGGCACGCAGATGCGCGCCGTGATCGCCGCGCGTAAACCGGGTGTGGTCGCGGGCCTCGACGCGGCCACCCACGCGCTGCGCCTGATCGATCCGGACGTGCGCCTCACGGTGAAGAAATCCGACGGCGCCGCGCTGTCGCCCGGCGATGTGATTGCGGAGCTGAACGGCGCAGCCCGCTCCATCCTGATCGCCGAACGCACGATGCTGAACTTCCTCGGCCGGCTGTCCGGCGTCGCCAGCCTGACGCGCCAGTATGTAGACGCCGTTGCACACACCAAGGCCCGCATCGTCTGCACACGGAAGACAACGCCGGGCCACCGCGCGCTGGAGAAACGCGCCGTACGCTGCGGCGGCGGCACCTCGCACCGCTACGGCCTCGATGACGCGATCCTCATCAAGGACAACCACATCGCCGCCTGCAACGGCTCCATCGCCGACGCGCTCACCCGCGCCAAGGCCTATGCGGGGCATCTCCGCATGATCGAGATCGAGGTCGACACGCTGGCCCAGCTCGAGGAAGCGCTGAAACACGGCCCGCACGCAGTGCTGCTGGACAACATGAGCCTTGAGATGCTGCGCGACGCGGTCAAGCTGACGGCGGGCCGCGTGCCGCTGGAAGCCTCGGGCGGCGTCACGCTCACTTCCCTTGCGGCAATCGCAGAGACGGGGGTGGACTTCATTTCCTCCGGCGCGCTGACCCATTCAGCCCCGAACCTTGACCTCGGGCTGGATGTCGTCTGACAGTCGACCTCGCGCGCCAACCCGGCGCACGGGATTCGGAGACGTCAGCCATGACCGCAGCCAACGGACGCAAGAGCATATTCATCACCGGCGCTGCCTCCGGCATCGGGGCCGAGACCGCACGCTACTTCTCGAAGCGGAACTGGTTCTGCGGCCTCTATGACGTCAATGAGCTTGGCCTGAAGTCCGTCGCCGCCGAACTCGGCGCAGGAAATTCCCACGCCGCAAAACTGGATGTCACGAAGCGCGCCGACTGGGCCGCCGCGATCGAAGGCTTCAGCGCCGCGACTGGCGGCAAGATGGATGTCCTCTTCAACAATGCCGGCATCGGCCGGCATGGCTGGTTCGAGGATGTCCCGCCGGAAGAGGCAGACCTCGTTATCGACATCAACGTCAAAGGCGTGATCAACGGCGTCTACGCCGCGCTACCGCTGCTGAAGGCGACGCCGGGCGCGCGCATCGTCAACACCGCCTCCACCGCCGGCATCGTCGGCGCGCCTCAGCTGGCGGTCTACTCGGCGTCCAAATGGGCCGTTCGCGGACTGTCCGAAGCGCTCGACGCAGAGTTCCGCGATCTTGGCATCCGCGTCACCAGCCTCATGCCCTGGTTCGTCGATACGCCCATCCTCGACATGGGCGCCAAAGAAGGCTCGAACGAAAAAATGTCCGACCAGATGAAGGCCAATGGCGCGACGATCTACCCGGTCTCGATGGCCGCCGAGAAAGCCTGGGAAGCCGCGCACGGCGACGACATCCAGGTCATGGTCGGCGGCGAGGCCGAACGCGCCCGTTTCATGACGCGCTGGCTGCCGGGCCTCGTGCGCAAGCAGATCAGGTCCCGCGTCCCGCCGCGCAGCTGATCGAGCCTGTCCGGAACGAAAAAGGCCGCCGGTGAGCACACGGGCGGCCTTTTCAATTGAGAGGCTGGAATGCGCTACAGCGAGCTATCTGGCGACGCGACAGCGCTGACTTGCCGTGCGGTGTATTCCGCAACCGGGTCAGCTTCTGCTTCGCTCTCTCCTGCCGGGACGATCTGGATGCTCATCAGACGCGGCGTGCCCGAGGAAATGGTGCGCGTAGAGGTCGAGACAGCCGCCGGCGCCGTCGACGGCGTGATGGCGTAATAGCCGTCGTCACCGGCAGAAGATCCATCCGTGAACAGAAGGCTTTCGTCGGCCGCGTCCGCGCCGACCGTGCCGGCGTCCAGCGCCGCGAGCTGCAGGGCGACCGAGTCCTTGCGGGCCTGGAAATTGCGCTCCACGCTCGCCCATTCGGCGCCGCGCGGGAAGCGGTAGAAGATGTGCAGCCCGACCTTGTTGGTCTGGATCAGGCCGGAGTTCCAGATCGGGTCCACATAGGTCGCATGATAATGTGTTGCGCCGCCGGTGCGTTCCTCGTTGAGGTCCATCAGCACGTGCGCGGCGATGCGTTTGGCGCGGTCCCAGTTCTCGCCTTTCGGCTTGGTCTGGAGGGCGCCGTCGCAGGTGAAGGTGAACTGGCAACCGGTCGTCCGCGTCGCGCCCTGGAACACCACGCCGCAAGCCGTGTCCGGATAGCGGTGGTCCTGCATCCGGTTGGCGATCACTTCGGCAACAGCCAGTTGGCCTTCCAGCGGCTCGCGGGCAGACTCGTAGTACACAGCCTGCGCCATGCACATCAGTTCGGAATCGATGGTCTCTGCGCGCTGCACTTCTTCGGCGCGGAACGAGGCGAGCGTGAGCAACGCAGCACCGTCACGGTCGCGCATCGCATAGCGGCTCATCGAGGACTCGGGGTCACGCTTCAGCGTGTATTCGACCGTGCGCAGCCAGGGCGTGTCGAGCAGGGCCGGCGTGTGCGCATCGGTGCGCACGGCCAGGCCAGCATCCTGGTACATCGCAAAGCGTTCGGCTTCGGCGCGGTATTCGGCTTCGGCGCGCAGGCTCACCTGCTGGTTCGAGATCACCGGAAGTGAAACGGTCGCGGTCACAGCGCAGACGGCAATCATCCCGCCACGGATGAACACTTCACGTTGTTCCTGATCCGTCATACCTAGCCACCACCGTTTGAGCTTGTTGTTGAGCTCATTGAGGGAGGCCAGAGTCATCTGGCTTGGTTGAAGAAACCTTAACATCACCGATCCTCTTTACCCGGACAGCGGTTATCGTTCCGCTTTGAGACCCGGGCTTCCAGGGTTGTACGCATTGTCTGAGGACCGAACGCGTCCCTCCACGCCCGTCGGGCATGAGGGGACTTGGCCCACCCGGGAGTATCTAGCAATAATTCAGCCAACCTCCTGAGTTACAAAATCGAAACGCTCATCCGCCCGTAGAAGGCCGAAGTTGATGCACTTTCAAGGAAAGTTCAGATAACCGCCTGAAACGTAAAGGTTTTAGGCCCTTTCGGTGCTCAACCTACACGATTCATGGGGAGCCCTAGTGTTGCTGTAATACAACACTCAAGCGCCTGCGGTTTTGGCGGGTTATGGCTACTTTGCGCCGTCTTTGAGCGCGGCCTGTGCCGCCGCAAGACGGGCGATCGGCACCCGGTAGGGCGAGCAGGAGACATAATCGAGCCCCGCGCGGTGGCAGAATTCGACCGAAGCCGGGTCGCCGCCATGCTCCCCGCAAATTCCCAGTTTGATACCGGGACGGGTCCGCCGGCCGCGCTCGGCCGCCATTTTCACAAGTTCGCCGACGCCTTCCTGGTCCAGCGTGACGAAGGGATCCTTCTCGTAGATGCCCTTCTCCGAATAGACCTGCAGGAACCGGCCTGCATCATCACGGCTGATGCCCAGCGTCGTCTGCGTCAGGTCATTTGTGCCGAACGAGAAGAAGGCCGCAGACTGGGCAATCTCGCCCGCCTGCAGCGCCGCGCGCGGCAGCTCGATCATCGTGCCGACGGTGTAGTCGACCGTAACGCCGGTTTCCTTGAACACGGTCTGCGCGGTCTCGTCGACCAGCGCCTTGAGGATCGCCAGTTCGCGCTGCGTCGCCACCAGCGGGATCATCACTTCCGGCACAGGCTTGACCTTGCCTTCCTTGGCCACATTGACCGCCGCCTCGAAGATGGCGCGGGCCTGCATCTCGTAGATTTCAGGGTAAGTTATGCCGAGGCGGCAGCCCCGATGGCCCAGCATCGGATTGCTCTCGTGCAGGTCATGCGCACGGCGGCGCAGTTCCTCGGCATTGATGCCGGAGGCCTTGGCCACGTTTGCGATGTCTTCGTCCGTATGCGGCAGGAATTCGTGCAGCGGCGGATCGAGCAGGCGGATGGTCGCCGGGCGGCCTTCCAGGATGCGGAAGATTTCCTCGAAGTCCGAGCGCTGCATCGGCAGCAGCTTCGCCAGCGCCTCGCGGCGGCCCTTCTCGTCATTTGCCAGGATCATCGAGCGCACTGCCGGGATGCGCTCCTCGTCGAAGAACATATGCTCCGTGCGGCAGAGACCGATGCCTTCGGCGCCAAACTCGACGGCCGTGCGAGTGTCCAGCGGCGTCTCCGCATTGGCGCGCACCTTGAGGCGGCGCACCTTGTCGGCCCAGCCCATGAGCTCGCCGAAATCGCCGGACAGGTCCGGCTTGATCAGCGCAATCGCGCCCGCCATCACGCGGCCCGTGCCGCCGTCGATGGTGACCACGTCGCCCTTCTTGAAGACGCGTCCGCGCACGCTGAACTCGCCGCGTGCCGTGTCGATCTTGAGGTCGCTGGCGCCGCAAACGCAGGGCCGGCCCATGCCGCGCGCGACAACCGCCGCGTGGCTCGTCATCCCGCCGCGCGCCGTCACGATGGCGCGCGCCGCATGCATGCCCTTGATATCGTCCGGGCTCGTCTCGACGCGCATCAGGATGACGTCTTCACCCTTGGCCGCCAGCAGGAAGGCCTCATCGGAATCGAACACGACCTTGCCGACCGCCGCGCCGGGGCTGGCGGGCAGGCCCTTCACGATCACGTCGTAAGACTTGCCGCCGGCTTTCTTGTTCTCATCATCGCTCGGGATACGCGGGTGGAGCAGCTGGTCGAGCTGCGCCGGATCAAGCCGCAGCAGGCCTTCCTTCTCGGTGATCAGCTCCTCGCGCACCATGTCGACCGCGATCTTCACCGCCGCCGCCGCCGTGCGTTTTCCGTTGCGGGTCTGTAGCATGTAGAGGCGGCCGGCTTCGACCGTGAACTCGATGTCCTGCATGTCCTTGTAATGATGTTCGAGCTTCGCCGCGACATCGCGCAGCTGCTTGTAGACTTCCGGCATCGCGTCTTCGAGCGGCTTGTCGCCGGAGCCGAGCGTGGCGGCGCGTTCGCGCGAGATCGGCGCCGGCGTGCGGATGCCCGCCACCACGTCTTCGCCTTGCGCGTTGATCAGGTATTCGCCGTAGAAGATCGCCTGCCCGTTTGACGGGTCGCGCGTGAAGGCGACGCCGGTCGCCGAGGTCTCGCCCAGGTTTCCGAACACCATGGCCTGCACGTTGACGGCCGTGCCCCAGTCTTCCGGAATGTCGTTGAGCTTGCGGTAGATGATCGCGCGGTCGCTCATCCAGCTGTTGAACACAGCCGAGATGGCGCCCCAAAGCTGTTCGCGCGGATCTTCCGGGAACGGACGGCCCAGTTCCTTCTGCACGGCTTCCTTGTAGCGGACGATCACAGCCTTCCAGTTGTCGGCGGTCAGGTCCGTGTCGAGGTCGAGGCCTTCGCGCTCTTTATAGTCGTCCAGGATATGCTCAAACTCGTCATGGCCGAGGCCGAGCACGACGTTCGAATACATCTGGATGAACCGGCGGTAGCTGTCATAGGCAAACCGGTCGCCGGCCAGGCCCGCGAGGCCTTCGGCCACGGCTTCGTTGAGGCCGAGGTTCAGCACCGTATCCATCATGCCGGGCATCGAGGCGCGCGCGCCGGAGCGCACCGAGACGAGCAGCGGGTTGGCCGGATCGCCGAAGCCCTTGCCGGACTGACGCTCGAGGCTCTCCAGCGCCGCGTTCACTTCGGCTTCGAGGCCCGCCGGATAAGCCCGCCCGGTCTGGTAATACGCCACGCACACGGCGGTGGAGATCGTGAAACCCGGAGGCACCGGCAGGCCCAGTTTCGCCATTTCGGCGAGGTTGGCGCCCTTGCCGCCCAGAAGGTTCTTCATCGAGGCATCGCCGTCCGCGGTGCCGCCTCCGAAGGCATAGACCCAAGTTTGCTCTGCGCCCTTGCGTGCCGCTTCAGCCATGCCAAATCGCCTTCCGTTTGAACTGCATGTTCCGGTGAATTCTATCCGCCCGGTCCGTTTGCAAGTCCTATGCTGCATCGCACCTGTCATGAGAAGAGCGCGTTTCGTCTCCGGGGCGAGTGACAACGTTGTTAATTCGCCTTGCAGGGCATGTGCCGGGGCGGCGCCGTTCCGAACCGGAACACCCCGGTTAACCTTCAATCTTCGAGAAATCCGCCACCTTGTGCAGCGCCCCGCGCACCGCGACGAGCAGCGCCAACCGGTTCGCCCGCACCGCAGCGTCCGCATCGTTCACCATCACGCCCTCGAAAAAAGCATCCACCGGCGCCCGCAGTCCCGACAAGACGCGCATCGCCCCGGCAAAATCTTCCTTGGCGAGCGGCGCCGCCAGCGCCACCTCCGCCCCGGTCACCGCCGCCCAGAGCGCCTGCTCCACCGCCGGCCCCTTGGCGATCAGCGCGGCATCGACGGAAAGGTTCTCTGGCAGCGCGCCCTTCTTCTCTTCCGCCTTCAGGATATTCGCCGCGCGGCGATAGCCGGCAAGCAAGGTCGCGCCGTCTTCCGTTTCGAGGAAGGCACCGAGCGCCTCGACGCGCTTTACGATGAGGACAAGATCATCCTCACCCAGAGCAAACACGGCATCGATCAAATCATGGCGCTTGCCCTGGTCGCGAAGCACTTGCTTGAGGCGGTCGGCGAAGAAGGAGAGCAATCCAGATTGTATCGTTATAGGCTTAACCGCATTGAGATCTATCGTCTTCCAAAATGACTTTGATGCCTCTCGTTGCTGAGCCTGAAGCTTGGGATGCCTACTGATCTCCGTCACTTTGCTTCCAGCTAAATTTTTCAAATGCTGGATATGCATCCATTCTCTTTCCTCTCTATCGGGAGGAAATAGCATCTCGACCATTTCGATGTAGTGTTGCTCGACTTCGTTTCGGGACAGACGAAGCCTAATTCCGCGCTCCAACAAAATCCGAACCACGCCCAACGCCGCGCGCCGCAAGGCGAAGGGGTCTTTCGATCCTGTCGGCTTCTCGTCAATCGCCCAGAAGCCCACCAGTGTATCCAGCTTGTCCGCCAGCGCGACCGCCACCGCCACCGGCTCGGACGGCACAGCATCGTTCGGCCCCTGCGGCTTGTAGTGGTCGCGGATCGCTTCGGCCACGCGCGCGTCTTCGCCGGCCGCAAGCGCATAATACCTGCCCATCACGCCCTGCAATTCCGGAAACTCGCCGACCATCTCGGACACAAGGTCCGCCTTCGCCAGCCGCGCCGCGCGCTCTGCAAGGTCCGGGTCCGCGCCAACCTTCGGCGCCAGCTCCCGCGCCAGCGCCGCCACCCGCTCCACCTTGTCGCCCAGCGAGCCCAGCTCCTCCTTGAACGCGATGGTCTTCAGCTTCTCGCCCATCACTTCCAGCGGTGTCGACTTGTCCTTCTCCCAGAAGAAGCGGGCATCGGAGAGACGCGCGGAGAGAACCCGCGCATTGCCCTCGGCGATCTTCGCCCCGCCATCGGAGGCCGCAATATTCGCAACCACGATGAAGTTCGGCGCCAATCCCTCCGTCCCCGGACGTTTCACCGCGAAATACTTCTGGTGTGTCCGCATCGACAGCTTGATCACTTCCGGCGGCAGGTCCAGGAAAGACGGCTCCATCTGGCCGAGCACGACCACCGGCCATTCGGACAGCCCCGTCACCTCTTCCAGCAGGCCCTCATCCGGCACCAGTTCTAGCCCGGACGCGCTGCACACATCCTCGATGCCGGCCAGGATGCGCGCGCGCCGGTCCGCCCGCGAGAGGATCACATGCCCCTTGCCTTCCAGCTGCTTCTTGTAATCCGCCCAGCCTTTGACCGTATACGGACCACGCCCGTGTACCCGGTGCCCCTCGGTCACATTCCCGCTGGCAATCCCGCCCACGTCGAACGGCACCACCGCGCCGTCCAGCACGCAGACAATTGCCTGCAGCGGCCGAACCCAGCGCAGGTCCCCGCTCGCGGTCCGCATCGATTTCGGCCAGTTGAATCCGCGCACAATCGCCGGCACCGCCTCGGCAATCACATCCACCGCATCCCGCCCCGGCACAGAGATATAAGCGACATAGGAGTCGCCCTTCTTCGGATCGGAAACGATGCTCGCCTCGCTGATATCCTTCAGCCCTGCCCCGCGAAGAAAGCCCGCAATCGCCTGGTCCGGCGCGCCGACTTTCGGGCCTTTCTTCTCCTCGCGCACATCCGCCGAACGCGCGTCGAGTCCTTCGACGACCGCCGTCAGACGGCGCGGGCCGGAAACGGCAAATGCGGTCGTCCAGCCGAGGCCAGCTTCCTTCAGCCGCGCGGTCAGCGCGGCGAGGAGATCAGCCTCGGCCTTGGCCTGCATGCGCGCAGGAATTTCCTCGGAAAAAAGTTCAAGCAGGAGTTCAGCCATGGGCCCGGTCTATCAGCGGCAAGTGAGGCCGCCACGGCTTACAGGCGCCCGCGCCGGGGTCAAGTGAGCCCCGTCAAACCCCGCACGTCCCCGAAATCGCCGTCAGCGGACGCGCCACCGGCTTGGTCACAGCGGCGGTGCCTTCATAGTCGCGCGATTCGAAGCCCTTCGCCGTTTCAGTCACCCGCATCTCGATCTCGAGGCCCCGCTCGGCATTCTCGTAGATCCAAACCTGCGGCGACGCCGCCTCGGCCTTTGACACCTGCGTCAGCTTAACAGCTTCGCCCTCGATCCCCACATGCGCCGGAGCCGGCACACCCGCGATCTCGGTCACGAACACGCGCTCTCCGCGCAGGCCGTCATCGCCGATGGTAAAGAAGCTGCAATAGATTTCGTTGGTTGCGGGCTGGAACGCAGTCAGCGCCAGCGGGTCGGCCTCAGCAGGCTCTGCGGCCGTGGCCGCGCCTGCCTCCGGTCCACCCGGAAACACATCTTCCACGGTGGGCTCGACCGGCACTGCGCCGGGATCAGGCGCATCCTCGGCCGGGCTGCAGGCGGCCAGGCCACTGACCATCAAGAGGGGGAAAAGCAGATGCAAGGGTTTCATCGGAGGGGCTCCTTCGAGGCATCAACGCCCCTCCGCGAAACTGGTTCAATCAAGCCCGTCGATTTCCGGCACCGGGGCCTAGTTGCGGCGATCGATACGGTCTTCGCGGCGATCCCAACGGCTCTCGGCGCGGTCCAGACGGTCCTCGATTACATCGCGCGGAACATGGTCGTAGGCCTCGTCACGGCGGCTCTCGCGGCGGTCCACCTTGTTCTCGAACCGGTCGAGACGGTCCTCGGCGAGGTCGGCGCGGCTGCCTTGCGGGATATCACCGCGAATTTCGGCGGCGGTCAGCCGATGGTCGGCCCGGCCAAGGCGTTCGGCAGGGCCGGCAAGCGCCGCAGGCGCGGCAAAGGCCGCGATCAGAGCGGCGGCGATCAGGGATTTCAACATGGTAGTCCTCCTTGAAATACATGACCCGTTCGTTCGGATCATGCGGTTTCAACGAGGGCGGAGGCGCGTTTCCGTCGCGCGAAAGCAAAAGAATCTTCGCTTAATGCACTGTTTTTTATATGAATAGTTGTTCAGGTTCCAACTTGGCTCTCCGCCCACTGCGCCGCCGCGCCGCGCGCCAGATCCCTCACCCGCGCGATATAGGCCTGCCGCTCGGTCGGGGAGATCGCGCCGCGTGCATCGATCAGGTTGAACGTGTGCGACGCCTTCAGCGCATAGTCATAAGCCGGCAGCGGCTTGCCCGCCGCCCGCAGCGCGTTCGACTGGTTCTCGCAATCGGCAAACCACCGCTTCAGCATCTCGACATCCGAATGCTCGAAATTGAACGCGCTCTGCTGGCGCTCGTTCTCGAGAAACACATCGCCATAGGTCAGCGGCACCGCGCTGTCCGGATCGTTGAACGGCAGGTCATACACCCGGTCCACACCGAAAACGTACATCGCGAGCCGCTCCAGCCCGTAGGTCAGCTCGCCCGACACCGGCGTCACATCCAGCCCGCCCACCTGCTGAAAGTACGTGTACTGAGAAACTTCCATCCCGTCGCACCAGACTTCCCAGCCCAGCCCCCAGGCGCCAACGGTCGGGTTCTCCCAGTCGTCTTCGACAAAGCGGATATCATGCACCATCGGGTCGATCCCGATCCGGTAAAGGCTCTCGAGATAGAGGTCCTGCAGGTTGGCCGGGTTCGGCTTCAGGATCACCTGGAACTGGTAATAATGACCCAGCCGGTTGGGGTTCTCGCCATAGCGTCCATCCTTCGGCCGCCGCGAGGGCTGCACATAGGCCGCGCGCCAGTTCTTCGGCCCCAGCGCACGCAGCACGGTGGCCGGATGCAGCGTCCCGGCGCCCACTTCCATGTCATACGGCTGCAGGATCGCGCACCCTTGCGCGGCCCAATAGGCCTGCAAAGTCAGGATCAGGTCCTGAAAGGATTTCGGTTTGGCATGGGCTTTTGGCGCGGGCATATCGGGCTCACCGGTCAGGGATTTGTCCCCAGCGGCCTAGCCCCTAGCCTGCGGCCGCGCAACCGGTCTCACTTTTCCTTCGGGCCGCGCGGGTTGTTGTGATCGCGCTGGCCAAACCAGCCGACCCAGGCAATTGCAACGCCTGCGATCAGGCTTCCGATGAACAGGAGTGTGAACATGGTGCGGTGTCCTCCATTGCGCCCCAAACCTGAGGTTGGGTACCGGGGCCCGCATTGCAAGCAAAATCGGCCGTCTACCAGCTGATTCCCAGGCCTTCGACGATTCCCTGCGCCGACTCGGTCCGCGCACTGCCATCCGCTTGGTGCGTCACCAGCGGCGCGAGCAGCGTCAGCGGCCCCCGCTTCAGCCCCTTGCGGGCCCGCACAAGCACCCGCCGCGCCGGCTCGTCCGCCTTCGACGCGATCGGCAGCACGGTGATCTCCCCCGCCTGCCGGTCGAGCAGCGCCAGCAGCCGCGCCAGTTCCGCCGCCCGGTGGATGATCACTACCGGCGCCCGCGGCCGGGCCGCAAACAGCATCGCCTTCACCCAGCCCTCCAGCGGCAGGCTCTCGATGTACGCGCCCGCCTTGCCCTCGCCGGGCGGCGAAATCTTGCCGGGCTCGAAGTAAGGCGGGTTCGCAAACACCAGTTCGAACCGGTTCTCGTGCCCAGCCGCCCAGCCGGACGCCTCGCCCGTCTCGATCTCCACGCGCTCCGCAAAGCGGTTCAGCCCCGCGCCCTCGCGCGCCAGCGCCGCCGTTCCGGCATCCTGCTCAACACCGGTAAACCGCATACCGGGCAACCGGAACGCCGCCGGCAGCAGCGCCCCGCCGGATCCGCAGCCAAGCTCCAGGGCCTCGCCCTTGTCCATTGCCGGCAAGGCCGCAGCCAGCGCAAGGGAATCAAATCCCGCGCGAAAACCGGTCTCCGGCTGAACCAGCGTGACCCGTCCCTGATACACGGTGTCCCGGGTCGAAGACATCATCCGGGCTCCACCCCCACCAGCGCCAGACGGGCGCGTGCCAGCTGGATTTCCTTGACCAGGATGCGGCGCGGAAACACGCCGATATTGCCCTCAACCGCCGAGATGTGCCGGTCGAGCACGAAATATTCCACGCCGGCCTCGGCCAGCAGGTGTTCGACATAAGACAGCTTCACCGGATCATTCGTCCGGAACACCTCTTCCATCAGCCAGAAGTGACCCGCAGGTTCATGTCCACCGAGCGGGCGTCATACGCCTCCGCCTTGTCCGGCTTGGTGCCGGCGCCGGTGACGATCTCCAGCGTGTGGGTCGTCTTGCTGGCGCTGCCCCCGCCCAGCGGGATGCCGAAGCCGACGCCCACCCCGACGCCCGAATACCCGCCCGAGCCTGCCGACCCGCCAATGCTGACCGAAGGGCCGCCGCTGCGGCCGGACCCGTCCGAATCCATCGTCTCCTGGGTGATCTCGAACCAGTCCTTGCCCTCCATCAGCGTGATCTCGGAGGCGCGCAGCAGGGCCATGTTGCGGGCGCGGACCGGGTCCTTGTCGGTATAGGAAACGCGGTGCCGGCCGGTCTCGATCTGCTGCGAGAGATACCCCTCGGAGCGATCAGATTGGGCGGGACCGTAGACCGGCGTCGTGGCGCAAGCTGCCATCACGGCGAGGGCGGGGATCAGGAATACGTGTTTCATGGGACACATTTAGCGCGAATCGGGCCCGCGTGTCAGCTAATCTCGCTGAATCATGGTTGATGAATGCCTTGTCATGCAGTGAATACGTGCGGCCCGGTGCCACGTCGCCTTGGCACCAGCGTCACGTAGAATTACTTACTAAGCCAGAACCATCTCCGGAGTTCCGCCTTGACCCTTGCCCCCAAACCCAAAAGCAAGGCCGCATTGTCTTCGCTGGTGGACCGGATGCAGGACCTCGTGGCCACTGACCTGGCCGCCGTGGAGCACCTGCTCGCCACCCGCGCCGCCAGCCCCGTCTCCATTATCCCGGACCTGTCAGGCTACATCGTCTCGGCTGGCGGAAAGCGCCTTCGCCCGCTGATCACGCTGATCGCGGCCAACGCCGTCGGCCAGGCCAACGCCGCGACCCACGCGCTCGCGGCCGCGGTCGAGTTCATCCACACCGCCACCTTGCTGCACGACGATGTCGTCGATGAAAGCGCCCTGCGCCGGGGAAAGCCCGCCGCCAAGGCGATCTGGGGCAACAAGGCTTCGATCCTCGTCGGAGACTTCCTGTTCGCCCGCGCCTTCAACCTGCTGGTCGAAACAAACAGCCTTGAAATCCTCAACCGCCTGGCCACCGCCTCGACGGTGATCGCCGAAGGTGAAGTGCGCCAGCTCGCCGCCATGGCCGCCCGCGACCTGCCGACAGAGGAATACCTCGCCATCGTCGAAGCCAAGACCGGCGCCCTGTTCGAAGCCGCCGCCGAAACCGGCGCCCTGTCCACCACCGGCGCAGATCACGCCGCCGCGCTCGCCACCTATGGCAAGAATCTCGGCCTCGCCTTCCAGATCATCGACGACGCGCTCGACTATGGCGGCACCACCTCTGTCATCGGCAAATCCGTCGGCGACGATTTCCGGGAAGGCAAGATCACCCTGCCGGTGATCATTGCGCGCCGGCGCGGCTCGGACGATGACCGCGCCTTCTGGGAGCGCGCCCTGAACCCGGACACGCAGGAAGATTCAGACCTCGCTCACGCGGTCCACCTGATCCGCGCCACCGGCGCCGCCGAGGCCACCGTCCAGGAAGCCGAAGCCTACGCCGCCCTCGCCAAGGGCGCCTTGCGCACTCTCCCGGCCTCGCCCTACCGCGACGCCCTCGAAGACCTCGCCGACTTCTGCGTCAGCCGGGCTTACTAGCGCTGCACCTTCCCTCAAAGCCCTCTCTCCCTTGGAAGAGGGGGTTGGGGGCGAGGGAGCGCAACCTATCCGCTTTCGCAGCATCAGCCGGCGCAGCCCCCTCATTGCCCCGGAAAGAAGGCGCCTGAACATCCGTCTACGGAGCCCTTACGCCTACATCCACGCGCGCCCGGCTCCAATGAAATCAAACGTTTGCGAAATACTTCCGGAAACTTGCGCCCGTCCCCTGAACCCATACCTATACTCTGGGCATGTACCTCTTCCTGCCCTCCAACGAACTGATCGACCGCGCCCGCATGCGCGTCTCTGCGCTGATCAACATGATGCGCCAGATGCGCCCGCCCGGCGGCGATCTGATCGGCGAGCAGCGTATCGCTCATCTGGTACACACCCTCCTTGAGCCTGCCGAGGCGATCCTGCGCCACGCCCTGCTGCTGCTGGCCATCCGTTTCCTTCCCCGGTTTCCGAAGCCGGCCGCGGACACAGCCTCGCCGCCGCGCTGCCCAAGCGCGGACGCGCCCCTCGCGGCCCGCGACAGCGCGCCTCTCTTCCATCTGCTCGATCCTGCGCCTCGTCCGCCTGCGGAGCATCCGCGCCCGGCACACGCCGCCCCCGGCATGCGCGCCGCGCCGAAACCCGCGCCCACGCCTGACGAAGTCCTCGCGGCCCTCAACGCCGGCTTCGAGGACCGCCTCGCCGCGCTCACCGCAGCCTGGGCAGATCCCCGCGCCGCTGCCCGCCGCTTCCTCGCCCGCCCGCGCCGCAACAAGCCCGCCACCTGTCCTGTCAGCCTGACCATGCCGGAAGGCCTGAACGATATGCGCACGCCGGCCTTCCGCCAGATCTTTCACGAAATCGCCGAAAACACCGAAGCCTACTGGCCCCGCCTCATCGACTCGTCCTGATACGGACTATCAATCCAGCGGAATCAACCGGACGGCCTCGCCGCTCCGGCCACAAGTGCTGCAAACCAGCAGCGCCCCTACGCCCCCTCCGCCGCCAGGCGCCGTCCCAGCGTCACGCGCTGGCGCACCCACAGCCCGCATCCGGCCAGCAGCAGCGCCGCAAACACGATGAAATCCAGCGGCCACCCGGGCGCCCCGTACAAACCGGCCGCTGCCGCAAACGGTCCCGCCATCACCGCCAAGGCGCAAACCGCGGTCATCCCCCACCACAGCCGCGCCACCTTGGCGTGCGCCCATCCGGCGCGAAGCAGCAGCTGATAGGCATGATACCGGTGCGCCTGCATCAGCGGCCGCCCATGCTTTGCCCGCCAGGCCAGCGTCAGGAAGATGTCGATCAGGATCGGCAGACAGAGTGTCAGCGGCACCAGAACCGGCCCGTGGATCGCAAACATCACGGACGCCCCACCGATCAATCCGCCTACGGAGAGTGATCCTGCGTCTCCCGCAAACAGCTTGCCCGGCAGGTTCCAGACGAGAAACCCCGCCAGCGCCGAAACGCCGGCAAAACACACCGCCATCAGGGCCGCCAGGGATTGGTCACCGGGCGAATACAGGACGCTGGGCAGCAGCAACAGTCCCAGCGCCGCCAGGATGATCAGCGACGTTCCCATCGCGATGCCGTTGGCGCCGTCCATGAAATTTACGGCATTGGCCATCACGAAGATGAACATTGCCGCCGCAATTGTGGCCAGCGCCAGGGGTATGGTGATGCCCGCGTCGGCCACCCAGAGCGTCTCCGGCTGAGGCCCGATCACAACGGCCGCCACCGCGCCGCCCAGAAGCGCCAGGAGCTTTGCCAGGGCGGGCAGTCCGTACACGTCATCTGCCCATCCCAGCAGGGCCGCAAAAATCACAAACGCAGCAATCCCGGCCATCGGGGTCGTTTGCAGGATCTCCGCAACCGGCGCGCCCAGCAGCAGGAGCGCGCCAATCCCCGCCAGCACACCCAGCCCGCCGGAGCTCGGCACCGGCGCCGCCTGCGTCTTGCGCCCGCCATCCGGCGCGTCCTTGGGGCCGAAGCGGATCATCAGCCCGCAGACGAACAGGCTGACGGCAAACGGAATGGCAAAAAGCGCAACAAGGATCACGGCGCTGCGCCCAACCGGCAGGGCGCCGACCACCAGTGCGGCTTCTCGGCCTTGAGGATGACATGGGCCATCTCGGCAAAGGAAATGGCATCGAACAGTGCAAAACAGGTCGCGCCGGAGCCGCTCATCCGCGCGAGGCGCACACCGCGCTGCGCGCGCAGGAAGGTCAGCACGTCGCCGATTTCGGGAACCTGGGCAATCGCCGGCGCTTCAAGGTCATTGCGCTGCGCGCCCAGCCAGTCGGTCAGATCGTCCCGGTCGGCGAAATCCGGAAACGTATCGATCTCGGCAAAACCGGCGCCGCCGCCCGCCGCGTCGAAAGCCCGGAACACCGGCCCCGTCGGGCAGGCCACACCCGGATTGACCAGCAGCGCCGGTATCCGCGGCGGCAGAGGCACAGGCGAGACCCGCTCGCCCTCCCCGCGCATCAGCGACGGCACACCCGCCAGGGCGACCGGCACGTCGCCGCCCAGCGAAGGGGCGACAGCGACTGCATGCGCCGGGTCGATCTCCCAGAGGGTCGTCAGCATGCGGAGCGCCGCCGCCGCATCAGAAGAGCCGCCACCGATCCCCGCCGCCACCGGCAGCCATTTCTTCAAGGTCAGCCGCGCGCCCTCGGCGGTTCCGGCCGCCGCCTGCAGCGCCCTCGCCGCACGCAGCACGAGATTGTCGTCGAGACCTCCCGAATCCTGCGCAAACGGCCCGGTCACCTCCAGACTCAAGCCTTCCGCAATCTCGGCTTCCAGATAATCGCAGAGGTGCTCGTCACTGAATACAACCAGCGAATCGAGGTCATGCCGGCCGTTCGGTTTTACCGGTCCGACATGCAGGAACAGGTTCACCTTCGCGGCGGCCATTGCCTTGAGAGACGTCATCGCTGCCCCGTTGAAATCTTACCGCCCTGCGGCGGAGCCTGCCGCCGGGCCGGCAACAAGTCCGGACAACAGCTTCTGCTCGATCTTGGTGCGGTCCTCCGGGGACGGATCAAGCTTCAGCGCGCGGCTCCACTGAAAGCCCGCCTCCTTGCGCCGGCCCGCCTGCCAGTACGCGTCGCCCAGATGATCGTTGAGCGTCGCATCGCCCGGCAGCAACACCACTGCGCGCTCGAGGTAATCCACCGCCTCCTCATACTGACCCAGCCGGTAATGGGCCCAGCCAAGACTGTCGACGATATGTCCCGAGTTCGGCTCCAGGATCAGCGCTTGCCGGATAAGCCCAAACCCCTCTTCCAGCTTGATGCCGCGGTCGATCCAGGAATAGCCGAGATAATTCAGAACCGTCGCGTTCTGCGGCTCGATGTCCAGCGCGGCCTGAAGGTCAGCCTCTGCGCCCGTCCAGTTCGCCTGCCGCTCGCGCGAAGCGCCGCGCACGAAATAGACGCGCCAGTCCTTTCGGCCCTCCGCCTCATCGGCAGCAATAATGTCGCTCAGCAGCGCCTCGGCCTCCTTGTGCCGATCGAGCGCGCGGTAGAGATCGGCCACCTGCAATTTCAGGCTGCGCTCCGGCTTGGCCTTCAGCGCGTCCGACGCGAGGCCCAGCGCCTCCTCCTTGCGGTCCTGCTGCAACAGCGTATTGGCAATCTGCCCCCGCGCCGTCGCATAGTAGGGCGAACTCACCGGCACTTCGCTCAGCACACGGATGGCCGCTTCCGGCCGCTCGCCCTGCAGCAGGGATTGCGCCAGCAGTGTGCGCGCCTGGTGCAGTTCCGGGTCCAGCGCCACGGCCAGCACGAAGTAGACCGCCGCCACATCATCATTGGTCTGGAACATCAGCGCCGAGGCCGGCAGGAACAGCGCGAGCGCTGCGCCTTGCCGCGTCGAGAGCCGCTTCGGCGCAATCGCATCGCCGCGTTTGATCCGCTCCGCCAGCGCGGCCAGCGAGGCATTGTAGCCGACTTCGGTGCGGAACTGGTCGAGGATCTCGGTGGCCCGGGCGCGTTCTCCGCGCGCGGCCAGCAGCTCGGCATAAGTCTCCGCGCCCACGGCGAGGCGCGCTCCGGCTTCCCAGATCGCGCCGAACGTGGCCGCGGCCTTCTCGTCCTCCCGCGCCGCCGTCTGCACGAGGCCCATCATGTGCAGGGTCGCATTGTCGAGACGCGGGTCGCCCGTCAGGTTCTTCTGCAGCATCGCTTCGGCGGCCGCGGCGCCCTCCGAGCCGAGCAGCGCCCAGGCTTCAAGGTTGCGCGCAATCATCCGGTTGAAGGCGCGCAAATCGCTCGCCTCGATGATCTCCACCGCCGCGTCCGTCTTGCCGCGCCCGATGGCGTCCACCGCCAGCGTCAGGCGGACGAGTCCCGCCTCACTGCCGGCATCATTGGCGCGCCGCGCGAGGCCGGCGGCAACGCCGTAATCTCCCGCCAGCAAGGCGGAGAAAACCGCCCGCTCGGCCACGCCGGCCTCTTCCGGCGCCGTGCCGATAGCGGAGGCATAGTGCCGGGTCGCCGCCTGGGGATCGTTGGTCATCGCCGCAAAGCGGGCGATCATGAAGTCGCCATAGGCCTGCGCTTCGTCGGGCTGGTCATTCGACGGATAGGAAGTGTGCGAAAAGGGTCCGCTGGCACATGCCGCAGCCAGGAGAAGCGGCGCAAGCGCCAGCAGGAGCCGGTGAGTTTTCATGGGCTGAAATTCGCAGCATCCGGCGGATGCGGCAAGGGGCGCCGCGCCGCAGCTGCCTAGTTGGAGGCGAGCCGCAGGTCCTGCTGATCGAAATAGGCCTCAATCGCGCCCGCAATTGCCTCGACAGCTGCCTTGCGGCCCTTCTCGGACTGCAGCCGTTTGGAATCCGCTTCGTTCGTCAGGAAGCCAAGTTCCAGAAGCACCGCCGGCACATCCGGCGCCAGCAGCACATAGAAGCCGGCATTGCGGTGCGTATTGCGCAGCACCGGTCCCGCCTGGCTGAGCTGCGGCAGCAGCAATTCGGCAAACTCCGCCGAACGGGTCTTGGTCTCGCGTTTGACGAGGTCTTCGAGAAGGCCGTTCAGGCGCTCCGGCGTGCCATCCTCCATGGCGATCTTCCAGTCATTCTTCGTCGCTTCCCGGTCGATCCGCGTCTCGCCCCGCGCCGAGATGGTGTAGACGGACGCGCCGGACACGCTGGTGGACCCCGCCGCATCGGCGTGCAGCGAGATGAACAGTTCCGCGCCCCAGTTCCGGGCCAGCGTCACCCGGTCCTCATGCTCGACATAGACGTCGGACTCGCGTGTCAGGCGCACGTCGTACCGGCCGTCCGCGTCGAGCACGTCTTTCAATGCCAGCGCCGCTTTCAATGTGATGTCCTTTTCCTTGCCGCCGGCCAGCGCCATCGCACCGGGGTCCTTGCCGCCATGCCCGGGGTCGATCACGACCACATGCCGGCGCCCACCGCCGGGCTTGCGGCCGGCGGCCGCCTTCGCCCCCGCCAGCTGTTTCAGCGCGTCGGTCCGCGCTTCGGCATACTGCGTCTCCAGCTTGGCCAGCTTCTTGGTGTCGCGCCGGGCGGCGATCGTGTAGCGGGCCGGCGAAATCGTATCGAGATCGAGAATCACCCGGTAGGCGCGCTCCTTGCCGGTCGGCGGCAGGCGCAGCATCCGGGTCACTGCCATCGGCCGGTCGAGGTTGAACTCCAGCCGGCCGGGCTCCAGCGACCAGTCCTCAACTCCGCCGCCCCCTTCGCCGGCTGCAGAATACCCGTTCTGGGCGAGCAGGAGCACAACCTTGCGTTCCCCCGGCTGCTCGGTGACGAGGCCGTCAGCGGTCTCGGCCACATCCGTCCAGATCGTGATCCGCGTGGGCGCGCCGTCGCCGACGATCCGGACCTGCGTCACATCGGCTGCGGCCGGCAGGAGCCAGCCAAATCCGAGTAATATCAACAGGATAAGCAAGGATCTGGACATCGGGGCGGTGGCGGGCCTGAAGATCAGCGGTTAAATCGGATGACGCCCTCATAGACCGGTGAAGATTAACCTTCGCTTGACCGGGCCTTAGCAGCGGGTCCGTCCCTATTCGGAATTTGGCTCTTTCAATTCCGGACGAAATTGGGCACTATTGGTTTGTGGCCGTCCGCAAGGGCTGGCCCGAAGGTTTCCCACTAGCGCGCACCCACCCGGCTTCCCCGGAAAGGCAAGCGGGCCGCGCGCTCCGGAAAGCAAGGAACAATGCGCAACTGTGCTGCTGCCAATACAGGATTCGCCGGATCGCCCACGCGGTTCGCGGAGCCGTCTGGCATGGCATATCCCTCCCAACTCATTGCCGGCCTTCAGGGCCAACCGAGGCGCCCTGCGCCCTGGCCCGCCGCGCCGGACCGAAAGGTTCTGTTACATGAGCAGATTGATGCTTATCGACGCCGCCCATCCCGAAGAAACGCGGGTGGCGATCGTCAACAATGGCCAGGTTGACGATTTCGACTTCGAATCAACCGGCAGCGAACAACTCCGCGGGAACATCTATCTCGCCAAAGTGACCCGGGTGGAGCCCTCGCTCCAGGCCGCCTTTGTCGAGTATGGCGGCAACCGCCACGGATTCCTCGCCTTCAGCGAGATTCACCCGGACTATTACCAGCTGCCCGCCGAGGACCGCGAAGCGCTCCTGAAGGAAGCCGCCGAAGAGGCCGCCGCCGCCATCGAAGCCGATGACGATGATGACGGCCCGTACATTCCCCACGGCATGAACGCCGAAAACGGCGGCGCTGCCGAGGATCATTCCGGCCATGACCATGATCATGACGAAGACCATGACCAAGGCGACGAAGCCGAAGCCGATGCCGGCGTTGACGGCGATTCGGAAGAGGACGGCGACGATGCCCCGAAGCCCCGCCAGCAGCGCCCCCGCGCCCGCAGCGAGCGCACCGCCCGCCCCGCCTCGACCCGGACGCCGATCTCCAAGCGCTACAAGATCCAGGAAGTGATTCGCCGCCGGCAGGTCATGCTGGTC
>JBBSAZ010000013.1:0-23682 GCA_038251755.1 Caulobacterales bacterium
ATTTGCGCGAGCGCTGCATCGTCCGTGTCGCCTGCCGGCCGGCACGCCTTGAGAGTCGCCACAATTGTCGCGGCCGACGAGGATAAACCCTGTCCCACAGGAATATCACTGCGGACCGTCACATCTTGTCCGCCGGCGATCCAGCTCCTGGCCCTGGCGGCCTGCAGCGCGCCGCGGATGGCATCTGACCAGTCGCGCATTGCGGGCGAATGTAAATCGAACCGCGCCTCACTGCCAAACTGGGCGGATCGGATAACATCCTCAGACGTCCCATTGGCTAAGCGCGTCAGCGAGATTTCACTGCGGATCGGCATCGGCAAAACAGTGCCGCCACTGAAATCGATCCATTCTCCGATCAGGTTCACGCGGCCCGGGACGCGCACGGTTACAGCAGTGGCGGTCATAGCGCCTTAAGCCTTTCCGCCGCCGCTTCCGGCACGACGTCCACCGTGAACACGCCCGTGAACTGCTCAACGCTTGCAAGATACTTCAGGCGTCCAGCGTCTCGCAGGATGGGAAAGAACTGGACCGTGAACTGGAAGCCGGCGCTTTCTCCGCCGGGTGCGGCCTGAAAACTCATCATATAGGGCATCGGCGCGCCAAACATCGCGTCCAGCCGCCGCGGCACGTCTCCGAGCAGTGTCGCAAGCGCTTCAATCTCATCGCTTGTCATCGCCCACGGGCCCGGGCAACGCCGCCGGGGCATGATCCATGTCTCGTATGGAAAACGGGCAAACGGAGGGCAGAAGGCTACCACATCGCCCGCCGATGCGACATCAAACCGCCCGCCCCACGCGCGATGATCCGCCGTCAGATCATATCCTTCTGCGAAGGCTTTCGCCGCTGCCGCCTGCGGCGCAGGCACGAAGGGGAAGGAATAAATCTGCCCATGCGGGTGGGGCAGGGTCACGCCGACCTGCTCGCCCCGGTTCTCGAACGGCATCACATACGCCGCGCCGTCCGCAAACAACGCCTTATACCGATCAATCAGGGCTTCGATCAGCAACACCCGCCGGTGCTGCCCGATTGTGTGCAAGCTGCCGTCGGGCGCGCTCGTGTACACCACGACTTCGCATCGCCCGATGGCGGGGCCGTCTGCCCAACCGGTGAGTGCGCTTGCGGGCGCGTCCGGCTTCAGGCTCGGAAAGCGGTTGTCGAAAATTGCCAGCTCAAAGTCCGAAAAGGGAATCTCTGTTACGGCGCCGCCAGCTGGCGCCAGAGGGTCTGCAGCCGCCGAGGGATTGAAGGTGCGCGCCTGCCGGTGCGGGGCATAGAGCGACCAGGTGCCGCGCAACGGATCGCGCCGCAACTCGCTCTGGTCACTGGCCGAGGCGAGCAATTCGTCGCCGGGTGCGCCCTCATGCGGCGCATAGCCATAAATCCGCATGGCGCGGCCATCGGCCTTGGCATGGTCGCGCCGGTAGACGCCGCGCGCCCGTCCTTTGAGAAACGTGTTGTGAATATCGGTGGTCATCGCCCGCCTGATTGGCAGCGTTTTCTTTCCAAGTCATCCCGGCCCGTGCCAGAAAGGCGGCCTGAATGGAGATTCTCCCGGTATGAAACTCGGCGTCTGCTATTATCCCGAACACTGGCCCGAGGGCGACTGGGCCGAGGATGCCCGGATGATACGCGAACTTGGCCTCAGCCTTGTGCGCATTGGGGAATTCGCCTGGTCGCGGATCGAGCCTGAGCCTGGCCGGTTTGACTGGGACTGGCTCGACCGGGCGATCGAAGCCCTGCACGAGGAAGGCCTCGGCATCATCCTCGGCACGCCCACGGCCACGCCGCCCAAATGGCTGGTGGACCTTCATCCGGATATCCTCCCACATGACGAATATGGCAATCCCCGCCGCTTCGGCTCCCGCCGCCACTTCTGCTTCTCGTCGCAGACCTATCGCGGGGAAAGCGCGCGCATCACCGAAGCGCTCGCCGGCCGCTACGGCGAACATCCGGGCATCGTGATGTGGCAGACCGACAACGAGTTCGGTCACCATGGCAGCGACGAGAGCTTTTCGCCGGATGCGCACGCCGCTTTCCGCCAATGGCTTGAGCACCGCTACGGTGCAGTCGGTGCGCTGAACGCGGCTTGGGGAACGGTCTTCTGGTCGCAGGAATATCGCAGCTTCGCCGAAGTGGACCTGCCCGGCGCCACGGTGACCGAAGCGAATCCTTCCCACATCCTCGATTTCCGCAGATTCAACAGCGACCAGATGGTCAGTTTCCATGCCGAGCAGGAAGCGATCATCCGCCGCCTCAGCCTGGATCGTCCGGTCACGCACAATTTCATCGGCGACTTCGTCCGCCTCAATCATCACGATATCGGCAAGCATATCGATATTGCGACCTGGGACAGCTATCCCATTGGCCTGCTCAGCGAGGGCCACTTCACACCGGAGGAAAAATCCCGCTGGCTGCGTCAGGGCCATCCCGACTTCGCTGCCTTCAACCATGATGTATATCGTGGCACGGCGCCGGAATGGGCGATCATGGAGCAACAGCCCGGCCCGGTGAACTGGGCCCGCCACAACGCGGCGCCGGCGCCGGGCATGGTGCGTCTCTGGACATGGGAAGCCTTCGCTCATGGCGCCCGTTTTGTCAGTTATTTCCGTTGGCGCCAGCTTCCCGTCGCGCAGGAGCAGACCCATGCGGGCCTGTTGCGCTGGGACCGTGCGCCGCAGCCGGTGATGGAGGAAGTCCGCATGGTCGCCGGCGAAATCGACGCTGTGGGGCGCGTGACGTTGCAACGCGCAGACGTCGCCCTGATCCTCGATTATCCCAGCCTCTGGCACCATGAAATCCAGCCGCAGGGCCGCTCCGGCGCCGCCATCAACCTTTGCCGCGCGCTCTATACCGGCTTGCGCAAGCTCGGGCTCGACATCGATATTGTTCCGGCTACGACGGATTTTGCGGGCTACCGGCTCGTTGTTCTGCCCAGTCCCTCCATACTGCCGGGCGGTATCGATTCGCGCCTTAAAGCCAGCGGTGCCGCCGTGCTGGCCACTGCGCTCACGGGCTGCCGAACACGGGAAGGCCACCTGCCGCCGCGTCCGGATCTCGGTCCGCTGCCCGAATTACTCCCGATGCAGATGATCCGGTTCGAAAGTCTCGCGCCGCAGATCGCGCTCAGGGTTCGAACAGAAAGCATGATGTACACCGCTGGCCGGTGGCTCGAAACCCTCGAGACAAACGCCCAGGTTCGTGCCCGCTTCGACAGCGGCGCGCCGGCATGGATCAACAATGGCAATGCGCACTATCTGGCGACATGGCCGGACGAGAAGTTGCTCAACGACGTTCTTGAAACCCTGTGCGCCGAAGCAGGCCTCACCGTCCGCCATACAGGCCCGGACCTGCGCCTTCGCCGTGCGAATGGACTGCAGTTTGCTTTCAACTATGGTCCGAACACGGTTGATCTCAGTCCCTTCGGCGCTCCCGAGGATCCCGCCGTCTTCAAGCTCGGCGGCCCTCGCCTCGGCCTTGGCGGGGTTGCGGCTTGGCCTGTCTGATTTTCACTTCGCAACGAGCCGGAAGATCGCAACAGTCTCCGCCGCGATCGTGGGCATCGTCAGGCCGGACTGTTTGAGCCAGACGCCGGATATCTCGATACCGGCATTCATGGCGGCGATCAATTTCGCCGTATGGTTTGTACCCGTCCGGTCGATCCGCGTGACGGTGTAGGCGCAATCCTCGAGCATGGGCAGCCTTATGAGCGGCATGTGCCTCTGTGTCGTCGGTTCGACACGGTAGAGCAGCAGGATCAGGTCGCGCGCTTCGCCGTGTGCCTGCCAAACCACCCCGTCGCCGGCCTCTCCCTGCCAAACGCGCCCGGAATGAAGCCGGTCCCGAAGCGCCTTGTGCTGCGCAATCCAGCCGGCCAGCCGCGCTTTGTCTTTGGCGTCTAGCTTCATCGGATCTAGCTCAACCCCGAAATGGCCGGTCAGCGCGACGCCGGCCCGGAAGTCCAGAGATTGCCGCCGCCGTGTGCTGTGCGCCGGTGATGTCCCAATGTGCGAGCCCATAACTTCCGGCGGGAACACGCGCAGAAACTCCCGCTGCATCGCGAGACGCTGCACGGCGTCCAGAGAATCGCTCGTCCAGAACCGGTGCGTGTATTGAAGGATACCCGCGTCAATCCGCCCGCCGCCTGCGGCGCATGCCTCGATCTCTACGTCTGGAAAGTTCTCTCGCAGCCGCGCCATCAGGGCATATGTGGCCTGCACCTGCCGCCGGTACACCGCGCGCGCCCCGCCTGCCACGATTTCCCGGTTATGGTCCCACTTCAAGTATGAGATGGGCAGCGACTTCAGCAGGCCCGACAGCACGCTGTAGAGATGCTCCGCCACGCCCGGGGCGCTCATGTCGAGCACGATCTGGTTGCGCCCGGTGAGCATGGGCCGGCCGGCGCCCGTCAGGATCCAGTCCGGATGCGCCCGCGCCAGGTCGCTGTCCGGACTGATCATTTCCGGCTCGACCCACAGGCCGAATTCCAAGCCGAGCCCGGTCACATGTGCGGCCAGCGGCCCAAGCCCGTCCGGGTACTTCTTCCGGTCCGGCGTCCAGTCGCCGAGCGCTGCCTTGTCATCGTTGCGCCCTTCGAACCAGCCATCATCCAGTACGAAGCGCTCGATCCCGAGCCCCGCCGCTTCATCGGCAAGTGCCTTCATCCCCTCCAGGTCGTGATTGAAGTAAAATCCTTCCCAGGTATTGATCTGAACCGGTCTTGGCCGCATTTTTCCGCCCGGCCAAGTCATCCGCTTACGGATCTCAGCATGGAAGTTCTGCATCGCGCCGTTGCGGCCCTCTGCAGAGAAGGTGGCGATCAGCTCCGGGGTCTCCAGCGTTTCGCCCGGCGCAAGTCGCACTTCGCCGGGCGCCAGCCACTCGCCAAATTGCCAAAGGTAGCGTCCGTCATCCAACCATTCTGCCTGCTGTACGGAATTGCCGGACCAGGCGAGGTGGGCTGCAAAGACATGCCCCTCCGCCGTCTCTGCAAACCCTGTCGGCGGCGCATCATGCGAGGTCAGCCCGCGCCGGTTTTCGCGCCGCCAGAGGCTGCGTGTCAGCTCCTGCACCTGCGGACAGAACTCCGCCTGATGCCGCCCGTTGTAAAAATGCAGGCGCCGCGTTTCTGGTGGCAAGGGCAGGGACGCCGCCGCGAGCCATTGCACGTCAACGGTGCCCTCGCCTGTGTTTGTCAGCCGCGTCGAGATCGTCAGAACATCCGTCTCCGGATCAAGTACCAGCCGAACCGTCACTTCCAAACCCGAGAGGCCATCCGCCAACCGGATCGACAAGACGTGCCCATCGCGTTGCACTTGCGAGCCTGTCACCGCCTGCGCCCAGTCCGTACCCGCTCTGTGCGCAAGCAGCGCGCTCTGCCCGAACCAGCCCTCGCCGATCAGCGGGAAAACGTTGAGGGCGACATCCTTGTCGAGCGCAAAGGTGGGCAGGGGCCGCGTCTCTGACAGGCTTGCCTCCGGCCATACACCCTCTGGCAGGCGCGCGCCCCAATAGCGCCATAGCGGTGCGCCGCCCGGAACCTCCTCCAGGACTAGCGAACTCGCCCGCCCCTGCAGCGCATAATATTTTGCCATCCCGCTCCCACCCGACTTCGCATCTTACGGATTGCCCACATCGCTACGGCAAGGCAAGCTCCCGCTTCATGCTTCACGGCCCGCTGTATTTGCATAGTTTCGCGTAAAGCTTTTGCAATCCGCGCATGGAACCAATGAACCCGCCGAAACGGGAGGACTGCCGTGCTGACTGACAAGAAAGCGGTAACCATGACACACCCGCCGGTGTCCCAGATCCCTGTACGGCTCCTCGGCGGTATCGACGCCGGCGGCACGAACTTCAAATGCGCCCTCGCAGATGCGACGGGCCATATCCTTGATACACGGCGCATCCCCGTCACCTCACCTGAAGAAACGATTGGTGCCTGCCTGGGGTTTTTCCGCGAAATGCTGACCGCCCGGGGCGCAAAGCTCGCCTGCCTCGGCATCGCGAGCTTCGGCCCGGTTGATGTCGATCCCGCCTCGCCGGACTACGGAACGCTGCTCTCCACGCCCAAGCCCGGCTGGTCGCGCACCCGCATCACGCAGCGCTTCTTCGCGGGCCTCGGCGCGCCGGTTGTTCTGGATACGGACGTCAACGGCGCCCTCGCTGCCGAGCGCGAACTGGGCGCCGCCAAGGGCATGCGCTCCGCCGCTTATGTCACCATCGGCACAGGCATCGGCGCCGGCCTTTTCGGCCCGGGCGGCTTCCTTTCGAAACCTACCCATCCCGAATTCGGCCATATCCGGGTCGAGCGCCATCCGGACGACCACGCCTTCGAGGGTGTGTGTCCCTTCCACGGCGCCTGCCTAGAAGGTCTCGCGAGCGCGGCCGCGCTCACCCGCCGCTACGGCGACCCAACGCTGCTTCCGGGCAACCATGTGGCATGGGATATCGAGGCCTTCTATCTGGCCCAGGCCTGCCTCGCGCTCACGCTGACGGCGCGTCCTGAACGCATTCTCCTCGGCGGCGGCGTCATGCTGGCGGAGGGTCTGATGCCGAAAGTCCGCGCGGCTTTTGCGAAGCTGCTGAACGGTTATCTTGAACTCTCCGATGCGGATATCGAAGCCCTGATCCAGCGGCCCGCCTTGGGAGACGACGCCGGCATGATCGGCGCCGTGACACTCGCGCGGCAAGCCGTGGCCGCCGGAAACTGGAGCGCCTGAGAAGGCGAAACGGTTCTGGCCGCATCAACGGGCCCAAATGAAAACGCCCGGCTGCGAAAGGCGCAAGCCGGGCGTTCTTTAGTCTGCGTCAGGCCAAGCCTAGAGAACGCGGTCTTTCAGGTCCTTTGACGGACGGAAAGCCACTTTCTTCGAAGCCTTGATCTTGATGGCTTCGCCGGTCGCCGGGTTGCGGCCCTTGCGGGCCGGGCGGGCGCGAACCTGCAGGATGCCGAGGCCGGAAATGCGCAGCTTCTTGCCTTTTTTCAGGTAGCCGCCCATCCGGTCGATGAAGTCGCTGACCACCGTTTCGGCCTGCTTTTTCGGCATTTGGTGGGCTTCGGACAGCTCGGCAGCGAGGTGCTTGATCGTCATCACGTCCGGCGCTGCTTTCTTTGCAACGGCTTTCGGCGCGGCTTTCGCAGGTGCTTTCGCCGGTGCTTTCGCGGCGGCTTTCACCGGAGCTTTAGCCTTGGCGGGGGCTTTCTTTGCGGGTGCTTTGGCGGCCGGAGCCTTTTTTGCGGTTTTCGGTTTCAAGGCCATGTCAGTTTCCTTTGTCAGGCTGTGAGTGCAAAAAACAGCGTAAAACCGGGGGTTTTTGGCTGCCAGTGTAAAATTTCTACGCGGGAATCATTGCAGAGCGAGACCGGATATCTTCGCTTTGCGCAATGCGCAAGCACGCGACTGGAGCGGGTGAGGGGAATCGAACCCCCGTCGTCAGCTTGGGAAGCTGCTGCTCTACCATTGAGCTACACCCGCTTTGATGCCGGTATTTGATCTGTAACGCGGCCCTGCGCAAGGCCCGCCAATACACACTGGCGCCGCGCCTTTCGCGCGTGTAAACGCCCGCCATGAACAGCTTTCTTCTCGTCGCTGCAGGCGGGGCCATCGGTGCATCCCTGCGCCACGGCGCCGGTCTCCTGAGTGTGCGTCATCTCCCGGCCAACTGGCCCTGGGCCACCTTTTCGGTGAACCTCATCGGCGGATTCGCCATGGGTCTCGCTGCCGGCTGGTTTGCCTTCAAGGCGGCCGAAGGCGGACAGGACCTGCGCCTCTTCCTCGCCACCGGCGTGCTCGGCGGTTTCACAACTTTCTCGGCCTTTTCGCTCGAAACAATGAACATGCTCCGCAGCGGAGAGGCCGGCAAAGCGCTCGCTTATGCCGCGCTGTCGGTCATTCTCAGCGTCGCCGCGCTCGGCCTCGGCCTCTGGATTGCAAGGCGGGCTTTCGCATGAGCGGACAGATCATCACCGAAACCGTTTCCCACCAGGAAGCCGGCGCGCGCCTTGATCGCTGGATCAAGCGGCGTGCCCAGCTGACCCAGGGCCAGATCGAGAAGATGCTGCGCACGGGCCAGATCCGCGTCAACGGCGCCCGCGCCAAGGCGAGCACGCGCCTTGAGGCGGGCCATGAAGTCCGCCTGCCTATCTTCAGCACCGAGACGATGGCGCCGAAGGCCCACCACGCGGCCCGGGCCAGCGCCGAGGACAAGGAATTTCTGAAGTCGATCATCATCTACGAAGACGATGACATGATGGCGCTGAACAAGCCCGCCGGCATCGCCGTGCAGGGCGGCTCGGGACAGGGCCGCCATATCGACGGCCTGCTGATGGGTGTGTACGGCGAAGAGGAGCACCGCCCCGTCCTCGTCCACCGGCTCGATAAGGAAACCTCCGGCGTACTCCTGATCGCCAAGCACCCGCGCGCGGCGCACCAGCTCGCCGACATGTTCAAGGGCCGCGAGATGGACAAGGTCTACTGGGCGGTCACCGTCGGTGTGCCGAACCCGCCGATGGGCCAGATCCGCTGCTGGATGATCAAGGGTATTCCGGATGCGGACGAACCCTCGGGCTATCGCCCTTATGATCCGAAATCGACCTCCAAGCGCCGTGATGTGGACCGTGAGCGGATGATCCGTTCGGCCCAGGGCGTCGAAGGCGCCCGACATGCCATCACAGACTACACCGTCATCTCGCAGGCCGGCGGCAAGGCCGCGTGGGTTGCGATGCGACCTGAAACCGGCCGCATGCATCAGTTGCGTTTCCACATGCTGGAGATGAACACGTCGATCCTCGGCGACTACAAGTACCAGTCCCGCCGCGAAGTCCCGCAGGGCCTCGCCGAGGGTATGCACCTGCACGCCCGTGCCCTGATCATCCCGCGCGAGCGCGGCAAGCCGACGGTCATTATAGCACCTCTGCCGCCGCACATGGTCGAAACCTTCGCCACACTCGGCTTCCTCGAGCAGGAAGCCGGGAAAGACCCGCTGGCGCCATTCCTCTGATGCCGCCATTGCGTCTGGCCATCTGGGATGTAGACGGAACGCTCGTCGACTCCCGCGCCGTCATCCAGGCCTGCATGGAATCGGCATTCCGGAAAACCGGCCTTCCGCCCCCGGACTATGATGCGACCCGCCGGGTCATCGGCATCAGCCTGGTGGAAGCGCTCACGATCCTTGCGCCGACGGACATCGGCGCCGAGCGGCTGGATACTCTGGTTGATCACTACAAGAACGCCTTTACGGTGCAGCGCGCAGCGCCCGGCCATCACGAGCCGATGTATGAGGGCGCGCTCGAAGTTCTGGATCGGCTGAAACAGGATGGCTGGCTGCTCGCCATCGCCACGGGCAAAACGCACCGGGGTCTCGACGGTCTGTTCGTAAAACACCCCATCAGATCGATGTTCGACACCGTCTGGTGCGCCGATGACGGCCCCGGCAAGCCGCATCCCTTCATGGTCGAACAATCGATGCGCGCCCTTGGCTGCGTGCCTGCCCAGTCGCTGATGATCGGCGACGCCATCCACGATATCGCCATGGGCCGCGCCGCCGGCGTGCGTTCTTTGGGCGTCAGCTGGGGTTTCGGCCGTGCAGACGAACTGGAAGCAGCCGGCGCCGACGAAATCCACCATGACTTCCGTACACTGACGGACAGCCTGCAGACTTTTGCGCCGGCCTGAAAGCCGTCAGCCCGCCAGCCCACGGAACCACCGCCCGATCGCCCGCGCTTCCTCACGCTTCGCTTCTGTCGCGGCGGCCGCCTCTTCGTCCTCGCCCCAGCGCGAAGCCTGCCAGGCCTCGTCCAGCTTCGACATCTCGAACGCTTCCTCCGCAGGCAGAACACCTTCGCACACCGCCATCGCCAGCAGCGCCGAGCCATACAGCGCGGCGGCATAGACCAGCCCCGTCAGCCGGAAATCATCAAGGCTCAGCGCATAGTCGCGCGCCGCCTCCAGTGAGGCATCCGGCTGCGGTGTCGCGCGCACGCCTTCTGTGGTCACCAGGATCACGCCCAGCGTATCTGCGGCCCACTCGCGCACCGGCGACCAATGGCCTTCCTCCAGCGCGATCAGATCCTCTGGCTCCTCCGCGATGTGGCAGATCAGGTCGGTCTCGCAGAAGCGGGCGAGCTCGTCGGCCATTCCGTCGCGTGCCTCGGGCGTCCGGTCGATGGCGACGTTCGCGAGGCGTGTGAGATGGAGGTTCAGGAGATCGATATGCTCCGCCTGCGCGTCCCACTCCGCGGCGATCGCCTCGGCCAGTCCGCGGACCGGAAAGGCGAGGGCGGCGCGTGCAGGCGTCTTGATCGTGCGCCCGTCGAGCGCCACGGTCCAGCCATCGCCGAGGCGTTCGGCGGCGGCCACTTTGTAGAAACGTTTGGGTCTGGGATCGGTCATCCGCCCCGCTTACGCCGGAGCGGTTGCGGCGCCAAGCCTTAGCTGGCGGACGGCAGCAGGCGCATCTGGTCAACGACCACCCGGGTTTCGGGGTCGACCAGCGCCAGCGTCTGTCCGAAGCGAACCGTCCTCAGGGCGGGATCCTTCAGGTCGGTCTCGACGATCACGCGGAATTCAGCGGCCACCAGAGGCACATCCAATGGCACGACCGCGCCGGCGTGGATGCGTGCTTCCAGCGGCGACGGCGAGAAGCAGATGTTCTGCTGCTCGAGGCCCACCATGCAGGGCTGATCGTCCAGCATGAAGCCACGGTCGAACACGGCATAGTCAGCTTCGGTGAAGGCGCGCACGGGCGCAGCTTCCACCGTTCCAGCCTCAGCACCGGAAGGACGCGTGCCGAAAAATGCGCCGAGCGCAAACAGCGCTGCGCCGGCGAAAGCCATCTCGATTTTAAGGGTCTGCATCGCCTTCGGCGCCCGCGTTTCCAACGTTGAATGAGAAGTGGTCAATATGGGCGCACGCATGCATCATTCCCCCCTAATGAAGCGTAAACGTGCTGCTGGCGAAAAGGTTCCGGAATCCTGCGCGTGCGCGCTTGCCGCGGGAAGCAGAAGCCCTATCAATTCGGCACATCTGGTGACCCATTCAGGTCTTTTCCATGCATCTTCGTTTCGTTCGGTTCCTGGCGCCCTTGCTGTGTCTGGCTGCCTTGTCAGGCGCCGCAGGCGCAGAACCTGCCAGTGTGGCCTCGGTCCGAGCCGCACTGGAATCGGTCGGTGTGGAGAGATCACGCGCTGCAATCCTGTATGGCCAACCGATGCTGTCTGCAGAGCTGCAGGGGCTCGGATTCGTGGCTGGGTTGCGCCGCTGCGCGGGGGACGTGCTCGATTCCCAGCAGTGCGAGGAAGTGGCGCTGAAGGCCTGCCTCCCTCTGGCTGAAACCAATGACCGGACGGCCATGCTGGAAGCAGCCAATCGCTTCAACCTCAACCGCTATGGCGGCACGTTGACCATCGACAAGACCGACGATCTCGGCCCCGTTGTCTGCGCGGTCGTGCGCGTATTTCTCGATGACGACAACAGCTTCGGCCTCGATGAAGCCTACCAATGGTCGCAGGCCGTTACAGATTTCCGGTCCTTCATCAAGGAAGAGAAAATCAACCTCAGAGGCTTTTCACTCCTCTGAGCCCTTGGCAGCGCCGTCCCCCGTGGGAACCGCGCAACCCGGCGCCGGGGGCTAAGCCTCATCCTGCCAATAAGCGAGCTGGTAGATATCCGCATACGTCGCAGCGTCGTCAGCAACCGGCTGCGCGCGCCGCGTTCCGGCAGGGATATGCGGGGCCAGCGCGCCCTCCGCGATCAGCGCGGCGGCAAGCAGCGAGGCAAAGCAGAAGGGGGTCATCAGGCGGGCGGTCATGTTCGGGGTCTCCCTGTTTGCGAACAAACACTCACTCACATTGAAATAAGGCGAAAATGCGGCAATGCGAACAATCGCTCACTAAATTTCCGGGGGCCGGATCGCTGAACAAAGGTGAACGCCAGCGAAACCGAGAATGAATGTGCGCTTCAGGCCCCGTTTGGCAGGCCCGTGCAAATCTGCACTCATGATGAAACCCATCAAGTCTCTTGGAGCCGCCGTCGTTGCGCTTGCTGCGCCGGCGCTCTTCACGCTTCCCGCCGCTGCTGACACGCGCAGCGTCGCCAAAATTGAAACCCGGATCAGCGATAGCACTACGCTGACCCTGGCCCTCGGCAGCGCCGGCTATGACCAGCACCGCCGGGGCGGCGACTATCGCCGAGGCCTCAACCAGTATGGCCAGACCGACCGCGAAGTGCGGGAACTGTCCCGCGACGCCGTGCAGGCCTGCCGCCAGGCGGTGCGCTATGAAGCGCGCCAGCTCGGCTACCGCGAGGTCGATATCGACGACGACCAGCGCGTGCGCCAGATCGGTCCGCGCGGCTTCTTCGTCACCCTCGACGAGGTCGAGTTCGAAGGACGCCGCCGCGACGTGGAGACCCGCGTCTCCTGCGAAATCCGTCGCGGCAGCGTCGTCAGGGTCGAGGGCATCCCGCGCCCCCACAAGGGCAAAGGCCCACCCCCGCGCCGCTGGTAATCCAGCCTAACCCCTGAAGCCTTAACCGCGCCCCGGACCGGACATCCGGGGCGCTTCTTTTCCGTAGCGGCAGGGTCATCTGTCGCGGCGCCCCAGCTTGCCATCCCCGTGCGAGCAGGTAATCAGTCACCCTGCAGATTTTGAACAGATTTCCTGAGGAGCGCCGGGGCATGAACAAAACCATCGAGGCACTGGAAGCCAGGCGCGAACAGGCGCGGCTCGGCGGCGGCCAGACCCGTATCGACAGCCAGCACGCCAAGGGCAAACTCACCGCCCGCGAGCGCGTCGCGGTCCTGCTCGATGAAGGCAGCTTCGAGGAATATGACATGTTCGTCGAGCATCGCTGCTCGGACTTCGACATGCAGAACCAGAAGATCCCCGGCGACGGCGTCGTCACCGGCCAGGGCACCATCAATGGCCGCCTCGTTTATGTCTTCTCGAAGGATTTTACCGTGTTCGGCGGCTCGCTCAGCCTCGCGCATGCCGCCAAGATCGTGAAGGTCCAGAAGATGGCGGTGCAGAACGGTGCGCCGGTGATCGGCCTGTTCGATGCCGGCGGCGCGCGCATCCAGGAAGGCGTCGATTCGCTTGCGGGGTATGCGGACATTTTCATGGAGAACGTGCTCTCTTCCGGTGTCATCCCGCAGATCTCCGTCATCATGGGCCCCTGCGCCGGCGGCGACGTTTACTCCCCCGCGATGACCGACTTCATCTTCATGGTGAAGGACACGTCCTACATGTACGTGACGGGTCCGGACGTTGTGAAGACGGTCACCAACGAGGAAGTGACGCATGAAACCCTCGGCGGTGCGTCGGTGCACGCCAAGAAATCCGGTGTCGTTGACGGCGCCTTCGAGAACGATATCGAGGCGCTGATCCAGATGCGCCGCCTGATAGATTTCCTGCCTGCGTCGAACCGCGAACAGCCGCCCGTTCGCCCGGTGCACGATGTGTTCGACCGCCAGGAGATGAGCCTCGACACGCTGATCCCGCCGAACCCGAACACGCCGTACGACATGAAGGAGCTGATCACCAAGGTGCTCGACGAGGGCGACTTCTTCGAGATCAGCCCCGGTTTCGGCGGCAACATCATCTGCGGCTTCGGCCGCATCGAAGGCTCGACCGTCGGCGTGGTCGCGAACCAGCCGATGACGCTGGCCGGCGTGCTCGACATTGACGCCTCCCGCAAAGCGGCGCGTTTCGTGCGCTTCTGCGACTGTTTCAACATCCCGATCGTCACCTTCGTGGACGTCCCAGGCTTCATGCCGGGCACCAAGCAGGAATATGGCGGCCTGATCAAGCACGGCGCCAAGCTCCTCTTCGCCTATGCCGAGGCGACCGTTCCGAAAGTGACCGTCATTACACGGAAGGCCTATGGCGGCGCCTATGACGTGATGAGCTCCAAACACCTGCGCGGCGACGTCAACTATGCCTGGCCCACGGCCGAGATCGCCGTGATGGGCGCCAAGGGCGCCGTCGAGATCATCTTCCGCAAGGAAGCGGGCGACCCGGAAAAACTCGCCGCCCGCACCAAGGAATACGAGGAAAACTTCGCCAATCCCTACGTGGCCGCGAAGAAGGGCTATATCGACGACATCATCATGCCCCACAACACGCGCCGCCGCGTCACCAAAGCCCTCCGCACCCTGAAGAACAAGAAGCTGACCAACCCCTGGAAGAAGCACGACAACATTCCGCTGTAGGGCGGGATTTATCCCGCCTTCCTGCCTCCGCCAAATGAGTTGAGCTCATCCTGAGCGAAATCGAGAGATAGGCCACACAGAGCGAAGGCCCGGCTTGGCCCAACCTTCGACTTCGCTCACGATGAGTCGAGTAGCTTGGCAAATGTGGAGGGCGGGATGAAATCCCGCCGCTTTGCATGAGCCATAACTTCCCACCCCCGCCACAATATGCCACCAATGCCCGCAACAAGGCCGCTGCAAGAGCGGCCCGGGCGGGAAGGGTATCCGACATGATCAACCGGTTTGGCTCCACGGCGCTGGCGGCGCTGTTTGTTCTGGGCGCCTGCGCGCATGAGGCCGAGGTGCCGGCGCTCCAGCGTTCTGCAGCATCCGCCGCAACCACCGAAACCTTTTCCGTCCGCCTGAACGACACGACCCTCGGCCAGCTCGTCGCAACCACGACGAGTGACACGGTCAAGATCGATTACGAGTTCCGCAACAATGGCCGAGGGCCCACGCTCGCCGAGACGATCAAGCTCGGCACCGACGGTCTCCCCGTCAGCTGGACCATTGACGGCGCGACCACCTTCGGCAACGAGATCCACGAGACTTTCGCGCTCGACAACGGCGTCGCCAGCTGGACCGACACGACCGGTTCGTCCACCGCCGCGATGACGGAGCCGACGATCTACGTGCCGCAGAACGCCTCGCCCTACACGCTTGCCATCTACTCGAAAGCACTGCTCGCCGATGCCGACCGTACGCTACCGGCCTGGCCAGCGGGCGCCTTGTCGATGAGCCCGATCGAAACCGTGCGCCTCGGCGGCGCCGGCGGCCCGGTCGAGGCGGCGGCCTTTTCTCTCGTCGGCGACGATACGGACCCGAGCTATTTCCTGCTCGATGCGGAAGGCGACCTCTTCGCCATGATATCACCCCGCTTCGTCATCGTGCGCGAAGGCTATGAGGAGACCGACGACCAGCTGAAGGAGATTGCGACCCGTCTGTCCACGGAGCGTCTCGAGACGATCCAGGCCGAGACGGCCCACACGTACGACGCACCGCTGGCGATTACAAATGTCCGCCTGTTCGATCCCAAGGCGAAGGCAATGACGGCACCCTCGACCGTCATCGTCGAGAACGGCCTGATCAAGTCCGTCACGCCGGGCGCAGCCGATACCTCGGGCGCCTATGTGGTGGACGGGCAGGGCGGATCGCTGATCCCGGGCCTTGCCGAGATGCACGGCCATATGGGCCAGGACGCCGCCCTCAAGAACATTGCCGCCGGCGTCACGCTGATCCGCGACATGGGCAATGACAATCCGGTCCTCAGTGAACTGATCACCAAGATCGAGGCGGGTACGCTCGCTGGCCCCCGCGTTGTCCGTCTGGGGTTCATCGAAGGCAAGAGCCCCTTCAACTCGAACAATGGCATCCTCGTCAGCAGCGAAGCCGAAGCCGTTGCGGCGGTGGACTGGTATGCCGACCAGGGGACTTATCCGCAGATCAAGATCTACAATTCGATCACCCCGGCCTGGGTGCCCGCGATGGTGGACCGCGCCAGGGAGCGCGGCCTGCGCGTCTCCGGCCACATCCCCGCTTTCACCAATGCGAACACGATGATCGAGGACGGCTATGACGAGATCACCCATATCAACCAGCTGATGCTCGGCTGGGTGCTCGCGCCGGAAGAAGACACCCGCACGCTGCTACGCCTCACCGCGCTCCAACGCCTGCCGCAGGTCGACCTTGACGGCGAGGCTGTCAACAAGACGCTCGACCTGATGGTCGCGAACGGCGTCGCCATCGACCCGACGATTGCGATCCACGAGGCGCTGCTGCTGGCCCGCAATGGCGAGATGCAAGCCGGCATGGCGGATTATGTGGCAAACATGCCGGTCGCGGTTCAGCGGGAGGCGAAGGCCGCCTGGTCTGCCATTAGTACGCCAGAAGAGGACGCCGCCTACAAGGGCGCCTTCGACCAGGTCATCGGCACGGTCAAACGCATGAAGGACCGCGGCATCTTCATCGTCATGGGCACCGATCTCGGCGGCGCGCTGACGCTGCACCGCGAATTGGAGCTTTACCAGCAGGCCGGCTTTACGGCGCCCGAAATCCTCGCCCGCGCGACCTTCGAGGCGGCCGACTATATGGGCCTCGGCGCCGAGCTCGGCTCTATCGAGCCTGGCAAGAAAGCGGACTTCTTCCTGGTTCCCGGTAATCCTGTGGAGGACCTGAAGGCGATCAAGACCATCCGGCTCGTCTCGAAAGGCGACACGGTCTATTTCCCGAGCGAGATCTATCCGCACTTCGGCATCAAGCCGTTCACGGACATTCCCGTGGTGGCCGCGCCGGCGGTGGAGTGAGGCGGACCTACGCCCGCATCAACACGCCCATCGCCTTCGCCGCTTTCACCGCCCAGGGCTTAGCGGACGGGAACACTTCCGTCACCGAAAAATAGATGTGCACCATGCCTTCGGCCACCATCAGCTGCGTCGGAACGCCGGCAGCTTCAAGGTGTTTCGCCATCGCCACACCTTCGTCGTGCAGCACGTCGATCTCCGCCGGCGCGATGATTGAGGGCGGCAGGCCGGAGACATCCGCGCCGAGGAAGTTTAGCGCGGGGTCGCTTGCATCGGCGGGGTCCTGGAAATAGGCGGCAACGAAATTGTCCATGCCTTCGGTGCCGAGCAGGCTGTTATTGCGCGCTTCGCGCCCCGCCTTGATCTCGTCCGTCAGCGGAGGGCCCATCACGACGCCAGGCACGATGGCGAGCAGCGCCTTGATCGACGGGCCGCCGCTGCGCTTGGCGCGCAGGGCGCAGTAGAGTGCAAGGTGGCCGCCTGCGCTGTCGCCGGCGACGCCGAGCCGGCTGGCATCGCCGCCGAACAGCGTCGCGTTCGAACCTGCCCAGCGCAGGGCCGCGAAGCTGTCTTCATGTCCCGCCGGATAGGGATGCTCCGGGCCCAGACGGTAATCCACCGCCGTCACGATGCAGCCGCTCTCCCGGCAAAGCAGGCGGCATTGGGCGTCATGCGTCTCGAGATCGCCCATGATGAAGCCGCCGCCGTGGAAATGCACGATCACCGGGAAGGGACCTTTGCCCTCGGGAATATAGTGGCGGATTTTCACCGGGCCGGCGGGGCCCGGAAATGTCGCGTCCCGGATTTCGCCGACTTTCAACTGCGGCGCGGCAGGTTGCAGCGCGCGGTACATGGCGCGCGTCTCGGGAATCGTCGGCGGTGTTTCTGGCACGACGGCAAACTGCGCGAACAGAGGCTCGAATTCCGGATGGAGGCGCTTCAGGATGTTCGGATCGGGCATGGCGGTTCACTCCGGTTGTCTGGTTTCTTGTGCATTGGCAGGCTGCGCCTTTGCCGCGAGGGTATGCAAGACAAACTTCACCCCCAGCCTCGACTATTCCCCTTGCGGTGGAAGTTTGGTATCACCAAACGCGAATCTTGAGCGGGCTCTGAAACAGACGGACACGCAGGGTCCTCTTGCCTTGTTCGCAGCGAATCGGCAAACAGACGAGCGTCTAAAGAACTGTAACCGCTTCGGAACCTCGGATGTCTAAGCCAGTGGCCCTTTTTGAAAAGCCTGCCGAGGATAGGAAGGCAGTCGCCGCGATTGATCCGCAGGCGAACCAGTTGGACAAGGTTGGCAGCCGCAAACGTATCCTGCGTGTCTGGCAGACGGCCTATCTTGGCGGCCTCGGCAAACACGTCCAGTTTATGCAGTTCGGGCAGGCGGGACTGCGCCCGCTGATCTGGCTTCATTCGGTCGACTATCCGATGGCGCCCCCTTGGGGGCTTTGTGTCGATGCGGCGGAGAAGGGCTTCAGCATCGTCTCAGTGCGCCGGCCCGGCTTTGGCGAGACGAGCCCGGTCAGCACGATCGCGGAAGAAGTGCGCCTGCTGTCGGACTTCCTAGATGAAGCGCAGTTCGAGAACGCCGTGATGATCGTCGAGGGCACAGCTCGCCCCGCGGGGCTGAGGCTGGCGCAGGCGAGCGGGCGGATCGCGTTCACGCTGCTGGCGCGGCCCGCTTATTCCTCCATCTCGTTTGGCAACATCGAGCCCTGGCTTCGCGACGTTATCCTGCAGACCGTACAGACCGGCGCTGGCGCGCGCCTGTCGCTGGCGGCGATTACGCAAATGGGGCGGCGTTCCGGCCATCAGTCGCTCTACGAGAATTTCCTGAAGGTTGAAAACGATTCCGATTTCATCCGCAGCCATGCGCGTGACCTTGCCGAAGCCTGGGACTGTATCTGCGCGATGAAGACTGAAACCTTCCAGCGGGAGCTGCGCGGCCTGATGCCGGACCCAGCCTTGACGCCCGGCTTACTGGCCAACTTTCCCGGCATTGCTGTCATCGGCGCCGATACGCAAGCTGAATGGCGCACCGGGTTCGAGGCAAAATCTGCCGAGCTGGGCATCGCGACGGCCATGTTGCCGGCAGGCAGCCTTTTTGCGCTCTACCAGAATCCCGGCCCCCTGCTGCAGCTGATTGCGGACCGGGCCTGACCGGCAGATTGTCAACTTAAGCGGTACTGCTTGCACTTGGGTTGCCAAAATGCACTTTCAGGGTAGTTAGCCCGCAGGCACTTATGACCCATGTTTGGATTCCACTTCCTGTGCCGGCGGACTCACCGCGCGGCAATGCGCTCGACGAAGTCGGCGACAAGAAGCGCGTGCTGCGCGTCTGGCAGTCGGCGCGGGTCGGTTTGTCGAAGCGGCGGCTTGAATACATGCAGTTTGGCGCCGACGGTCTGCGTCCGCTGATTTTTCTGCATTCGCTGGAATATGCCAACTGCCCGGCCTGGGGATTTTGCGTCGATGCAGCGGACGCCGGTTTCGGCGTCGTCGCGATTCGGCGGCCGGGCTTCGGCGCTTCGGACCGGGTCGGCGCAGTGGACGAACAGGCCACGCTGCTCGGGCAATTCCTGGATGAGGCAGGGCTGGAAAATGCCGTGCTCGTCTCGGTGGGCTCGGCCTGTCCGGCCGGCTACCGGGTTGCCAGCTCTTCGCCGCGGGTGACCTATTCGGCCTATGTGAACTGCGTGTTCAACCGGGACATCCTGGCCGAGTTTCGTCCGCAATGGTTTGGTCCGATCCTCATCCAGGCGCTGCAGAACCCTGCTGCGGCACGCTTGTCGCTGGAAGCACTGCGCCAGATTGCCCGGCGGGTCAGCCCCTCGCGGTTTTACGAGACCGTGACGCAGAAAAGCCCCGGCGACATCGAGTTCGTGCGCACTTTTGCCCGCGACATCGAGGCCGCATGGGCGGTCGGCGCCGCGATCCATTCGGACACGTTCCGGAACGAGATACGCTATTCTCTCAGCGACGATCCGTTCCTCTCGGACGGCGTTTTCGCGCGGATGCGGGGCATTGCGCTCTCGGGCGCCGAGACCACGCCAACCTGGAAGGCCGGCTTCGAGGCCGAGTCGAAGCGGGTGGCGATACCCTTCGGATACCTGCCGAGCGGCGATATCTTTGCGGCTTACCAGTCCGGCGGCGCTCTGCTGGAGCTGTTGCGGGAATGCGCCTGACACGGGCTGTTTGACCTCCGTTTGAACACAGGCGTTAGCAAAGGCTTACCGCGCAAGAATCGCGGGGGCTGTGTCCTGGCGGATACAGGCACGGCCTAAGCCGATGAATTCGTTCGGTTTGCGCACACGGACAGCGCATTACAAAGTGCTCAGTTAGCGAACATTACGATTTTGGAAGGAGCCTTCCACGTTCAGACTCTGTCAAGTCTCGGCGCCCACGCTTCGCATCAGGCCTGATGGGAGGCTTTCGGATAACGGTACAAGGACAGACAGGATGAAGAAGACTGTGCGCTGGGGCACGGACATCGGATGCCCGAAACAGATCAAGCCGCTCGAGGGCCGCAATGAATTGTCCGACCACGGACTGAAAGGCAAGCGCGCCCGGGGCGAGCTGGGCCTCAGCCGGGGTATGACGCGGAAGGATGCGCGGCGGGACGCCGAGGATGCGCTGCCCTCGTCCGAAGCGATGACGCAAGACCAGTGGAGCGAGCGCGAACAGCTGATCGCCGAGCGCGCCGAGGAAGTGCGCCGGGGCCTGACGACGTGGATGTCGACGACTGCCGCCGGGGTGCGCAACTATATCCACGACACCGCGCCAGCGGACATTCATCCCGACCAGCTGCGCGAGGCGATCAAGGCGGAGGAGCACGAGTTCCGCCACTATGAGACCGACGATTCGAATGACGCGAAGGAGCGCCATTCCGCCGCGATCATCGAACTTCAATCTTTCAAGGAACGCCACGGCGCCGGCATTGGCCAGCGCACGCCGGACATCAAGAAGAACGTGGAACAGGCGATCGCCATTCTCGTGTTCATCATGCTTGTGGAGGGGGCGTTTAACGCGCTGTTGTTCAAGGACGCGCAGAGCGCGGGCCTGCTGGGCGGGCTGCTGGTGGCGTTCGGCGTTTCGGCGGTGAACGTTTTATTCGGCGTGACGGCCGGCTTTTTCGGCCTGCGCTATCTCAACCATCCGGCGATGCCGGCTAAGGTGACGGGCGGCGTGATTGCGGGCGTTTGCATCCTGACGGGTATCTTCCTGAACTTCTTCGTGGCGCACTTCCGCGACGCGGTGGAGGAGGGACTGTTGGCCGCCGAAGCGGCGGGGACGCTCGCGGAATTCTCGATGTTCCAGATCCCGCCGGGCCTTGTCGTACGCGACATGTTCCCGAACATTATCGGCTTCGAGAGCTTTGTAGCGCTGGCGCTGCTGATCCTTGGGCTGACGGTTTTTGCGCTCGCAGTCTACGAGGGTTATGACCGGATTTCCGATCCCTATCCGGGCTATGGCCGGGTGTGGCGCAAGGAGCGCAAGGCGTATGAGCATCGCCAGCAACTACGCGAGGACTTGCGCGGCGACCTGTCGGGCTATTTCTCCGCGAGCCGGATGTGGTTCGAGACGCAGCTTTCGCGCCATGCGATGGCGAAGCGGGAAATCGAAAAGGCGATGAACCTCTTGGAATCGCGGCGCGATATTGCCGTCTCGATTGCAGCGAAGGCCGCCGACCAGGAGCGCGGGCTGAAAGTGGCCTACCGGCAGGCACACCGGCGCACGCGTAATTCGCTGCGTGACAAACTGGGCGAGCAAGCGGCTTGCCCGGTCTATTTCGACGAGATCATCACGCCGCAATTACCGCCCTTCGATTACGCGAAAGAACGCGCGCAGGCGAATGCGGCGATCAAGGTGATCGACCAGAATGTGACGGCGCTGAACCTGACGCGCGAATGGCTGGAGACGCATATCCAGCAGGTGCAGCAGGGTCTGTCGTCGATCGAGAAGAAAGTGGCTGAAGAAATCGGCCGGGTGCGGGAGGCGAAGGCCTCCGGCGATGCCAAGAGGACGGGATAGACCATGCCGCGACGCAGAGAAAGAGGCCCCTGGTTCTGGCGCAGCGCGATTGCGCTGATGCTGACGTCCGTATTCGGACTGTTTGCTGCCGCTGCTATCCACCAGCCGCCGGCGACCGACCCGGAGACAGGCTGCAAGCTGGACCGGGAAGACCCGGTGCATACGATCGTGCTGGTCGACCAGTCCGATCCTTTCAACGCGACCGATCTCGACTGGGTGCGCACCTTGCTGGATGGGGAGGCGCGCAGCCTGCCGCGGTATGGGCGCCTGACGCTGGTCGTGCCGAATTCGGCTTCGCCCTATGACCCGGTTCAAGTGTTCACCGGCTGCTCGCCGGGGAGTGCGGCAGAATCCAATCCGGTGTTCCAGAACCCGAAGATGATCGCGGCGGCCTGGGAGCGGAAATTCCATGCGCCCCTGATGCTGCAGGCGGACCAATCGCTGCGCGATACCGTGGCGCCGAGCTCGCCGCTCATGGAGGCTATGTATACGCTGGCCGACCGGCCGGATTTCCAGCGCCATGTGCCGGTGCGCCGGCTGATCCTCGTGTCTGACCTGATGCAGCATTCGCCGGGCTTTTCGATGTACAAGAGCGGTGCGGACGCGGATGTCTGGGCGGAGTCTCCGCTGGCCGACATGCGGGCCGGTCTGGAGGGCGTCGAGGTCGTCGCGCGGATTGTTCCGCGTCAGGAATATGCGCTGCCTCTGGGCGAGGTGAAGGCGTTCTGGCGGGACTGGTTCGGCGCGGCGGGGGCGGAGTATGGGTCTGTGACCTGAGGCTAGCCTCTCCGAAGACCGTAGGTTCCTTCGGGGTGCGCGTTGTTTGGCCAAGACACTCACTTCCCACCGCTTCGCGGTGGGTCCCTCCTTGCTCGGGAAATCGCATGCAATTTCCTGCCTTCGCAAGCCCGCGATGCGGGAGAGGGGTTAAGTGGCGTGGGCCTTCACTCCTCTTCCTCCGGTAGAGGAGGGGGCCATTGGGGAGCAATGGGAGAGGAGGGGCTTTTGCTTGGGAAGTTTCTTGAGTGAGCAGGGAGGAATTATACCTCCGTGCACGGAGGTGTAGCGGACGGAAAAGCCGGGAATCTTATAAGCGCTTGAGCGGGAAGGTTTTTATTTTTCCGGAGGAGTGTTTCTTGTAGGCGTAAGTCGGCACAAGTGCGGATTCCGGTGCGCGCCAAACTGCTTCATCCGCATGCAATCATTGCACAGGGCATGACGATTTCCTCTCCGTCATTCTCTTTTATCCTCGCTTTTTCCCGCCAAGTGACGGGATGTCATCGCCTTCGCGCAAGAGATGCATCGCCTGCGGGAAACTGCGATAACGCCACATGGGGGCTCAGAGGCAGAGCAAGAAGGTCAGTCCTTCGGTTTGCGGACGACCTTGCGCATCAGGCCTTCCTGCGCGACGGAGGCGACGAGGTTGCCGGCCGCGTCGAAGACCTTGCCGCGGTTGAAGCTGCGCCCGCCGCCGGCATAGGGGCTGTCCATCGAGTAGAGGTGCCAGTCGTCGAACTTCAGGGGGGCATGGAACCACATCGCGTGGTCGAGGCTGGCGGACATCAGTTCGCCGGTCATCCAGGAGACGCCGTGCGGGCGGTTGCCGGTGCCGAGGAGGGCCATGTCGGAGGCATAGGCGAGGAGGCAGTGGTGCAGCCAGGGCGCCTCGACGATGGGTCGGGCGACGCGGAACCAGAGGTCATGGCTGTCGCTGGCGATGGCGGGGCGCGTCGGATGCAGCGGGGCGATCTCGCGCATCTCGATGGGGCGGGGACGGAGGAAATGGCCGCGGTGGCGCTCGGGCAGTTTCTCGGCGAAGCGCTTGCGCCATTCGCTGCGGTCTTCGACTTCTTCGGGGCCGATGACTTTCGGCATCTCGTGCTGGTGATGCCAGGCTTCTTCGACGACATGGAAGCTGGCGGCGAGGTTGAAGATCTGCTTGCCGTGCTGGATCGCGACGACGCGGCGGGTGGTGAAGCTGCCGCCGTCGCGGGAATGGTCGACCTGGTAAATGATCGGCACTTTCGGGTCGCCGGGGCGGATGAAGTAGGCGTGCAGGGAATGGCATGTGCGGTCGTCCGGCACGGTGCGGTAGGCGGCGACC
>JBBSAZ010000014.1:0-22408 GCA_038251755.1 Caulobacterales bacterium
GAGTGGATCGCCAACGCCACCGCACGCTACGGCGTGCCCGTACCCGGCGGCGAGATCTACGGCTACACCGACTGGGCGTTCAAAGGGGAGACGAACTTCTTCCTGTATGAGAGCATCGAGTTCGGTCAGGAAGGATATTGGGAGGGCGGCCTGAAAGCCGGCTTCAAATCCGATCGCGGCTATGACGCATCCATCTTTGTACGGAATATTCTCGATGAAGAGGCCCTAGAAGGCGGGATCGATTTCAACAACCTTACCGGCTTCGTCAACGAACCCCGCACTTACGGTATTCAGCTACGGTGGGATTTCTGAGGTCAGCTGACCTTGGCAGCCTGCCGCGCACAAACGCCGGGTGACAGCGACATAGTGCCGGTCATGGCGCCGGTATCGCGGTAGAATTCGAAGCGGAGAGAGATATCGTGCTTTCCGAGGTAGGAGTCGGAATAGCCCTTGCAGGCGCGCGTGAAAATCTGAAGCTGGTGAGTACCGAAATTGGAAGCGTCATCAGAACGCAGTTTCAGGCGCGCAAGGCGCTGATCTGCAGAAATGAAGACGGCGTCCGGACTGGAGCGAATGGCAAAGCCGGCATGCGCCGCCGCCTTGGCCGACTGACGCTCGACAAACTCGACGCGCTTCTCCGGCTTGGCTTCCTCAAAATTGAAGCCGGCATCGTGTGTGAAGTAAAGAAACACACTGACGATCGCGATGATTGGGGCAGCGAATTTTTCCATACGGGCTCTATTACACCATCGTGGAAAACAACCGCTGTCGCCCGAGCACGAAATTCAAGACACCGTCTTTACAGGTCCGCAACATTTCAGACGGGCGAGATATCGGTCACCTTGTAGGTCTGCGCTTCACCGGCGGCATGGCTGATCGTGACATACTCGCCCTCGCGGAAATTGTGCGCACCGAACCGGAAGATGGCCTCGTCATCTCCCTCGGCGTCTTCATCATAGTGGAAGAACCAGTTCTGACCGCGATGCGTCAGCCATCCATCGGCTTTCTCAGCCGGATCCGGATGAAAACGGAACACCCGGCAGGCTTTCCTATGGGCACGCCAGGCTTCGATGTCGAGCTGTCCCGCATCATCCAGCGGCGCAATGATCATATAACCCTGTTCCGGGTCACCTGCCGGAAGACCGGGGTTGCGCGCGAGTTGAAGCGTTATGCGGCGAAGGGGCATGATCAGTCTCCGGATGAATTATCGGGCGAGCGCGAGAGCCGGTCCGGTGCCCGATTCGAGCAGGCGGCGGCTGGTGCCACCAAACAACCGCTCGCCCAGGCGCGAATGTCCGTAAGCCCCAGCCACGATCATCGAGGCGCCTGACCGTTCGGCGAGCGAAAGAAGTGCGCCGGCGACTTCGCCGTCCAGACTTTCCATCCGGGGCGCAGCACCCTTGCGCTGCAGCCAGTCGGCAAGCGAGCCCGGGGCGATGTCCGGACGGGCGCCGTCTCGTTCGGCGTCCTTGTGGTTCTGCGCGACGATGACTTCACCGAACGCCGCGATCAGCGGGGCATGAAACCGCACTGCGCGCGCGGCGCCGTTCGATCCATCCCAGCCGATGATCACGGGGCCGGGTTTGAGCGGCGTCTCGCCGGCGAGGACGACCGGCAGACGCGCGTCCATCATTACATGATCGAAAGCCACCGAAAGTGCCTCGCCGCTCTTTGCAGCGCTGCGCGGGAAAATGATGGCCTCGGCCAGCGTCGCTGCGCTGGCGGCTGCAGATTCTGCGGTGGCGACCTGATGCACGAAGGTCGTTTCCAGACCGTGGTCGGCCTGGGTCACGACATCTCGGAAGGCGGCGTGCGCTGCGGCGAGCATGTCTTTCTGCATTTCAATCAGGCTATTGGTTGCGGCGGCCGATAGCCCCGCGGCTTCGGGTGTCGATACGAGCATCAGCGCCGACTGGGGATCCGGCAGCGCGCACAGGCCGATGAGTGGCAGATTGAGCTGGCGCGCGACGGCCAGCGCGGACTGAGTGGTCAGGGAATCGGTTCCGGCTGATCCCTGAAGCACGGCGACGATCGACATGTGCGGCCTCCTTGCGGCCTGCTTCGGGCCGATTTCCAGCCCATACCATTCACCAGCGCGGGCCGTACCTGTGGAAACTACGTAGTTTTTCGGGCCGACGCAATGCGCGCCCGGGCGATGCGGTCCGCCACATAGTTCGTGGGCTGACTGGTTTCAAGCGCTTCGTCGAGCACCTCGCCCAGCGTGACGATCAGGCGGGCCAGCGTGGCCTCCACCCAGTCGCGCGAATAACTGCCGGAGATTTCAGCGGCCACATTGATGATGCCGCCGCCATTGATCACATAATCCGGCGCATAGAGAATGCCCTTGCGGCGCAGGAACTCGCCCATCTCCGGCACGACCAGCTGGTTGTTGGCGCCGCCCGCCACGCCCTTGACCTTCAGACGTGTCAGCGTTTTCTCATTGATGATGGCGCCGAGCGCGTTCGGCGAGAAGATGTCCGCCTCCACGTCATAGATGTCATCCGGTGAGACGATCTTCGCACCGGTTTTCCTGGCCACCGCCTTCAACGCGTCCTGGTCGATATCCGTGATGACAAGGTTTGCGCCTGCCTCCGCGAGGTGGCCGCAGGTGTAGCCGCCGACCGAACCAACCCCCTGCACGGCAATCGTACGGCCTTTGAGATCGTCCGATCCGAACAGGCGCTTCGCCACTTCCCGGATGCCGAGATAAACGCCTTTTGCCGTTACCGGGGAGGGATCACCACTCGCCGCCGCGCCCTCATCCAGGCCCGCCACAAAGCGCGTCTCCTCGCGAACGGTCGCCATGTCGGAGACGTCCACGCCAACATCCTCGGCGGTGTAGTACTTGCCCTGCAGGCTTTCGACGGCGCGCCCGAAAGCCCGGAAGAGCTGGGGCGACTTGCCCGATTTGGGATCGCCCCAGATCACGGCCTTGCCGCCGCCGAGTGGAATGCCCGCCATCGCATTCTTGTAGCTCATGCCCTGAGAGAGGCGCAGGACATCGGTGAGCATGGCGTCGCCGCTGGGATAGTTCCACATGCGGCAGCCACCGGCGGCAGGGCCGAGCGCCGTGGAATGCACCGCAATCACACATTTCAGGCCGGTAGCTGCATCGTGAAAGGCATGCAGGCCTTCATGGGCGTCAAATGAGGGGTGATCGAACATCGGTACGACTCGGATAAGGGTTTCAAATGAAACGATTTCCGCCGCTGTAGCCGCCGGGCTGGCGCTGGGTCAACCTGCACGAAACCGCGGCTCCAGAGCCGCATTGACACCTTTGCAGGGTTTGCGGCGTAAGGTGCCCGCGCATGCAGCTCCGGTCGGTCATCTACGCGCTGGGAATAATGATCCTGCTGGTGACGGCGGCGATGATCCCGTGTGCGCTGATCGATATCGCAGACGGCAACGGCATGGCCCACGTGTTTCCGGTTGCAGGCGCGATCTCTGCGCTGATCGGCAGTCTCTTCTGGGTCATGGCGCGCAGCGGTGACCTGAACATCGGTCAGCGCGAAGCTTTCCTCCTCACGGTCAGCATCTGGGTTGTGATCAACGCCGTCGGGGCGCTGCCATTCCTGGTGTCGGGATATTCCGTCACAGACTCATTCTTTGAAAGCGTGTCCGGCATGACGACGACCGGGGCGACGGTCTTCGTCGGCCTGGAAAACATGCCGCGCGGCCTGTTGCTCTGGCGGTCGATCCTGCACTGGATCGGCGGCGTCGGCATCATCGTGACGGCGGTTGCCATCCTGCCGCAGCTACGCGTCGGCGGCATGCAGCTGTTCAACCTCGAAAGCTCGGACCGGACCGGAAAGTTCCTGCCGAAGGTCAGCGACATCGCCGCCTATATCGGCTTTGCCTATGTTGCCTTGTCGATGCTCTGCGCCCTTCTCTACAGCATGTCCGGCATGAACTGGTTCGATGCCATCAATCATTCGATGTCCACGCTCGCGGCCGGTGGATTCTCGACGTATGATGCTTCGTTCGGACAATTCAACGGAACACCCGCAATCTATGTGGCGATCGTCTTCATGGCGATTGCCGCAATGCCCTTCAGCCTTTTTGCGATCCTGATTCTCAAGGGGCAAGCCGGTCCTCTTCTGCGCGATCCGCAGCCGCGCCTTTTCCTGGCGCTTGTCTTGATCATTTCACTGATCATCGTCGTTTACCGCGAATCGCACCTGGGACTGGTGACACTCCCGGAACGTTGGGAAGAAGCGACACATGCGGTGTTCAGCGTTACCTCCGTGCTGACCGGTACCGGCTTTGCGACCAAGCCCTATGACACCTGGGGCGATCCCGTCATTGCGCTTTTCCTGTTCACGACCTTTCTCGGCGGGTGCGCGGGTTCGGCCGCTGGCGGGATCAAGATGTTTCGTCTCGAAATTACCGCGAAGGCCATCCGCGCGTGGTCGCAGCGGATGGTGCAACCTCACCGCAAGGCGCCGATCCGCTATGCGGGGCGGATTGTCGATGAAGACACGCTGCAGTCTGTGATGGTGTTCCTGTTCCTTTATCTCGTGACCTTCATGGTCTCTGCGGCGCTGCTCTCGTTCAGCGGCCTTGATACGATGTCCGCGATTTCAGCCGCCGCCGCGTGCATCTCGAATGTCGGCCCGGGGCTCGGACCGGTGGTCGGCCCCTCCACGAACTACGCCGTTCTGAACGACTTCGCGACCTGGGTCTGCACTGTCACAATGTTGCTGGGACGGCTCGAGTTCATGGTCGTCTTCGCGGTTCTGACGCCCCGTTTCTGGCGCGGCTGAGCCGCTAGAGACCGGTCGCCTGCCACACCATCCGGATGGCGACCAGCGCGAGCAGCAGCCCGAACAGCTTGCGCAGATTGTCCGCAGGCAGACGGTGCGCCAAGGCGGCCCCGACCGGCGCCATCAGCACGGTGAAAACCGAAATCAGCGCAAAGGCCGGCAGGTTTACGAAACCAAGCGACATGGGCGGCAATCCCTCGCGGCCCCAGCCGACCAGGATTGCAGCGATGGCGCCCGGCAAACCGATCGCTACCCCCCAGCCGGCAGCCGTCGCGACGGCGCGGTGGATCGGCGTGGCGAACAGGGTCATCAGGCTGACGCCGAACGTGCCGCCGCCGATCCCCATCAAGGCGGACAAGGTGCCGATGCCGGTACCGAGCGCGGCGCGCCCGGCGCCGATAGGCATCCGGTCAGCGAGTCTCCAGCTTGGCCGGCCAAAGATCATCTGCGCTGCCAGTAGAACGAGAAGCGTGCCGAAAAGGGCCAGCAGCATCTGTTTGGACATCAGTCCCGAAAGTCCGATGCCGCAGGCGGCTCCGAACATGATCCACGGCGTCCAGCTCCGGATGATCTCCCAATCGACCGCGCCGTGCCCATGGTGCGCCACGACGCTTCTGGCGGATGTCAGGATGATCGTCGCGAGGGACGTGGACACCGCCACATGCATCGCTGTTTCGCTGAATCCCATTCCGTCAAAGAGGAAAAACAATACCGGCACGATCACCGCACCACCGCCAATACCGAACATGCCGGCGACGAGTCCTGCGAACAGGCCCACCGCAACGAGGGACAGGATCATGCCGCCATACTGGGAAAGGAAATCAGCCATCGGCCCGCCTTAAAGGCGAGGGGCCGCCTTGTCGATCATCCTGTGACGGCCGGAAAATTCAATGGTGATGGTGGTGCGGCTCTGTATTGATCTTTCCGCACTTGCCACACTTGATGATGACGCCGTGGGCATCGCGGTGGGAGACATTGATCAGCAGCTTGGTCTTGCACCCGCCGCACCGGTAAGTCTCGTCGCCTCCGCCTTCATGCACGGGCGCGCCGGCCTTGTGCTCGATCACGTTGGCGCCTTCGGCCTCCTGCGCAGTGAGGAGGATCATATCGAACTGGGGCATGCACAGGGCCTTTCGGAAAACGCGTCAGATAACTGGCCGCCTGTTTCCACCAGCCTGCGGCATTTTTCAATGCTGCTTCGGGTTTGGGGAGCTGGAAGCTACCAGACGCCTGCATTCTTGAGCGCCTGATCAAGGCTGGGCGGCAGGTCGATCGCCGCTTCACCGGACTTCAGGTCCCGCGGCGCCTCGCCCGGCTTAAGATAGCGCCAGCCCTGGAACGGCCGTTTCGGCTGGGCATAGGTGCGTACCAGCTCGGGATCGAACACCAGCTCGCACATCGTCTTGCCGTCCTCGTCCGGCACCGACCGGATATCGATGATGCGCTGGCGAACCCTGATCGCGCGCTTGATCACCCAGTAGATTGATCCGCCATCCAGCATTTCCTCGGCGCGCTTTGGCGCCATCCGCGTGTGGTGCACGGGATTGGGCAGCTTTTTCATGAGGCGTTGCTGCCAGTCGGCCAGATTGTCGATATCGTCTGCGCCGACGCAGAGCTTGACCATGTGAATCGTCATGGGGCCGAGTCTAGCGCCCCGGCGACGTGGGTCCAGAGGCCATCTGTAGCGCTTCGGCCCGCCGGGCGTCATAGGCCGCTTCGGCGTCCGTACTCGCAAAGAAGAAGTAGACGTCCGTTACTTTCGCCTCGAACCGCCGTTCGACCCGTTTGAAGGCGGCGCGGGCCTCAAGGTCGATCGTGAAACCGGACACATAGGAGAAACCCCAGCGCGGCTCGGTCTTCAGCAGGTAGCTCTGCTCATAGCGGGTGAGCTTGCCACCGGAAGGCCCCTTCACCGGCTTGGGCAGCGTGTAATCGATCCGCTGGAACCGCTCGCCGACCGGATCAAGCCAGGCGGTCGCTTTCAGGCGTTCGGCCGCCCAGACGTCGAATTCGGTGTCGTTATAGTTGGGCTGATGGCGGAAGCTGATGCGCCAGGCGTCCCCGTCCGAGTTCACATCCACCGAGGGGCCGAGGCTTTCGCGCAGATCGTCCGGAAACAGGCGCCCATCCGGGGCAGGCTCGGCGGCCCAGCTCGCGGCGACCTGATCGAGCTCCGGATCATTGCCGCGATGCTCCAGCACGACCCAGCGCGCGCCGGGCGGCAGGCGAGGATCAAACAGGTAGGTGTGGCTGGCATTGTTCGAGACGAGTTCGACCGTGAAAGCGGCGCGCAGGGTGTCCGGCGCCTCGGTCGCCTCCAGGGCCGCATGCATCGGGCCGGAGCCCGTGGCCATGGCGAGCGAAATCAGAAACGCGAACAACATGACTCTACCCATTCCGAATGGCGCCGTTACTTCGCCTCTGATTGCGGCGGCTATACGGCAAGGAATCGAGCGTGCTCGCCGAAACATTTACGGCAGTTGAACAGGTACAGCTGGCGCGCCTGCCTGGTCTGCGATTTCAGGATTAAATTTGGTTCACCTATCGTTTGAACGCCATCGGCCTCTGGCGTTCGTCGAGGGTCCGGTAGCGGTCGCGCAGCTTGGTCTGCCGCGACTCCATCGGCTGGGCGTCGCCGTCGATATAGACTGCCGTCGGCGCCGAGGTGACCTCCAGCGGATCGCCGTCCCAGGCCACCACATCCGCCCGCGCGCCGGGCGCCAGGATGCCCAGTCCGGTCATGCCGAAGATCGCGGCCGGCGCTGTCGTCAGGGCGCGCATGGCGTCGTCGAAGTCCATCCCGTTAGCCACCGCGTTCCCCGCAATCTGGGTCGCGAGCCGGGCAAGATGGCTGTCATTGTCGAGGTTCACGATGGCGACCGTAACTCCGGCTTGCGACAGACGCATGGCATTCTCGCTGGTTGCGGCCAGCTGGGAGAAGCTGGACGGAAGGTTGGAGAAAGCATCGACGATCACCGGAATATCCAGTTCGGCGAGCCGGCCCGCAACCATCCAGCCTTCATCCGCGCCCACAATGGCCACGCGAAGCGAAGGGTTCTGCTCCTTGAAATCCATGATGGCAGCCAGATCGCTGGCCCGGCTGGCCTGGAACAGGATCAGCTGGTCTCCCTTCACGGCCGGCATCAACGCCTGCGCGTCCATGCGCGTCAGCACATTGCCCTCATTGTGGGTCATGTAGCGCGCCCCGAAGAAGCGCACGTCGTCGAAAGCGCCGCGCAGCGAGGCCCAGGCCGCCGGACGCGAGCCTCCGGAGATCGAAGCGCCGCGCTCGCCCAGAACCACGAACGCAAAGACACGTTCCCGGAAAATGCTTCCGGGCAGGCCGCTCGTGTCGGCCAGAAAACCCTGCCCGCCAAACAGCGCGGACTGGGCCTCCGGGGCGACAGCAAGCCGGGTAAATCCGTCAAGCCGCGTGACCGCAATCGCCGTTGCCTCCGGATTGAACCCGTCAGCCGCGTTGAGCGCTGCGGAGAAGGGTGAGCTGCCGGCGCCGGAATCGTTGGCGTCGTCCACACCGCTGACTTCCGACAAGCCGGTGCGCGAGAAGGCCGAGATCAGGCCCGGCGTGACCCATTGGGCGCGCACCTCCGTGGCCCCGGAGGGAGCACCGCCCGAGGCGGGGCCGACCGAGACGATGCGGCCATTGTCGATGACAACCATCCCGTCCGTGATCGTGCCCTGGCTGGTACCGGTCCAGACGGTGTCCCCGTAAATGGCGATGGGCTGGGCGGCAGCGAAGGGGGAAACCGCCAGGGCGGCGAAGCTGAGAAGCAGGCGGCGGATCATTTGCGGTCTCCTTCTCCGGGATGTCCAAGCTCGAAGTCCATGACGGGCTGGAGTGCCGGATCATTCCGGTCAAACATCTGGGCGCCGTCGATGAAGACTTTCTCTGCCTTGGCATAGCTGCTGAACGGGTTGCCGGACCAGATGACGACATCGGCCATCTTGCCGGGCTCGAGGCTGCCCGTCTCTTTTTCGATTCCGAGGGACTTGGCCGGATTGAGCGAAAGCCATTGCCACGCTACCTCGATCGGCACATCGATCCCGATGCGCTTTCCGTCCGCCCAGGCTTTGGCGGCCTCCTGGTTGAGCCGCTGGATGCCGACATCGCTGTCCGAATGCACGATGGCGCAGGCACCGGCATTGTGGACAAGCGGGATGTTCTCCGGGATGCCGTCATAGGCCTCCATCTTGAATCCCCACCAATCCGCCCACATCGACGAACAGGCGCCATACTCGGCGAGCTTGTCGGCAATCTTGTAGCTTTCGACGGCATGGTGGAAGGCGGCCACCTTGTAGCCAAACTCGTTCGAGATATCGAGGATCTGGGCCATTTCGTCAGCGCGGTAGCAGTGCATGTGGACAAGGATATCGCCGCTGAGCGCGCCCGCGAGCGTTTCGAGTTCCAGATCACGCTTCGGCGGATCGCCGCCGCCGGACTCTGCCTTGTCCAACTGCTTCTTGTAGTCAGCCGCCTTGATCCAGGCATCCCGGTAGCCGGCGACGTTGCCCATCCGCGAGTAAGGCGCGCCGCCCGGCGTTGTGCCACGGCCATAGCCGTAGACCCGCTTGGGATTTTCGCCGCACGCCATTTTCAGCGTGTAAGGCGCACCGGGAAACTTCATGGCCTGAACCGTGCGCGCGGGCACGTTCTTGAGCGTGACACCGCGCCCGCCGAACAGATTGGCGCTACCCGGCAGGATCTGCAGCGAGGTAATACCGCCCGCCAGCGCGCGGGTGAATCCCGGATCCTGCGGCCAGACAGAGTGCTCGACCCAGACTTCCGCCGTCACCGGTCCCGAAATCTCGTTGCCATCTCCGTGGGCGTCGACGCCCGGCGACGGATAGGCGCCGAGGTGGCTATGATTGTCGATGATGCCGGGCGTGACCCATTTACCGCGCGCATCAAGCGTGACCGCGCCGTCCGGCGCAGTTACATCCGCGCCGACCGCCTTGATCTTTCCGCCCTCGATCAGCACCGAACCGTTCTCGATCCGCGCCCCGGCACCGTCGAGCACGGTTGCATTGGCAATCAGCAATGTCTGGGACGGATAGGGCTTGTAAGTTGACGGAAAGGGGTTCTCGGCCGGCGACTTGCCCGCGTCTTCATCGTCGCGGCTTCCGGGCGCTTCGCAAGCGGCAAGCGCAAGCGCGGCGACCGCCACCAGGCACAGTTTTCCAAATTGCATCACAGCCCCGCACGTCATTCCACCGGGTCATGTGTGCGGCGTTTCGCGGGAATGGCAAGCCAGCAGGCGGCTTCTGCGCAGATCGCCGGCGAGTCTGGAAACTTGTGTTGCCGAAAGGTCGCGGACGGTGCGTTTTCTAGTCAGCGAAGACGCGCTTTTCCCGTCCGAAGACCCGGGCCATCAGCCAGTTCGGAGCCATTTTCTCGATACGCGGATATCGCGTCAGCACGCTTTCCATCCAGCGGCGGCCCCAAACGGCGTTTCGCCCGAGCAGGACGACGCCCACCACCGCCATCGGCAGGCCGACCGGCACGAAAGGCGTGGCAAAACCCACGGGTATGGACAGCACGATCAGGACAAGTCCTGTCAGCGCCAGTACCTGCCGCACAGCGACGTTCACGCCCTGCCGCAGGACGTTGATCGTCATCGGCGGCGCGTAGGTGGGTTCGGGCGGCAAAGAGCTGTTTTCGTTGGACATGTCGGAGATATGGGGCCTGTAAACTTGAGTTCCAGAGTAACAGGCCACCTGTGTCGAAAGTCTGGCAGGAGCGTTGCACGGTTGCTACAACCGGGTAACTTTTTATTGCCAATTGCGTGTAGCGGCAGGGGGACTGCGTGAAACTACAGTCCATCCAGATCCTCCGCGGCTTCGCGGCTCTGCTTGTGGTGATTTATCATATCCGGGCCATGGAAGCCCTGGCCATTGCCAATAATGGGCTGACCGAGCTGCCGCTGCTCAATGGCTTCGTAACCAACGGCTATGCCGGGGTGGACCTCTTCTTCGTCATCTCCGGTTTCATCATGGTGCACGTCACCACGGGCGTGCAGGCCGGCGTCAAATCCGCGCTCGATTTTCTCTTCGCGCGGGTGATCCGGATCTACCCAATTTGGTGGATTTTCGCCGCGCTGATGACGGCGATGTTCATCGTCTATCATGGGCTCGGCTACGGCGCGGGCTGGGAGCGCGTCAGTCAGGGCCAGCCGCTGACGCCGTACATGATCAAGTCCTTCCTCCTTGCGCCCCAGCCGGCCCACCCGGTCCTGGGCGTCGGCTGGACGCTGGTCCACGAGATGTACTTCTACCTCGTCTTCACGCTTTTCCTGCTGGTCCCGCGCCGCTTCTGGCATTGGGGACTGCTGGCATGGGGCGCGGCAATTGTCGGCGCAACCTTTGTCGGCCTGACCGAACCCTTCGCCGGGACTGTCCGTGCGCTGATATTCTATCCCATGACCATGGAGTTCATCATGGGCGCCGTGGTCGGCCTCGCGGTCTCGGCGGGTCTGGCCTGGCGTAGCGGCGTCGTGACCCTGATCGGGACGCTCTGGCTGCTCGCCAGCCTTGGCTTCCAGGGCGCGGAAGACGACAACCTGCTGATGTGGGGGCGCGTCATCTGGTTCGGCCTGCCGTGCACGCTGCTGGTCTACGGATTTGCGACGCTGGAGATAACGCGGCGTCAGGCCTGGCTCGTCCCGGCCGCCATCGGCGCGCTATGTGCGGCCATCATCAGCCTTCTGTACAATCTCGTCAGCGACAGCTCGTTCGCAGACAGGCTCGGTGCAACTATCATGTCCGCCATGATCGGCGCGATGGCCATGCTGACGGTTCTCTGGCTCGGCTGGCTTGGCGGGCAGGCAAGGCCGTCCGCCGTACGCGCGATGGAGGCACCGCTCCGCAAGGTCCACACCGCCTTTGCGCGGGTCGGGGACTGGTCCTTTTCACTCTATTTGTGTCATCCGCTGGTGCTGGCGCCAGTACGCCTCGTTTTCAATACGGCCGAGGAACGCGGAATCCTGCCATCCGTTTTCCGCCTCGGGCACCCCGGACCCATCGACAACATCGCCCTGATCGCAACGTCTCTGACAGCCAGCCTGCTCGTGGCGTGGATGTCCTACCGGCTTCTGGAGCGTCCGATCAGTCACGGTTTCGGACATCTGCGGCGGGCAATCTTTCACCGCCGCCAGGACATGGCGGCGGTGAGTTGAAAGCCTACTCTGCGGCAACCCGCTCTATTTCAGGCGCCGTCCACTTCAGCACCGGCTTGCGGGCCGCCCGCGTCTCGTCGAGGCGTTTGGCGGGCGCGAGATAAGGCGCGCCTTTCAGCGTCTCGTCGCCCTGCGCCGCGCGGCGCGCGATGGATTCCAGCGCATCGCAGAACCGGTCAAGCTCGGCCTTGGACTCTGTCTCCGTCGGCTCGATCAGCATCGCGCCATGCACGACCAGCGGGAAATACATCGTCATCGGATGATAGCCCTCATCGATCAGCGCCTTGGCGATATCGATGGTCTCGATGCCGTCGGCTGTGAACGCGTCCGAGAACAGCGCCTCGTGCATGCAGAAGCCGTCGAAGGCAGGCGTCATCACGTGCTTGAGGCGCGCCTGCACATAGTTGGCGTTGAGGACCGCGTCCTCGGCCACCTGTTTCAAGCCGTCGGCGCCGTGGCTCAGCATGTATGTCAGGGCACGGACGAACATGCCCATCTGGCCATGGAAGGCGACCATGCGGCCGAAGCTCTCGCTGGCCTCACCGTCCACATGTTCGACGAGGCGGTAGATGCCGTCATCATCCTTCGTCACGAACGGCACGGGTGCGTAGGCGGCCAGCGCTTCCGAAAACACCGTCGGGCCCGAGCCGGGACCACCGCCGCCATGCGGGGTAGAGAAAGTCTTGTGCAGGTTGATATGCATCGCGTCGACACCAAGGTCTCCCGGGCGCACCCGGCCAACGATGGCGTTGAAGTTGGCGCCGTCACAATAGAAATAGCCACCCGCCTTGTGGATCAGGTCGGCGATCTCCTTGATATCGGTTTCGAACAGGCCGCAGGTGTTCGGGTTGGTCAGCATGATGCCGGCGACATCATCGGTCTTCTCCAGCTTTCGCTTGAGGTCCGCCAGATCGACGCGCCCGCGCGCACTGGCCTTGATCTCGTCGACGACGAATCCGCACTGCACGGCCGTCGCCGGATTTGTTCCGTGGGCGGATTCCGGCACCAGCACCCGCTTGCGGACCTCGCCCTCACCGCGCGCGATCAGCGCCTGGCGGATGGCCAGCATGCCGCACAGTTCGCCATGCGCGCCCGCCTTGGGGCTCATCGCCACCGACGGCATGCCCGTCAGCGTCTTCAGCCAGGTGGCGAGTTCGTCGATCAGCTCCAGCGCCCCTTGCACGGTAGCCTGCGGCTGCAGCGGGTGGATATCCGCAAAGCCCGGCAGGCGTGCCATCTTCTCGTTGAGGCGCGGATTGTGCTTCATAGTGCACGAACCGAGCGGGAAAAGGCCAAGGTCGATCGCATAGTTGCGCTGGGAGAGGCGCATATAGTGGCGCACGGCCTGCGGCTCGGAGAGGCCTGCCAGACCCGTATCGGCTTTCCGCTTCACGCCGCCAAGACGGTTCTTCAAGCCTTTCGGTTTCGGCAGGTCAACGCCGGTGGTTTCCGCCGTACCAATCTCGAACAGCAGATCTTCATGCTGGAGTAGCCCGCGCGAACCCGAAACGGTTTCGAACACGGCAACAGAACTTGCTGAGGGTGCAGTCGGGCGCCCCTGGGTGTTCATGCTCATCAGATGATCTCCTTCAGCGCCGCCGCGTAAGCGGCAATATCTTCCGTCGTCGTACATTCGGTGGCGGCCACAAGGATCACATCTCCCATGTGATCTCCCGGGAACAGGCGGCTAGCCCGCACGCCGCCGACAACGCCCGCTTCATCCAGCATGGCCAGAACCGCTTCCGCATCAACCGGCGTGCGGAAAGCGAACTCGTTGAAGAATCGCGGCGTCAGGATTTCAACACCCTTCATCGCGCCCAGCGTATCGGCAAGCTCAATGGCCGCTTCATGGTTGAGCTCTGCCAGTTGTTTCAGCCCCTTGCCGCCGAGCAGCGTCATATGCGACGTGAAGGCCAGCGCGCAGAGACCGGAATTGGTGCAGATATTTGAGGTCGCCTTGTCACGCCGGATATGCTGCTCGCGCGTCGACAGCGTCAGCACGAAGCCGCGCTTGCCATCGGCGTCCACCGTCTCGCCGCACAGGCGGCCCGGCATCTGGCGCACCAGTTTGTCCTTGCATGCGAAGAGGCCGACATAAGGTCCGCCGAAGTTCAGGCCGTTGCCGATCGACTGGCCTTCCCCCGCCGCAATATCGGCGCCCATCTCGCCCGGCGGCGTCACCAGGCCGAGGCTGACCGCTTCGGTGAAAACCGACACCAGCAGCGCGCCCTTGTCATGCGCAGACTTCGCCACGCCCGACAGGTCGGTCACCGTGCCGAACACGTTGGGGCTCTGGCCGATCACGCAGGCAGTTTCTCCGTCCACTGATTTTGCCAGCTCGCTCTCGCCGTCGATGGCAACGGGCAATTGCACCACTGTCAGGCCCTGCGCCTCGCAGAGGAGGCGCGTCGCCGCCGCATAGTGCGGATGCAGGCCGCCCGACAAGATGACCTTCTTCCGCTTGGTCACACGCGCCGCCATCACGGCGGCTTCGGCGCAAGCGGTCGAGCCGTCATACATCGAGGCGTTGGCGACATCCATCGCGGTCAGCGCGGCGACCTGCGTCTGGAATTCGAACAGCGTCTGCAAAGTGCCCTGCGCGATTTCCGGTTGGTAAGGCGTATAGGTCGTCAGGAATTCCGAACGCTGGATGATCATGTCGACCGTGGCCGGCACATGGTGCTTGTAGGCCCCGGCGCCGACGAAGAACGGACCCGACGAGGCCGAGCGGTTCTTTGCCGCGAGCTTCGTCATGTGACGCTCCACCGCGAGCTCGCCCTGATGGTCAGGCAGACCGGCAATCTTCGCCTTGAGGCGGGCCGCCTTGGGAACATCCGTGTAGAAATCATCGGCCGATTTGGCGCCGATCGTGGCGAGCATGCTCGCCCGGTCTTCAGGGGTCAGTGGGAGGTAACGCATGTGGATCAGAGCCCTTCGCAGAAGGCGGTATACGCGGCTTCGTCCATCAGGCCCGACAGCTCGCCCGCATCGGCGAGTTTCACGCGCACGAACCAGGCATCGCCCTGCGCCGCATCGTTGACCTTCTCCGGCGCATCGGAAAGAGCGCTGTTGACCTCAAGCACCGAGCCCGAAACCGGCGCGTAGACGTCAGAAGCCGCCTTGACGCTTTCAACCACCGCGAAATCATCCCCGCGCGCGAATTTCGCGCCCGTCTCCGGCAGTTCGACATAGACGACATCGCCGAGCTGGCCGGCGGCATAGGACGTGATGCCCACCGTGCCGGTGTCGCCGTCAACGCGGATCCATTCATGGTCCTTGGTATAGTAAGTGGTCATCAGGTTTCTCCTTGAACGGACTAACGTTTGTAACGGGCGGGAACGAAAGGCAGGCTGGCAATCTCGGCGGGGCGGGCCTTGCCGCGCACCATGAGGTCGATTCGGGTGCCGGGCGCGGCATGGGCGGTGGCCACATAGCCCATCGTCACCGGCGCATCGATGCTCGGCCCGAAGCCGCCGGACGTGACAACGCCCACCGCTTCGCCGCCAATGAAAATCTCTGTGCCCTCGCGCGCCGGCGCCCGCTCCAGCGGCCGGATGCCCACGCGCTTGCGGGCGGGCCCATCCTTCAGCTCACGGAGGATACGCGCCGCACCCGGAAAGTCGCCCGCCTCGCGGCGGCGCTTCTGGATCACCCAGGCAAGGTCTGCCTCAACCGGCGAGATGTCCGGCGCAAGGTCATGCCCGTAAAGGCAAAGCCCCGCCTCGAGCCGCAGCGAATCCCGCGCGCCCAGGCCGATCGGCCTCACGCAGGGATCATCCAGCAAGAGGCCGGCCAGTTCCGTGCCCGCTGCCGCGCGGCCCCAGACTTCAAATCCGTCTTCGCCCGTATAGCCACAACGCGACACCACAAACGTCTCGCCATTCAGCTCCAGCCGCCGGCATTCCATGAATTTCAGCGCCGCACATTCCGGAAAATACGCCGACAGCACCTTCTCCGCCATCGGCCCCTGCAGCGCAAACAGCACGCCGTCATCGGCGCGCGTCAGCACGGCCTTGCTCGCCAGCGCGCTTTCAAAGATGCCCCAGTCCTGATCCTTCATCGCGCCATTGACGACGATGTAAAGCTCGCCCTGGCGATCCTCCTCATACGGACGGGTAATGATCAGGTCATCGAGGATGCCGCCCTCGGCGTTCAGCAGCACGGTGAGGCGCGCCTGCCCGGGCTTCAGCCCCTTGATGTCGGACGGCACCAGCGTCTCGACCAGCGCCGCAATCTCTTCGTGCGCCGCCGCATCGCGCCGCATCCCGGAGGCCAGCGTCAGGAAGCTCGGCCCCATATGGCTGACATCGAAAAGGCCCGCCTCCGCGCGCGTCCAGAGATGCTCCTCCTTCACGCCGTCCGGAAACTGCACGGGCATCTCGTAGCCCGCAAACGGCACGAGCTTCGCGCCATACTCCACATGCAGCGGATGGAGCGCGGTGCGCCGCGGGGTTTCCGTGTTCGTATCCGCCATGGCGCCATCCCGATAAGCAGACGAGGGCAGCGCGAGGCTGCACGTTCGTCGCCCCCGCTGTCCTTGGCGCCTGAGAGATTCCGCCGGTCATCGACCGGGCTTGCTCCTTCGGCGAGGCATGATTTCAGCCTCTTTCCAGCGTGTTGATTCTCTTCCGGCCCTTTTGCCTGAGCGTTTCCGGGGCGGTTGCGCCTTCGGCGGCGGCTACCGAATGCCGCTCTCTCCCGGAAGAGAATTCCTGACTGGCAGCTACCCCGGATTCTCGGGCCCGGCAAGGGCGGAGACTTTCCCGCGCGCCTTTCTGCGCAGCGGCGCCGCCAACCGCACAGGAATCCATCAGCGCGCCTCAAGTTCCGGCGGGCTTGCTCCCGCCAAACCAGCTCTGCACCAGGCCCCAGGCGCCGCGCGAGCCGGCCATCACGCGCTCCGTCGCCCGTGTGGCATGCGAGGTCAGCCCGCCGAGGCGCTTCAGCAGGTCGCCGATAACCGAGCCGGATTCCTGCTTCACCTCCGTCAACGCCTCGGCTGAGATCGCCGAGGCCTGCCCGGCCGACCAGCCCTTGAAGCTGCGGCAGCGGCGCTTGGCGAGATAGCCGAGCTTCAGCGTCATCATCGCGTTGATCCCGCCGTCCATCACCGGCCCGGCAATTAGTCCGCCCATCCGGCCCAGCAGGCCGCCGATAATATCGCCGGTGAGTTCGCTGACATCCTCCAGCGCCCGCGACGCCACCACGATGGCCGCCACGTCGCGCAGGATGCGCAGGCTGCCCATCAGGTGCGGCCGCCCGAAATAGAGGCGGGAGACGCGCGCGATGAGATTGGCATTGCGCCAGAGCACGATGAACGCATCCAGCGTGCCGTTCATCGACACGGCGGTGGCGACACCGACTGCAACCGCTTCCGAATGGATGATCGCATTGGCGCGCTTGTCGAGCGGCGCCAGCAGGGACTTGATCTGCGTCCGCTCGAAGACTTCAAGTTCCGCAGACAGGGCCAGGGCTTGCGGCGCCGTTGCACTGCCCGTCCGGCCGAGCAGCGCCCGCGCCTTGGCGATACCCTGCGCGATCGCCGGCCGCTCATCTTTGGTGAGCGGGTTTGCCTGCAGCATCTGCAGGTAGCGGATGTCATAGCGGATCCGCGCGGCCAACGCTTCAGGCTTCGGCGCCTTGGGGTCAATCAGGATTGTGGGCGGCTTGGCGGCCACGGGCATCGAAAGGAACGCCGCAATGGGCCGTCCGACCAGCACCGCGAGCAGCCCCGCCAGGACGAGGACATAGACATACCCGAGCAACGGATGCACATCGTCGAACAGCCGGTAAAACAGGAAGCCCTGACCAATCACGATCAGAAACGCGGCCACGATCAGCGCCGTCACCGACCATTTCACCACCCGCCAACCCTGCGCCCATTGCGCCGCCAACTCCCATTGCGTGCCATCCTTTGCCGGCGAGGCCGGGCCCGCGATTGCCTTGGCCATGACAGATATCCTCCGTGCTGCGAACGCCGCGCCCTGGTCAGGTGGGACGATAGCCCGGGCGAGGCAACCGGTCATGGACACGCGGGACGCAATCAGGCACCGCCGCGCACGAGGCGCAATTCGATCCGCTTCAGTTCGCGCAGGAGCGCGAGGTGGTTCATGCGCATCCAGAACCAGATCTTCAGCATCGACACCGCCAGCATGCCGAAGATGAAGACGGCGAGCCAGAAGATCATTTCGCGCGGCTCGGCGGCCTCATACATCCGGAACCCCGCCCAGACCGCGATGCCGAAAAAGGCGAAGGACAGCACAAAGGCGAAGCCGGTCCACGCTTTCATCGGGCCGGAGAAGGTGGCGCCCAGCTGGCCGAACAGGCTCTCGCCCGATTCCAGATTGGTCAGGAAAGCCTCGTCCTCGGCGGTGAGGCCTTCTTTCAACCGTGTTTCGAAATTCGTCATGTCAGGTCTCCTTCCAGAAGTGACTTGAGTTGTTGACGCGCATGAAAGATGCGCGACTTGGCCGTGCCCACGGGAACACCCGTGGCGGCGGCGGTTTCGGCAAGGGTCAGCCCCTCGCTGAAATACAGAATGGCGGCGATCCGGTGCTCGGCGCTGAGCTGGCCGAGCGCCGCCTGAATGGCATGTTGCAGCGGCGCGGCGGCAGGAGCGGCGGGCTCGGGCAGATCGGTGGACGAGGTGAACCGGCTGCGCTCCCGGCTGGCGCGGCGGATCCGGTCGGTGCATTTTCGCGCGAGGATGCCATAGGCCCAGGCCGGGAACATCGCCGGGTCCGAGAGCGTCACCCAGCCCCGGCAGATACCGCCCCAGGCCTCCTGAACCGCCTCGCGCGCGCCTTCGGTCTCGCCCAGCATCCGCCGGGCCGACCGCATCAGGCGCGGCTGCCACCGGGCCGCCAGCCGCTCAGCCGCCCGCGCATCTCCGCTGCGCACCAGCGTGACGAGCAGTTCGTCATAAACCCGGTCTGTGTCGCTGAGAGCCATGCCGCGCCTTCCCTTTCAAAGAGATAGTCGCGCGGGATGGCCGAAAGGTTCAATCAGGAATGCGGATCGGATTACATCCGCTCCGGCACTGTAATCCCCAGCAACCCCAACCCCGTCTCCAGCTGGTGCCTCACAGCGTCGGCCAGCGCCAGCCGGCTCGCCCGTTTCGCCGCGTCGGCTTCGGACGCAATCGGCAGCGCGGCGTAAAACGCACTGAAGGCCTGCGCGAGGCTGTAGAGGTGTTCGCAGAGGATGTGCGGCATGCGTTTTTCGCGCGATCCCAGCAGCGCCGCGCCGAAGCCGTCGAGCTGCAGCACCAGCGCGCGCTCCGTCTCTTCGTGCACGGCTACCGCGCCCGGCAGGTGGCCCGCCTCTGCCGCCTTGCGCAGCACGGATTTCACCCGAACGGCCGCATACAGAAGGTATGGCCCGGTCTTGCCTTCGAAGCTCGTGAACCGGTCGAGATCGAACACATAGTTCGTCATCCGCGTGTTCATCAGGTCCGAGAAGCGCAGCGCCGCCACGGCCACCTGCCGCGCCACCGCCAAACGCTCGTCCTCGCCCATGTCTTCCGGCAGCTTGCCCGCCGCGTCGATCTTCTTCGTCGCCTCGTCCAGCGCCATGCTGTTGAGGTCCGCCAGCCGCAGCACGCCGCCTTCGCGTGTCTTGAAGGGCTTGCCGTCCGGCCCGTTGACCGTGCCGAAGCCGATATGTTCGAGCCGCGATTCCTCGATCAGCCCCAGCAGCCCCGCCGCCCGGTAGACCTGCTCGAAGTGCAGCGCCTGGCGCTGGTCCACCACGTACAGCATCCGCTCGGGCGTGGGCGTCAGCGTCTCCATCCGGTCCTCGATCGTCGCGAGGTCCGTCGTGTGATAGCCCGTGCCGCCGCGGCTGTTGACCAGCATCACCGGCGGCATTTCCTTCTTGTCGCTTTCCTTCGCCACGTGGACGATCCACGCCCCGTCGCTCTGCTCGGCGAGGCCCGCCGCCTTGAACCGCTCGACCAGGCCCGGGATCAGGTGATCGACATCGCTCTCGCCCTTCCACAGGTCGAACGACACATTCAGGAAGCCGTAATCGACCTTCAGCGCCTCGACCGAGACATCAATGAAATGCCGCAGCAGCGCCCGGTACCCCGCCCGCCCCGCCTGCATCTCCGCGACCGCCCGCTGCGAGCGCTCGTTGCGCGCCTCGTCGGCCTTCGCCTTGTTCGAGGCCTGCGGATACAGCCGCCCCAGATCCTCGATCGTCACGGGCGACTCTTTCGGATACGGCCCGGCAAAGCCCGCATCGAAATAGACCAGCCCCGGCTGCTCATCCTCCAGCTCGGTGACGAGATGGCCCATCTGCAGCCCCCAGTCGCCGAGGTGCACATCCGAGATCACCGTATCGCCGAGGAAGCGCAGCAGCCGCTGCAGCGTATCGCCGATCACCGCCGAGCGCAGGTGCCCGACATGCATGGGCTTCGCCACGTTCGCCCCGCCGAAATCGATCACGGTCACCTGCGGGTCGGCGGCCTTCTCGGCCCCCGCCATCGCATCCCCGCGCACAGCTTCCGCCCGCGCCGACAAGGCCGCGTCCGAGACACGCAGATTGATGAACCCCGGCCCCGCCACGTCCGCCGACGCCACCAGCGGATGCGCCTTTAGCGCCTCGGCAATCCCCGCCGCAATCTCGCGTGGGACCCGCCCGGCCGCCTTCGCCGCCGCCATCGCGCCATTGCACTGGAAATCCGCCAGCTCCAGTTTGTCGCTCCGGCGCACCTCGCCTAACCGTGCTTCAAGGCCAACGGCTTCGAACGCGGCGCCTGCGGCGGCCGACAGCTCTTGTCCAAGGCTCGCCATGGGTTAGTTGCCTGCGTCCAGGCGGAAACGGTTGCCGGCGCGGTTGAAGGCGAGCTGCTCGTCCGTCAGGTCAAACCCGACCACGATCTCGAAGTTGACGCCCGAGATCGATTCGTCGGCCCTGGGAATCGTGATCCGGCTGACCAGTTCGGTCTTGCCGGCCACCGCGCCCCGTCCAAAATCGGCTTCGGTGTTGAAGTATTCCTTCGCCAGAACCTTGCCGTTGCGGCGGGTGACCGCCACGAAATACGGATAGGCCGCCGAATTCGCCGTCCCCATCGGGCCCTTGCCGAAGGCAAAGTCGATCTCGACCTCCGCCACCAGCGGGGCTTTGCCCGTGTACCGGCAGAACAGGCGCACATCGGTGATCTCGCCGGTATAGGCGATGTCCGAATAGAGTTTCCCGTCCGCGTCCGCGAACTTCACGAACCGCGAGACATCATAGACCGAGCCGATCACCGGGCACGGGCCCGAGTTCGGGTCGGTATTCAGCGATTCGGCGAGACGCCCGCCGCTGCTGCAGCCCGCAAGCACGGCAGCCAGGACGAGAGGGGCAAGTTTCAGCATGCGTCGGCGTGTCCCTATGGGCCTTATGAAAGGCATGGCGATCTGATAGCTTCGAGGTGTTAAAGGCCAACGCGCCCGCACGCAACTTGTCAGGCGCAGGAGATTTCAGCCCCAGATGACCCCCAGAGACCCACAGAGACGCCCCCTCACCCTGCGCCTCGCCGCCCCAAGGGGCTTCTGCGCCGGCGTCGACCGCGCCATCCAGATCGTCGAGGAAGCCCTTAAGAAATGGGGCGCGCCCGTCTATGTGCGCCACGAGATCGTCCACAACCGCCACGTGGTCGAGCGCCTCGAAGCCCTCGGCGCCGTCTTCGTCGAGGAACTGGACGAATGCCCGGCGGACCGCCCGGTCATCTTCTCGGCGCACGGCGTGCCCAAATCCGTGCCCGCCGAGGCCGCCCGCCGCAACATGATCTACGTGGACGCCACCTGCCCCCTCGTCTCCAAGGTCCATATCGAGGCCGAGCGCCACCATCAGAACGCCCGCGAGATCGTCCTCATCGGCCATGCCGGCCACCCCGAAGTCGTCGGCACGATGGGCCAGCTCCCGGAAGGCTCGGTCACCCTGATCGAGACCGTGGACGACGTCGCAAACTTCGCCCCGAAAAACCCCGCCAACCTCGCCTTCCTCACCCAGACAACCCTCTCCGTGGACGACACCGCCGAAATCGTCGCCGCGCTCCAGTCCCGCTTCCCCGGCATCTCGACGCCCCACAAGGAAGACATCTGCTACGCCACCACCAACCGCCAAGAAGCCGTCAAGGCCCTCGCCCCCGGCGCCGGGCTTGTCTTGGTGATCGGTGCACGGACGAGTTCAAACTCCGTCCGCCTCGTCGAAGTCGCCCTCCGCACCGGCGCCGCCAAAGCCGAACTCGTCGCCAGCGTGGACGACATCGACTGGACCTGGCTCGACGGCGTCACCACCCTCGGCCTAACCGCCGGCGCCAGCGCCCCGGAGGATCTGGTGCAAGGCGTCATCGACGCCTGCAAGGCGCGGTTTGATGTAACGATAGACGGCGTGGAAACGGCGAAGGAGACGGTGGTATTTAAGTTGCCGAGAGTTTTGGCGGGGTAAAGGTCTAGATGAAGC
>JBBSAZ010000015.1:0-22162 GCA_038251755.1 Caulobacterales bacterium
AGAGGCCGGCGCGTCATGCAGCCGCTCTTCCATCGCGACCCCGAGATGTTCGATCTGCTCGCCCAGTGCCGCCTTCTGCTCGGCCGTCAGCGCCTCGACGATCAGCGCGATGAACAGATTCAGGATCGCAAAGCTGCCGACGAAGATGAAGATGAGGAAGAATATCCAGGCATACGGGTGGCCATCTTCTGTGACGGCATCCAGCAGGTCCGACCAGCCATCCATGGTCATCAGCTGGAAAAGTGTCAGCGCGGCGTCCGGCAATGTACCAAACATCTCCCGCACATCCGCGTTGACCGTGTTGCCATACAAGTTGGTGGCCATCACGGCCCCGACATAGATGACCAGCAGGATCACCGCGAGGATCGCGCCCATGCCGGGGATGGACTTCAGCAACGCCTCGGTGATCCGCTTCATCATCGGCACGAAGCGCAGCAGCCGCAGCACCCTCAGTACACGGAGCGCCCGCAGCACGGTGAACGCCGACGCCCCGGGGATCAGCGAGACACCGATCACGAGGAAGTCGAACACATTCCAGCCTTCCTTGAAGAACTGGAACCGGTAGACGTAGAGCTTCATCGCCAGCTCGGCGACGAACAGCCAGGTAATCGCGGCATCGAGAAACTCGAACAGCGACACCATGCCCGGCGTCATCGATGCGCGGTAGGTCAGAACCCCCAGGATGATGGCATTGAAAATGATCAGTGACGTGATCGTCGTGCGCACCCAGGGAAGCTCGAGGAAAGCTTCAACGGCGGAATTGCTTGTTTCGTAGTCCAGTGTTGCGCGCGCCATTCGGGCGGTTTCCTTTTCCAGGGCAAGGCTGCCGGACGAGGTTTGCCCTGAGCCGCCGTGCCTGCCAACCCGGCATTTGGCGGTGTGTTACTCGGACGAGGTCGTCGTATCCGAAACGATCAGCCACTGCCCGTCCATCTTGCGCAGGACGAGGGTATAGAGCCCGTCCGAGCTGCCTTCTGCGGTCGTCACCTTCCAGCTTCCATGGGCGATGGCGGCGTCTTCGGAGAGAATGTCGATCTCGTAGCCGGAGGTCGAAAGCTGCCCCATCCCTTCCCGGCCGGGATAGCGCAGCTTGTAGCGCGCCAGCGTCGCCTCGTACCCGCGCACGACATTGCCGCCGGACGCAAAGCGCAGCTCTTCGGACGGCCAGTAGCCGTTCATGAAGCCGTCGATGTCGCCTTCATTCCAGGCGGCGTCCTGCGCCTGCAACAGCGCGGTGATCGTGGCGGCTTCGGCCGCTTCCTGCTGCGGGGTCAGCGCGTCCGGCGCGCTGGCGCAGGCGGCAGCGAACAGGAATGCGGCGCCTGCCAGAAACGGACGGAACATGGGCGGAAACTCCTTCGCACAGACGTCATCAGGAAGAGGCCTAGTCAGGCCATTGCGCAAGCCGCGTCCGCTCCGTCAGTTCGGCGTCTTGGGTGTGTCGCCGACCGCTTCCGGGCTGAGGTCCATGACCTCCGGTTCCGGCGCGGCGGCGGGAGGGGCCGGCGTGTAGGCCGGAGCCTCCGGCGCCGCCTCGGCGAGATCCTCCTCCTCGGTGACCGGCGCCGGCTCAGGGGCAGGCTTCTTGCGGAAACCGAAGAAGCCGCGCGGCTTGTCGTCTTCCGCCGCGTCCTCCGTATCTGCTTCCAGTTCGTCCTCGGCTCTCTCCGCCTGCTTCTCGCGGCGCTGCTCGGCCCGCGCATCGCGCTCGGCGTGCCGGTCATAGCTCATGTTGTAGTATTCCCACGCCGTATGGGTCAGCGGTTTTGGCGTCAGCTCGAGGCCGTACATCCGCAGACGCTCAACCACTTCATCGCGCAGGTGCATGCCGGGGAAGGCGTCCGCCTTGAAGCCGTGGGCCTTCATCCAGTCACGCACATCCCAGCTGCGTACACGGCCGATCTCGGCCGGCAGGGCGCCGTGGTGGACTTCCCAGAAGTACAGCGCCGCAATGCCGTTGATGGCGGCGTCCATCGCATCATCCAGCACGTTGCCGGGCGCATTGCCCTGCGCCAGCTGCGCGCGCAGCGACAGCTTGCGCGCTTCGAGTTCCTGGTAGGTCACGCCGATCACGGCAATGCCGTTGCGGTTGGCATTGATCAGGGACGCGTTGACGCCGTCGAGCTGCGGGTGGCGGATCGGCAGCAGGACATCCGGGCCGATGACGGGATTGGCCGCGACTTGCGACAGCTCGCTGACCATCCGCTGAAGATTGATGCGCAGCTCGTGGCTGACGCCGCCGAGCGCCGAAATCCGGCCGGCGCGGGTGTCTTCGCGCATCCGCCAGAGATGCCAGGCGACAAGCGTCATCAGGGCAGTCAGGAGGCCGAGGCCGCCCGTCAGGAAGGTATAGAATTGTGCTTCGCTCATTCTGAGATCCCCCGATGCAGGCCGGAGCAAGCAATGTATGCGCCAGTTCAGTGACGGTAATAAGAGTCTTAGCTGCCGACGACGCGGCCCGCAATCACCTGCAACTTATCAAGAATTTCAGGATCGCGGGCTTCCGGCGCCGTAATCAGTGCGAAATCCAGACAGGATTCAATGCCTTGGGGAGACGGCGTACGCGGCGTCTCGTTCAGGACGCCCGCCAGGTGGACAATCGCGCGGCGGGCGAGTGCACTGTTCTGGTGCATGATCTCGAGCACGTTGGTGACCGTCACGGCCTCTGTCTCGGCGCGCCAGCAGTCATAGTCGGTGACCATGGCGAGCGTCGCGTAGGGCAGTTCCGCCTCGCGGGCGAGCTTGGCTTCCGGCATGTTGGTCATACCGATCACATGGCATCCCCAGCTGCGGTAAAGCCGGGATTCGGCCAGCGACGAGAATTGCGGTCCCTCCATCGCGAGATAGGTACCGCCATGGTGGACCTTGCCGCCCACCGCGGAGACGGCGTCCGCTGCAAGACCGGACAGGCGCGCGCAGACCGGCTGCGCCATCGAGACATGCGCGACCATGCCGGGCCCGAAAAAGGTTTTCTCGCGCGCAAACGTGCGATCGATGAACTGATCTACGGCGACGAAATCGCCGGGGGCGTATTGCTCCTGCAGGGAGCCGCAGGCCGAGATCGACAGCACGTCCGTGCAGCCCGCCGCCTTCAACGCGGCAATGTTGGCACGGTAGGGCACATCGGTCGGCGTCAACCGGTGGCCCTTCCCGTGGCGCGGCAGGAAGACGAGTTCGACTTTGCCGATCCGCCCGCGGACCAGCGTGTCCGACGGCGGCCCCCAGGCAGTGATGCCCTGCTCCTCGCGCCGGTCCTCGAGCCCGTCGATGGCATACAGCCCCGAGCCGCCGATGATGCCGAGTGTCCAGTGGGTCATGCGCCGCTCCATCAATGCAAAACCCCGCCCTTGGACGGTGTCCGGGGCGGGGTTGTCAATTCAGAATAGGGCGCGGGAGCCTAGTGCTCCACTTTCCGCCAGACCTGCTTGTACGAGAACCAGAGCAGGATCGTCAGGATGCCGAGATAGACCATCGTGGCGAGGCCGACTTCCTTGCGGGCCTGCATCTTCGGATCGCCGGCCCAGGCGAGGAACTGCGCCACGTCATGCGCCATCTGGTCGACCGTCGCTTCCGTGCCGTCGGTATACTCGACGCGCCCTTCGGTGAGCTGCGGGCCCATCGCAAGGAAGCCGCCCGGCGGGGCATGACGCGGATCGCCGAGATAGTTCGGCTTGGTGTCGCCGGCCATGTAGGGGTTGTAGTACTGGCCAACCGGCTGAACGAGGTAGGCCGGACCGTGATGCGGCATGTCGTCGCCGAGCTTCTCGAACTTCGCCATGTCGATGACGGTCGTATAGACGGTCTCGCCGTTCTCTTCGGTGATCCGGTCCTCGTAGAGCGAGAAGTCCGGATAGCCGGTGAGCAGACTGTACACATAGGAGGCGCCGCCGACGCGGGCCTTGGTGATCACCGAAAGGTCTGGCGGCAGGGCGCCGCCATTGGCAGCGCGCGCCGCAGCGGAGTTCGGGAACGGGGAGCGGAAACGGTCGGCGGGACTTGCCGGGCGCAAGTCGAACTCACCCGCATCGTTCGGCGTCGGGCTGATGATCTCGTTCTCGGCAGCGAGCGCCTTCACGAACGGGTTGTCGTTCGGGTTGGGGAAAGCGGGATCGTAGAACGGTCCGCCCTTTTCACCGAGGTTGCGATAGCTCAGCAGCTTCATCGAGTGGCAGCTGGCACAGACCTGCTTGTAGACTTGGTAGCCGCGCTGGACGGACGCCTGGTCATATTCGCCGGTGGCGCCTTCGAAGGGCCAGCCGCCTTCAGGGGCGTGGGCATGCTTCGAGCCGCCGGCGGCATGGGCGAGACCCGCGAACGCGAGGCCTGCAAGGCTGACAGCAAGGATGCGGAAGGTTTTCATCGTCTCTCTTCTCACCTGGCTTATTCTGCCGGAACGGCAGTGCCGGACTGGGGCTTGTGGGCCTTCAGTACCGATTTGTGGATCGACTCCGGCAGCGGCTTGGTCTTCTCGCTGAGACCCAGGAAGAACAGCAGCGCGAAATAGCCGAAGTACAGGAAGGTCAGGATCAGCGACAGGTGCCGGAACGCGAAGGTCGGTGCAGGCACGGCGCTGAGGCTAGCGCCTGCAGACGCGGGCAGTGTGGCCATGAAGGCTTCAGCCGCCTCGAAAGCTTCGTCGCCGCCTTTGTAGGTGGAGGATGCGACGGCGCCGGCTGCATCGGTGTAGCTGACAACGAGGCTCGCCTCGCCCTGCAGCGCCGGGATCACCGCATCATCCGGATTGGCCGCGCCGCACCAGCCGAGCAGGACACAGACGACCACGAAGCCGAGGAAGAACTGTCGGGCCACCGGACGGTAGCGCATCGATTTGACCTTCGACGTATCGAGCCACGGCACCACGAAGAGTACGGCAATGGCCGCGAACATGAAGATCACGCCGAGCAGTTTTGCGTCAATCGGGCCGATATCGAACGTGATGGCCCGCAGGATCGCGTAGAAGGGCAGCATGTACCATTCGGGAACGATGTGCGACGGCGTCACCAGGGGGTTCGCCTCGACATAGTTGTCGGCGTGGCCCAGCACGGTCGGCGCATAGAAGACGAACACCGCGAACATGATCAGGAAGACCGCGATCGCGAAGCCGTCCTTGACCGTGTAGTACGGGTGGAACGGCACGGTGTCCTTCTCGATATCCTGAACTTCCACGCCGGTCGGGTTGTTGTTGCCCGGAACGTGCAGCGCCCAGATGTGAAGGATCACCACCGCGGCGATCATGAACGGCAGCAGATAGTGCAGCGAGAAGAAGCGCTGGAGCGTCTGGTTGCCGATCGACGGGCCGCCGAGGATCCAGGTCTGCAGGCTTTCGCCGACCAGCGGGATCGCACCAAACAGGCCGGTGATCACGTTCGCGCCGTGATAGGACATCTGGCCCCAGGGCAGCATGTAGCCGAGGAACGCGGTTGCCATCATCAGCAGGTAGATCACGCAGCCCAGGATCCAGAGCACTTCGCGCGGGGCCTTGTAGGACCCGTAGTAGAGGCCGCGGAACATGTGGATGTAGACGGCGAGGAAGAACATCGAGGCGCCGTTGGCGTGGATGTAGCGCAGCAGCCAGCCGAACGGCACGTCGCGCATGATCCGCTCGACCGAGGCGAAGGCGCCGTCGACGCTGGCCTCGTAGTGCATCGCGAGGATGACGCCGGTGATGATCTGGATGGCGAGGCAGACAGCCAGGATGCCGCCGAATACGTACCAGTAGTTCAGGTTCTTGGGCGTCGGGAAAGAGATCGCCGTATCATTGGCGAACCGGATGATCGGCAGGCGCTTGTCGAGCCAGCGCTCGAAGGCCGAGTTCGGTGTGTAGGAGGATTCATGTCCGCTCATCTAAAGGTGCTTTCTCAGAGGGAGATGTTGACGACCGAGTCAGAGACCCAGCGATAATTTGGGACGGGGAGGTTCTTGGGCGCGGGACCCTTCCGGATGCGGCCCGAGGTATCGTAGTGCGAGCCGTGGCACGGGCAGTACCAGCCGCCGAAGTCGCCGGTGTTGCCCTGGGAAGGGCCGACGGGGACGCAGCCAAGGTGGGTACAGGAGCCGGATGTGACGAGGATCGTCTTGTTGAACGTGCCGTCCGCCTTGGCGCGCAGGCGCGAATCATCAGTGGCGGGATCGGGCAGTACGGCCAGATTCACCGTTTCGGCGGCGGAGATTTCGCTCTCGGTCCGGTGGCGGATGAAGAAGGGCTTGCCGCCGATCAGGACGCGGATTTCGCCGCCCATCGGGACTTTCGACACGTCGACATCCAGCGAAGAGGCGGCCTTGGTGTCGGCAGCGGGGCTCCACTGATCGATGGCCGCCCAGGCGAACATGCCTACGCCGCCCAGCGCAACGGCGCCGGTCGCGATGTGAATGAAGTTGCGGCGGTCGTCATCGACCGTCTCTGTCGTTGGATGAGTGGTCTCAGCGGTCACGCGTGACTCCGTTCCCTGATTTCTGGCCCTGATATCAGGCCGTGATGCGAAGCGAATATCGCCCGTCTTTACTAGAGGTGTCTTCCCGGCACATTGCGGCAAGTGGGCGCGGGCGCGGCAATTCTGCACACGCATCAGCCCCATTGCCGCCAGCGCGTTAGCGCGCCCTGACGAATGTGACAACAGGCCTCTTGCGAAACCATCGCCCGGCGGTCCAGTGTCTTGCCATGACAACCGCCACGAAAACCGCCCCGCTCACCGATTGGAAGGCCCGTTCCAGCAGCTGGTTCCAGGCCCTTCAGCTCGACATCTGCGCCCGCTTCGAAGCCCTTGAGGACGCGGCCGGACCGCCTCTTTACAGGGGACCGGCCGGACGATTCGAACTGAGCGAATGGTCACGCGGCGACGGCAAGGAAGACCTCGGCGGCGGCCGGATGGGCCTTATGCGCGGGCGCGTGTTCGAGAAAGTCGGCGTGCATTTCTCGCAGGTCCACGGAACTTTTTCCGAGGCCTTTGCTGCGCAGATACCCGGCGCCGACAAGTCCGACGGAAAATTCTGGGCCAGCGGCGTCTCGCTGATCGCGCATCCGCGCAATCCGCGCGTGCCGGCCGCGCACATGAACACGCGGATGCTGGTGACCAGCGAGGTCTGGTTCGGCGGCGGCGGCGACCTCAATCCCCTGCTCGGCTACCAGCGCAACCAGGATTACCCGGACACGGTGGACTTCCACGCGGCGATGAAAGCGGCCTGCGACACGCATGACGGTGTCGATTACCAGCACCTCAAAGACTATTGCGAAACTTACTTCCACCTGCCCCACCGCAACGAACCGCGCGGCACCGGCGGCATTTTCTATGACCGCTACAATTCGGGCGACTGGGAGAAGGACTTCGCGTTCACGCAGGAAGTCGGCCGCCAGTTTGCGGGGATTTATCCGAGCCTCGTGGCGCGCCGGATGAACGAGCCTTGGAGCGAGGCCGAGCGCGAGCAGCAGCTGATCCAGCGCGGCCGCTATGTCGAATACAACCTGCTTTATGACCGGGGCACGACCTTCGGACTGAAGACCGGCGGCAATGTCGAGAGCATCCTCTCGAGCATGCCGCCTATCGTGAAATGGCCCTGAAAATCCGTCCATAAACTGTCCACACGGGCGTGTGGACAATTCAGGCGGGAATGCAGCTGCGGCGGAGCCAGTCTGCATAGATTTTTTCGTCGATTTCACTCGCGGCCAGTTGCAGCGTGAAGGCGAGTCGTTCCGCCATTGGCGCGGCCATTTTCCAGCCGTTCGCTTCAAGAAACAGCAAGGCGGACAGAAAGCCTATTCGTTTGTTGCCATCGAGAAACGGGTGGTTGCGGATCAGCCCCGCCGCATAGAGTGCTGCCAGCGCGAACAGATTCGACTCGCCGTAAGACCATGCGTTCAGCGGACGGACGATAGCGCTTTCAAGCAAGCCAGGGTCGCGCGTTCCCGCGAGGCCTCCGTGGATCTCGATCTGCCGGTCATGCAAGCGGACGATCAAGTCCAACGGCAGCCATGTCGGCTCGCTCATTTGGCAAGCGCCCGAAGCACTTCACGGTTTTCGTCCATGATCCGCTCTGCCATCTCCATCAACCGGTCGACCTCGTCATCGGACACGGACAGGGTCACGCCGTTGGGCACGGTCACGACGTTCAAGAAGTCGCCGTCCTTGACCTTCAGCTGTTCGAGAACATCCTTCGGCAACACCACGCCAAGGGAATTGCCGATCTTGCGGATTTTCAGACGGGTCATGGGCGGGCTCCTGTAGCTACATATGTTATAACATGGTCGGCGTGCCGGGGGAAGACAAGGCGTGCCTGACCCTGCCCAATGCCTGTTCACCGCCGGTTTGCGCGCCCAGATTGGTACAGAGCGGCTTCCAACCTCGGTCCGGCGGGCCTATTCTGCTGCGCATGGGGACGACATCGCGATCATTCGATTGGCCGGGCGCTGCGCTTGTGGCGGCGGGCACGCTCGGCGCTCTGGCGCTTGGCGGGTTCCTCAGCCCGGGCACCGACGACCCTTGGTATGCGGCCCTGCGCAAGGCGCCGCTGAACCCACCGGACATGGCCTTCGGGCTGATCTGGCCGGCACTTTTCGCGTTGATGCTGGCCGGGGCGCTGATGGTTCTGCACACGGCCGGCAGCTTCAAGCGGGCGAGCGCCGAGATGGGGCTCTACTTCACCATGCTGGCGGCAAACGTGTGCTGGAGCCTTTTCTTCTTCGGCTTCCGCGATCCGGCGATTGCGCTGGGCGTGCTGATCGCGCTGTGGCTGCTGATCGCGACGATGATGCTGCGGTTTGCGGTTCACTCCCCGCGCGCGGCGCTTCTGCAGGTGCCTTACCTGCTGTGGGTGACCTTTGCCGCCTACCTCAACTTCTATGTCTGGGCCTTCAACCCGGCGCCTTGAGCCGCTCCACAAGCGCGCTTCGGCTGAGGGTGAAGCCGGAGGCGATCCAGTCTTCTTCCAATGCTCCCAGAGTCCTGCCGATGTCCGGCCCCGAGAGTCCGGCGGCGAGGGCGTCACTGCCGCCGACCGGGAATTTCGGGCGCGACCAGGCGGCGGCGCGCGCGGTCAGCGCGGCGAGGTTCCCGCCCGCGCCGGACGCCGCCTCGATCACCGCGCGGTCCAGCACCGCGGGCGCGCCATACCGGTAGAAAGCTTCGGCCAGCGCGGCCTCCCCTGCCCCCAGAACATGCGGCAAGGCCGGATCAGACCAGCCGGCGAGGCGCAGGGATTCGTCGTTCGAGAATTTGAGACGCGCGGAGAAGTCACCCGCCTCGCGCCGGCGGCGCGGGATTAGCGCCATCAGGCGGCGCAGCGGATCGGGCGCGAGGCCTGCCTCTGTTTCCGCCGCAACCAGGCCCGGCAGCAGGGCGGTGCCGGCGCCCGGCAGCGCCGCCGCGAGGACGCCCGCCTCTTCCATTGCGAGTATCGCAGCGGCAGGGTCCGGCGCGGCCAGCGTGCGCTTGAGCTCTTTCCAGATCCGCTCGGCGGCGATCTTGGCAAGCCCTTCGCGCTGTCGCGCGCAGGCCGCTTGCCCGGCGGCATCGATGCCGGCGCCGTACCAGGCATTGAAGCGGTAGAATCGCAGGATGCGCAGATAGTCTTCACGCAGGCGCTGGTCGGCGTCGCCGATGAAGATGACCCGGCCGGCGTGGGCATCTGCGATCGAGTCTTCGATCACTTCGAACAGCGTGCCGTCGGCGCCGGCATAGATGGCGTTGAGGCGGAAGTCGCGGCGGGCGGCGTCTTCGCTCCAGTCCTCGGTGAAGGCGACGACGGCGCGGCGGCCATCGGTTTCGACATCCCGGCGCAGCGTGGTGATCTCGACCGGCTTGCTGTGATGCACGGCGGTTATGGTGCCGTGTTCGAGCCCCGTGGGTACGGCGCGGATGGACGCTGTTTCGAGCGCGGCGATCACTTCCGGCGGCGTCAGCTGGGTCGCAACATCGAAGTCGTCCGACGGCAGGCCGCGCAACGTGTTGCGCACACAACCGCCGACATAGCGCGCGCAGCCGGGGCGCGCGGCTTCCAGCGCGCGCATCACGGCGAGGTTAGCCGGCGCCGTGAGCCAGGCAGCTTTCAGCCGGTCAGTTAGGCGCATCGCTCGGCTGCGCCTCCGGGCGCGGGCGCGGAACGCCGACATCCTGCGGCCGGTGCTCGCACGGATAGGAGCGGGCGGGAATGACGACGCTGTTCTCGACCCTCTCCGGCTCGATGCACATTCCGCGGTCGCGCGGCTCGAGCGCGATCATCACGAACCAGGCGATGGTGGCGAGCGCCAGGCCGATGGCGAACAGGAGCTGCACCGGCCATTTGCGCTGGCCGGCGTCCACTGCCGAACGGGTGGCCAGCAGGTACAGGCCGAACACGAGGAAGGGCAGCGAGAAAATGACGAGTTCGAAGAGCAGGCGTCCGGCCACGTCGGCGCTTCCTTTTGATCAACAGTTTACGGGCCTTACATAAGGCGGGCGCAGGGGTTCAGGAACCCTGAAAGCACCGCCCGGGACAATCAGGGCGGACTCAGTCGCTTTCGTAAAGCGTCTGGTAGAGGCGGCGGATGATGCCGGCGGTGACGCCCCAGATGCGGTAGCCATTGTGCGGCATCTCGTAATAGCGCCGGTTCTTGCCCTTGTAGAAGGTCTCTGCGGCGGTGTGGTTGGCCGTGTTCATCAGGAATTCGAGCGGGGTTTCGAACACGGCGGCCACCTCCCCCGGCTCCGGGACGGGCACGAAGTCATGCGGCAGGAGGCCGACGACGGGCGTGATGCGGTAGCGCGTGCCCGTGATGTAGGGCGCGCCCTTGCCCAGCACGTCGACATCCTGCGGGGCGATGCCGACTTCCTCATGCGCCTCGCGCAGGGCGGCAGCGACTTCGTCGAGATCGATCGGATCGACCTTGCCGCCGGGCAGCGCCACCTGGCCGGCATGATCGGCCATCGTCGTGGGGCGCAGGGTCAGCAACGCCGTGGCGCCCTCGCGGCGCGGGATGACGCCGAAGAGCACGGCGGCAGGGCGGATGATCGCGACTTCCTCGGGGGTGAGGAAATCCATGTCGCCGCTCTCGATGAGGCGGCCGTCGCCGAGCGGCGGGTCGAGGCGCACGCGCACGCGATCAATGAAATCGTCGAGGCCGGAATAGGACATGGGTTTCCCTCAGGCCGCCGGGCCGAGGGGGAAGAAGACGCCCTGGCTCCAGACACCGAGACGGTTGGTACCGTCCGGGGCGGGCACCGCGAGGTCCACGAGTTCGTAAAAGACCGGACGCGTCAGCTTCGCCTCGAGGCGTCCGCGCACGAGGACATAGGGCGACGGCTCGCCGGTGGCAGGATCGGTCTCGACGCGCAGGAGCGCGTCCGGGCCGGCGGCCGTCTCGTAGTCAAGATTGGTGAGAAATTTCAGCGATTGGTCCGGCCCCGGCTGGCCCGTCCGGTCCACCCGCACGGCGAGGAACGGGGCGTCTTCGACCTGCACGATCACTTTCTCGTAGGGCGTGACGAGGTAGGTCACCCCGTCGTCGTCCTTGCGCAGGATGCGGGAGAAGAGTTTCACCAGCCTTTCGCGCGTGATGCGGCCGCCTTCGTGCCACCAGCTGCCATCGGCGCGGATTTCCATGCCGATATCGCCGCACTTTTCCGGATTCCATAGGTGAACCGGCGGCAGCGGCCCGGCGAACTTGCCTTCCGGCAGGATGGCCTTAAGCGTGTCTTCGAGGCCAAAACTGCTGCCGGGGCTGGATGTCACATCTTTCTCCGCCAAAATCACGCCTTACAAATAGGCTTGTAACGAGACGACGTGAAGCCGGAGAACCGAGGCGAAATGGCCGATACAACATTAAGTCCTGAAACCGCCGTGGCGGACGCCGATGCGGCGACCGAAGCACTGGCGCGTGTGAAGTCCGAAATCGGGCGGGCGATCTTCGGTCAGGAGCGGGTGATCGAGCTGGCGCTGGCGGCGGTGCTGGCGGGCGGACACGCGCTGCTGATCGGCGCGCCGGGCCTCGCCAAGACCCGCCTCGTGGAAGCGATGGGCACGGCCCTCGGCCTGGCCAACCAGCGCATCCAGTTCACGCCGGACCTGATGCCATCCGACATCCTCGGCTCCGAGGTGCTGGACGAGAGCCCGGGCGGACAGCGGTCTTTCCGCTTCCTCAAAGGCCCGGTGTTCACGCAGCTGTTAATGGCCGACGAGATCAACCGCGCCTCCCCCCGCACTCAATCAGCCCTCTTGCAGGCCATGCAGGAGAAGCATGTGACGGTGGCCGGTGTGCGCCATGACCTGCCCGCGCCGTTCCATGTGCTGGCGACGCAGAACCCGATCGAACAGGAAGGCACCTATCCTCTGCCGGAAGCGCAGCTCGACCGGTTCCTGCTGAAAGTGGACGTGACCTATCCGGACCTCGATACCGAGCGCCGCATCCTGATCGAGACGACGCGCGGCAGCGACGCGCCGGTGCGCCCCGCCCTCGACGCCGGGCGCCTGATGGCGATCCAGGCGCTGGTGCGCCAGATGCCGGTCGGCGAGAAGATCGTCGGCGCGATCCTGAACCTGATCCGCGAAGCACGGCCCGAGCAGACCTCCGATGCGCGCGTGAAACGACTGGTCGACTGGGGCCCTTCCCCGCGCGCCGGCCAGGCGCTGATGCTGGCGGCGCGTTCGCGCGCCCTGCTGCGCGGGCGGCTCGCCCCGTCGATGGAAGATGTCGAGGCTCTGGCCGAGCCCTGCCTCGGCCACCGGATGGCGATGCGGTACGATCCGACGGGCGACGCGCCGAAGCTCAGTGATCTGATCAATGACCTTGCGAGGAAAGCGGGATGATCACGCGCCTGTTGATGGGAGCCCTGCTCCTCGCGGCGGCTGCGTGCACGACGCCGGTGGCGGAAGCACCCGCTGAAGTCGCAGCGCCCTGGGCGTGCCGCGACGTGGTGCGCAGCGCCGCGGTGCAGGCTTACGCACTCGCCCGGTTCCGCGACGACCAGCGCGCAGTGATCCTGCTGCCGGCCGGCAAGGCTGCTGCAGAGTACGAAGCGGAAACGCGTCGCCTGCGCGAGGAAGGCGCGCGCCTGCTCGGTCTGTTGAAAGTGAATGATCCGGAGTCCGAGGCGCTGCCGCCGCCCCCGCATGTCGCGCCGAGCGCGATGACGGACGAAAAGGTTGCGGCCGGAATTGCCGCTGCGGATGCTTGCGTGGCCAAAGCGGCCGGATGACCCCCGCCGCTGATCTCCGCGCCGAAGCCGAACGCCTCGCCCGGCAATTGCCGGGGCTGAATTTCAAGGCGGAAGCCTCGGAGGCGGCGCATATCGGCTCGGCCGGGCGGCGGCGCGCCGGCGGCGGCGAGACCTTCTGGCAATACCGCCGGTACGCGCAGGAAGACGACGCCGCGCGCATCGACTGGCGCCGCTCCGCCAAGGGTGACGACCTCTATGTGCGAGAGACCGAACTGGAAACCGCGCGCACGGTAATGTTCTGGGCGGATGATCACCCCGGCTTTCGCTGGAAGGGCGAGGGCGACCTGCGCACCAAGGCGGAGGAGGCAATCCTCCTGATGCTGACGATGGCAATTCCGATGTCGCGCGAGGGAGAGCGGATCGGCTCGCTCGGCACCGGGCGGCGCCCGAGTTTTGGCAAGCGCGCCGTGGACCGGTTGGCAAACGACCTGTTGCGCGGCACCGGCGGGAACTTTCCCGCGCCCCCGCGCGCCGCGGCGACCCTGATCATAGCGTCCGACTTTTATGATCCGATCCCGGAATGGACGGCGCGGCTGGCGCCGCTCGCCGGCAAATGCCCCGAGGGCGTTCTGCTGGCGGTCTCGGCCCCCGCCGAAGTGGACTTTCCCTATGAAGGCCGCGTCAAGCTCTCGCGTCCCGGCGCCGCGATCGACCGCATTCTCGGCCGCGCAGAGACGATGCGGGAGGAGTATCAGCGCCGCTTCGCCGCGCAGCGCGCCGGCCTCGAAGACCTCGCGCGGCGCATGGGCTGGGGCTTTGTTTCGCATGTGACGGGTTCGCCCGGACTCGAAAGCGCCGCAAGACTGAAGGCGGAACTCGAGCGCTTCGGGGCGGTGCGGTGACCGCCCTAGGCCCATTCCTCCTCGGCGCGCCCTGGGCGCTGGCGGCGCTTGCCGCTCTGCCCCTGATCTGGTGGGTGCTGCGCGCGACGCCGCCGGCGCCGAAGAATGTGGAGCTGCCGTCGCTGCGCCTGCTGGACGGCGCCGTGCCGGTGGAAGAAACGCCGTCGCGCACGCCTTGGTGGGTGTGGCTCATCCGTACACTGGCAGTGCTCGCCGCGATCCTCGGCCTGTCGCAGCCCGTTTACGCGCCCGGTGCGCGCAGCAGCGAGACGGCCGAAGAGGGACCCATCCTGATCGTCATCGATAATGGTTGGCCCGCTGCGCCGCGCTGGAACGAACTGACGAACGCCGCCAGCGCCACACTGGATGCTGGCAACCGCGATACGCCCGTGCACCTGCTGCTGACGGCGCCGCAGCAACTCAATCCCGATCCCGCGGTGCGCCTGTCGAAGGCTGATCTCGGCAAACGCATCGGCACGCTGCAGCCGCAGCCCTGGGGCAGCGACCGGGCGGACGCGCTGAAGCGGCTGGACGCGTCCGGCCTGAAGCCCGCACGAATTTTCTGGGCGAGCGACGGGCTGGAAGATGGCGGCGGCACAGCCTTCGCCGCTGATCTCGCCGCGCGCGCGCCGCTGACGGTGTTCGCTGCGCCGGCCGAAGGGCCGGTGGCCATCACCGGTCTATCAGCAGCGACCGACGCCGTGACGGTGCGCCTTGCCCGCGCCGATGCGCGCGGGACGGCGCGCGCGTTTGTCTCGGCGCAGACGCGCGACGGCTCAGCGATTGCCTCGGGCGAAGTGGTGTTTGCGGCAGGCGAAACGCAGGCCGCTGCCGAGTTCAAGATTCCGGCCGCGGCGCTCGCCCGCGTCGCGCGGTTCAACGTCACCGGGCGCTCCGGCGCAGGCACGGTCTGGCTATGGGATTCGGTGGATCGCACGCGCCGCGCTGGGCTCGTCGATGCCGGCACGGCAGCGCAGCCCTTGCTGTCCGACATGCATTATATCCGTAAAGCGCTGGAGCCCTTCGCGTCGATCTCCAGCGGCGATATCGAGACCGTTGTGGCGACGTCTCCGGATGCGATCATCCTGTCAGACGTCGGACAGATTCCGGCGGCGGATGTCGAGATCCTCACGAAGTGGGTGGAAGACGGCGGCGCGCTGATCCGCTTCGCCGGGCCGCGCCTCGCCGCGCAGGGCGACGAGTTGCTTCCGGTGGGCCTGCGCCGCTCGTCACGCGCGCTGGGCGGCACGCTCGCCTGGGAAGAGCCGCAGGGCCTTGCCGCATTTCCGGAAAACTCGCCCTTTTTCGGACTGGCCATTCCGGAAGATGTCCGTGTACGTCAGCAGGTGCTGGCGAGCCCGGACCCGGAACTCTCGCGCAAGACCTGGGCGCGGCTCTCGGATGGCTCGCCGCTGGTGACCGCCGATGCGCGCGGCAGCGGCATGCTGATCCTGTTCCATGTCACCGCCGGGCCGGACTGGGCGGACCTTGCCTATTCGGGCCTGTTCGAACAGATGCTGCGCCGGGCGATCACCGCCGGGCGCGGCGAAGCCATCGAAGACACCGAAGGCACCTACATGCCGCAACTGACACTCGACGGGTTCGGCCGCCTCGCGGCTGCGAGCGCGAATGCCGCGCCGATCAAGGCGACGGAATTCGCGGCCACCCTGCCCTCCGAAACCCATCCGCCTGGCCTCTATCAAGGGCCGGCCGGCACGCGGGCGCTGAATGCGGGCGCGGGCGCGAAGCCCGAGTTGATCCGCGAATGGCCGGCATCGGCGCGCCTGTTGGGCGACGCCGAGGCGCGGTCGCTGCGGCTTGCGGGGCCGCTGCTCGGCTTCGCCGCGGCGCTGCTGGCGCTTGATCTGTTCATCGCTCTGTTCGTGGCCGGACGGTTGCGCGCGTTCCTGCCAAAGCGGCGGGCGGCGAGCCTCGCGCTCGGCCTTGCCGCGCTGACCGCCGTCTCGCTCGCCGCGCCTGACCGGGCGTTTGCGCAATACGATTACCAGCTGATGCCGGATGGCAGCTACCGGTCGGTGTCCACCGAGTCCCGCATCGTGCCGCTGCCCGGCAACGGCGCGCCGCAGAAGCAGGTGGAAGCGGCACTGGAGATGCGGCTCGGCTATGTCGAAACCGCTGACACTGCGCTGAACGCGCGCACACGCGCCGGGCTGATCGGCATTTCCAATATCCTCCTGATGCGGACATCCGTGGAGCCTGCCGAGCCGCATGCGCTGAACCTCGAGACGGACGCGCTGGAACTCTACCCGCTGATCTATTTCAACGTGCCGGGCAATGCGGCGCCGTTGTCCGACAAGGCTGTCCAGCGCCTCAACGCTTATCTTCGCGCCGGCGGGGCGCTGCTGATCGACACGCGCGCAGGCGAGACGGCGGGATCGCAGACAGACGTGACGAGCCTTGAGACTCTGCTCGAAGGACTTGATGTGCCGCCGTTGCAACCCGTGCCCCAGAACCATGTCCTGTCGCGCAGTTTTTACCTGATCAAGGACTTTCCCGGCCGGTTTGCCGGGCGCAGGCTGTGGATCGAGCAGGCGGGCGACGCTGCCGCGCCGCGCGGCGACAGCGTCTCGCGCCTGTTCATCGGCGATGCAGACTGGGCCTCGGCCTGGGCCGTCGACCAGAATGGCCGCGACCTTTATTCCGTGGACGGAGGGGCCGAGCAGCGCGAGACGGCGCGGCGCTTCGGCGTGAACCTGATCATGTATGTGCTGACGGGCAGCTACAAGGACGACCAGGTGCACATTCCGGCACTGTTGGAGCGGCTGGGCGAAGACGAAGGCGATGCGCGTGATCCGCGCCTGCCGGTGCCGGATCCAGGCGGGGCGCCGGAATGAACGAAGCCGTGCGCCTGAGTTTCGAGCCTTTCCTCGGCTGGCCGCTTTTCTGGGCCATCGCGGGAGTGACGGCGCTGGCGTGGATTGCGTACCTCGCCCTGCGCGGGCGGGCCTGGCTGACGCGCGCGCTGGGCCTTGTGTTGCTGTCGGCGGCGCTGCTCAATCCATCGCTGGTGCATGAGGAGCGCGAGCCGCTGCCGTCGGTCGCCGCCGTGATCCTCGACCGGTCCGAAAGCATGCAGTTCGGCGACCGGACGAAGGCGGCCGAAGCCGCCTATGCGGCGCTGATCGCAAAACTCGGCGAAGACAAGACGCTTGAAGTGCGCACGCTGGAGACGAGCCCCGGCGATGACGGCACCTACCTTCACGGCGCGCTGGAAGGGCTGATGTCCGACGTGCCGCGTGACCGGATCGCCGGCGCGATCTTCGTCACCGACGGGCAAATCCACGATCTTCCGGACCCGGAGCTTGTCGAGGCGCTGATCGGCCCGCTGCACGGCCTGATCGCGGGCGACGAGGACCGGGGCGACCGCAGCGTGCGGATCGTGAACGCGCCGAACTTCGGCATCGTCGGCGAGAGCGCCAACCTGATCGTGCGCGTGGAGGACCCGCGCGGCGGCGACGTGGAGCTGCAGGTTTCGCTTAACGGCGGCGCGCCGGAACGCATTCGCGTCAAGGCCGGCGAGGACACGCCCCTGCCCGTCGAGATCGAGCGGCGCGGCGAGAACATGGTGGTGATCGAGGCCGCGCCCGGCCCCGAAGAACTGACGCTGGCGAACAATCGCACCGCGATGACGATTGCCGGCGTGCGCGACCGGCTGCGCGTGCTGCTGGTTACCGGCAAGCCGAACCAGGCGGGGCGCGTCTGGCGCGACCTGCTCAAATCCGATCCTTCGGTGGACCTCGTCCACTTCACGATCCTGAGGCCGCCGTTCAAGACGGACTATGCACGCCCCGAGGAACTTGCCCTCATCGCCTTCCCGACCGAGGAACTGTTCGAGGAGAAGCTGACCGAATTCGATCTTATCATCTTCGACCAGTATGAGCGCCAGGGCGTCATCACGCAGGCCTACCTCGCCAACATGTCGCGCTATGTGGCGGATGGCGGCGCGCTGCTGATCGTCGCGGGCGAGCAGTTTGCGGGCCCTGCCAGCCTCGCGCGCTCGCCGCTCGCCTCCGTACTGCCGGCGACACCCACCGGCGTCATCCGTACCGGGAGCTTCACGCCGCAGCTGACCGGGCCCGGCAAGCGCCATTCCGTCACCGCGCCTCTGGACGATTCCCGGTGGGGCGAATGGATGCGCTATATCGAGGCCGACGCTGTGGCGGGAGACGTTCTGATCGCCGGGCCGGAGGGGCGCCCGCTGCTGATCGTTGACCGTGTCGACAAGGGCCGGGTCGGCATGCTGATGTCCGACCAGATCTGGCTCTGGGCGAGCGGCCATGATGGCGGCGGCCCGTTTGCCGAACTGATCCGGCGCATGGTTCACTGGATGATGAAAGAGCCGGAGCTGGAAGAGCGCCGCCTCTCGATTCAGGCCGAAGGCGGCAAAGCGACAGTGGAGCTGCGCACGCTGCTCGACTCGGCGCCGCCTCTGGAAATCGAGACCCCGGAAGGCGGTACCCTGCGCCCCAACTGGGTGAACCGGGGTCCGGGAACCTTCGCCGCCGAGACGCCCATCGACGAGTTGGGAATCTACCGCGCCCGGTCCGGCGGGCTTGAGGCGATTGCGCTCAATGGCCCCGCCAACCCCAAGGAATATGCTGACCTCACCTCCACCGCCGACATTCTCGACCCGGTCTCGCGCGCCACCGGCGGCGGCGTGCTGCGGCTCAACGCGGCGGGCACCAACCTTCCGGAAATCCGCCGCATCGGCAACCAGCGCACCGCTGCGGGGAATGACTGGATCGGCCTGCGCGAGCGCGATGCCTATGCCGTGCGCTCGTCCACCAGCCAGCCGCTGCTGCCCGGCATTCTCGCGGCGGCGGCTCTGATCCTGATGCTGCTGCTCGCCTGGCGGCGCGAGGGCCGCTAGGCAGGAACGGGTTTCGTCCGCTTGCTGACGAGCCAGATCAGGATCAGCGGCGGGATCGCGGCGAACGGCGTGATCGAGAACCAGGTCGCAAAGCCGCCCATGGCCGAACCGCTTTGGGTCTGCAGCGCTTCGACAGCCATCCCGGCGAACCCTCCCAGAAAACCCGCAACCAAAGTCATCAGGGACGAGAGCAAGGCAAACTGCGCCGCGGTGGCGACCGGATTCGTCAACCGGCTCGCCCAGGCGACCATGGCGGCCGTCGCCATGCCGGCGCTGAAGCCTTCGAACATCGTCACGCAAATCCAGACCGCCATGGCGCCGCCCGAGAGGGCAAGGAAGGCAAAACCGACATTCGAGACCGCCGCCAGGACGAGGGCAATCGCCATGGCCGGAATCGTCCCGAATCGCAGGCCGATGAGGCCCGCCACGATCACCCCCGCGAGGGTCGCCGGAAAGCCGAAGACGGTGCGCGTTGCCGCAATCTCGGGGCCCGTGAAGCCGAGGTCGATATATAGCGGGCCGACCATCGAATTGATCAGACCATCCGGCACGAAGAACAGCGCCACCAGTGGAAGGAAGATGAAATTGTTCCGGCCATGATCCTGCCAGAAAACCTTCAGGGGGCGGATCAAGGCGGACAGTACGCTGCCGATCCCGGTGGCGGGCGCGAAGTCGCGCGCCTTTTCCGGCTCACGCGCGAGCAGCAATCCGGCAAGACCGACAATGCCGCCGACGGATGCGGCGGCATAGGCAAGGCTCCAGCCGATCACGGCGGACGCCGCAAGAATCGGCACGTTGCCAAGGAAGTATCCTGACCGCAGGCCGAAGATATAGGCGGAGGCCATCAGGTCCTGCTCTTCATCCCGGGCGCTCTCGATGCGCCAGGCATCGACGGCAATGTCCTGCGTTGCGGCGGCGAACGAGGTGAGCATGGCGAAGGCGATGAACACGCCCAATCCCCCGGACGGTCCGGTGAACGCCATGCCGAGGATGCCGACGGTGACGAAGGTCTGGCCGAGCAGCATCCAGGAGCGGCGATGGCCGAGGCGTTTGCCGATCCAGGGAAGCTGTATCCAGTCGACAAAGGGCGCCCAGAGAAACTTGATCGAGACGAACAGGCCGACCCAGCTCATCATGCCGATGGCCGCGAGCGCGATGCCTTCCGCGCGGAGCCAGAAGCCGAGCGTCACACCAACCAGCACCGGCGGCATGCCGGTGGCGATTCCAAAAATCACGGCCAGCGCGACCTTGGGCTGGTTCAGCGAGGCCAGAACCTGCCGCATGCTCGCGCGCGGGCGCTGCGGCTCGTCCTGGCCGGTGACGATGTCGGCCATTCTTCCTCCTGTGCCGCAAGAGACCCCGCCTCCCCTCTTGGCGGGGGAGCTGCAACCGGGAGGACTGCGAACCCAGCGATGGTGCCAGCCGATTTCCGCGCGGGCAAGCGAAACCGGTGCGTCAGGGCGCGGTGACGCGGCCTTCGAGCTCAGAGGCGTCGCCCGCGAGGTCGCGCAACATCACGCGCGCCGGGTCCTGCGGGCTGGCGAAGGTCAGCCGGTGCTTCGGCGCGACCACGAAGCCCGCCTTGCCGAACAGACTGTGCGCGCCGATCAGGATCGCCGCCGGCCAGCCGGCCGCCTTGCCCGCTTCAAGCGCCGCTTCTGTGATGCGCAGGCTGAGGAACTGGCCCCGGTGCGCCGGGTCCACCGCAACCGGTCCATAAAAGAGCGCCCGCGCGCGCGCCTCTCCGACCACCAACGGCCAGACGCGGCAGACGCCGATCACCCGGCCATCCTCCACCGCCACACGGTTGATCTCCGGCAGCGAGGCCGAATACTCGCGCAGCCGCTCTGCCGTCTTGGCAAAGTGACCGGGGCCGAAGGTGCGGTCGAACAGGTCTTCGATCGCATCGGCATGCAGCGCTGGGGTTTCCGGGACGATCTCGATCATGGCGCGGGCGTCTAGGCCGCATTCCCCTGCCCCGCAAGCATCCCTCGCCTGTCAGGGGCGGAAGGGTGCGTCGGGGTCCGTCAGAAGCGCGTATGAGACGTGTTGCTTCAGCTTCTCGGTGACGGCGGCTGGCTCACCCTGCAGCAGGTCCGGATGGATCATCTCGCCGAAAGTCATGCGGATCTTGGAGCCCCGCTTGTTGAGAAGCTCATGGAACAGCGTGATGTCACGCAGCTCGTTCGAGAGATCGCAGAAGAGATAGTAGAGCGCCGAGTTGCGGGCATCGAGATTGAGCGGCACGACCGGCGCGCCCTGCTTGCGGGCGAGGCCGACAACGGTCGGGAACCACTCCTTCTCCTCCATCCGCCCCTCGACCTTCCGGGCAAGGCGCCCCGACGGGAAGATCACGACACACTTTTCCTGTGCGAACGCGTCCGCGGCCCGCTTCAGCGTCTCGCGCGCCTTGGCGGGGGAGCGTTTAGCGACAACCCATTCGACCGGGATGATCACATCCTCGAAGCGCGGATTGACGCGCACCGCATCGGCATTGGCAAAAAAGATGATGTCGTCGCGTTTTTTTTTCAGCAGGTCCCAGACGGCGACGCCGTCCGCCAGGCCGGTCGGGTGATTCGCGGCAATGATGCAGCGGCCCTTGGCCGGAAGGCGGTCGATCCCGGACACGGTCATGTCGAAGGCGAGCTGCCGGGACAGCCGGTCAAAGGATTGCCGCCCCGTCAGCTGGACCAGCTCGTCCGCCATCGCCCGCGCCTTGCCGTAGCCGAGCAGGGAATACAGCAACGGCCGGGCAACCGGCCAGACCGGGCTGGCGCGCAGCTTCGGGCAGCGCTCCTCGATCAGCACGTCCACGATATGCGCGTCGGTGCGCTCCCCGGCCGGCAGGAAGGCGTCCAGCGACCGGGCTTTGGCGGCGGGGGGCGCGATGTCGTCGGTCATGGGCCTCTCATGTGACACGCCGCCAGCATAGGGCCGGGGGGCTGGCCTGCAAAGAGAGGGGATAAATCGAGGAAGGCGGCAAAAAAGTTGCGATTGGGGCCATTTTAAAGACTTCAGAAAGCTTCGATTTACCAAGGTGCAAGACGGGCGTGGCAAGGTGAACACATCACGGGGCCCGGCTTAACGCTTCAGCCCCCCAGCCAGTGTCCTGATCGAGGTAGTTGTAGATGAAAGTTCTGTGGGTTGAGGATCATGAGCCGGTGCGCGACATGCTGGCGATTGCGGCTGACAAGGCTGCGCGCGCACGCGTTCAGGTTGACCTCGTGATGGCACCGACGCTGATG
>JBBSAZ010000016.1:0-22081 GCA_038251755.1 Caulobacterales bacterium
CAGCCGACCATCGCCAAGCTGGCCGGAAACAGAATCGCCTATCTGAACGACCATGACGAAGATGTTCAACGGAGCTTTGACGCCTTGGGTGCGGAAGTTTGGAATTTGATGGAGCAAGCCCGCAAGCTGCAAAGCACTTATTCCACCGCAGGCTAAGGGATGGAATTGATTTCGCACATCACTATACCCCCTCCCGCAAGCGGGAGAGGGGGGCAGGTCAGGGTTTCCAACCGAGGAAATTGCTTAGAATTGTCAGGCCGACCTTCTGGCTTTTTTCCGGGTGGAACTGGGTGCCGAAGAGGTTGTCGCGGCCGAGGGCGGCGGCGAAGGGGCTGCCATAGTCGCACCAGGCGGCGACGTGGGATTCGTCTTCCGGGCGGAAGGCGTAGGAGTGGGTGAAGTAGGCGTGGGGCTGGGGCCCGAGGCCTTCGAGGACGGGGTGGGCGCCGGTGAGGGCGAGCTCGTTCCAGCCGACATGCGGGACGGGCAGGCCGGGGGCAGGCTCGAAGGCTTCGACGAGGCCGTGGATCCAGCCGAGGCCGCGCGTTTCGCCGTCTTCGAGGCCGATGTCCGCCATCAGCTGCAGGCCGACGCAGATGCCGAGGAAGGGGCGCTGGCGGGTGAGGATGGCGGCTTCGAGGGCTTCGACCATGCCGGGGATGGCGCGCAGGGCGCCGGCGCAGTCGGCGAAGTGGCCGACGCCGGGCAGGACGATGCGGTCTGCGGCGGCCAGGGCGGCGGGGTCGGCAGTGATCTGGATGTCATGGTCCGCGCCGGCGGCGGCGGCGAGGGCGCGCGCGCAGGAATGGAGGTTGCCGGAGCCATAGTCGATGAGCGCAACGCGGGACATGCGCGGCTCTTAGCGGCGCGGGCGGGGCGTGGCAATCGAGGGGTACCGCGCGCTTGGACCTGCCGGGAAATCATGCGATAGGCCGCGGCCATGGACCTGCTTATCCTTATCGCGCTGATCGCCCTCAACGGGGTGTTCGCGTTGTCCGAACTTGCGATTATCTCCTCCCGCCGGACACGGCTGCAGATGCGCGCCGACAAGGGCGACCGGGGGGCGAAGGTTGCGCTGAAGCTGCAGGAAGATCCGTCGCGGTTCCTGTCGACCGTGCAGGTGGGCATCACGCTGATCGGGATCATTGCGGGCGCGTATGGCGCCACGGCGCTGGCGGAAGATGTGGCGCCGTGGATTGTGCAGACTTTCCCAGCACTGGAAGAGCAGGCGGGCTTCATCGCGTTCGGCGTGGTGATTGCGGCGACGACCTATCTTTCGATTGTCATCGGCGAGCTGGTGCCGAAGCGGATTGCCATCACCGCGCCGGAGGCGTTCGCGAGCCTGATGGCGCCGCCGATGGCGTTGCTGGCGAAGGTCGTGTTTCCTGTCGTCTTTATCCTGAGGGGTTCGACCAACCTGATCCTGACGGTGCTGGGTCTGGCCAAGGTCAACGCAGACCTGATGACCGAAGAGGAAATCGAAAGCGTGATCGAGGAAGGCGCAGCCAGCGGCGCCATCGACGAGGACGAACGCGCGATGATCCGCAGCGTGATGCGCCTCGCCGACCGGGACGTGCGCTCGATCATGACCTCGCGCAAGGATGTGGTCTGGCTGGACCTGGACGATCCTCCGGAAGCGCTTCTGAAGCAGATTGCGGCCAGCAAGCATTCGCGCTTCCCGGTCGCGCGCGGCGATCTGGAACACGTCATCTCGGTTGTTCAGACCAAGGATCTTCTCGCCCTGTCAGAAGGCAGGCGCCTGCCGGACTTCGAGACCGCCGGCCATGCGCCGTTGTTCGTGCCGGACACGATGACAGTGCTCAACCTGCTCGAGAGTATGCAGGCGAGTTCGGTGCAGATGGCGCTGGTGTCTGACGAGCTCGGGCATATCGAAGGCATTGTCACGGCGGCGGATGTGCTGGGCGCGATTGCCGGGGATGTCGCCTTCTCGCCCGAGGACGGCCTCGCGCGTCCGCAGAAGCGCGAAGACGGCTCCTGGCTGCTCGATGGCCGGATGGCGATCGAGGACGCGGAGATCGCGCTCGGTTCGGACCTGACGGCGGAGGAGGACCCTCCGTACACGACGGTTGCGGGCCTGGTCATCCATCACCTCCAGCGCATCCCGGAGCTGGGTGATGCGGCGGTGTCCAGCGGCTGGCGTTTCGAAGTGATCGACATGGACGGCCGCCGGATCGACAAGCTGCTCGTCGCGCGCCTTCCGTCCAAGGATGAAGACCCGACCGGCTAGGGAATGGCGATCCAGTTGCCGTGGAAGCCCGGGGGAATCCGGTGCGGTATGGTGATGGTGGCAACCGGCGGGCCGGTGAAGGCCTGTGCATCCAGGATCGCAAGGTCGGTCGTGTCCCTGTTCGTGTCGATCACGTAGCCAATCAGCCAGCCTTCATCCTCGGCCGCCTTTTCATGTGCGGGAATGAAGACGAATTCGCCGGGCACGCGGCCTTCACCGAAGTCATGGACTTCGCGGGTGCGGGCGCCGAGGTCGTGCTTGAACAGGGTTGACGCGCCCATCCAGTCGGCTGTGCCGGTGGGGGGCAGGGCCACGGTGTAGGCATAACGATAGGGTTGGCCGATGCGGCGTTCGTCCGGACGCGGAAATTCCTGTGGGGCCTCGTCGAGGACGGTGCGCGTAACCTTGCGGGTTGCGGGATCGATCTCGAGGCTTTCGAACGTGGTGACGGGCGCGTTCGGGCCTTTCTGGCCATCGGCGAAGACGGCGGAGTGGACACAGGCATCCATGATGACTGTCCCGTCTTCTGTCTCGTAGGCGTTGGCCGGGTGGAAGATGTAGCAGGGCGAGATATCGCACCAGATGATCTCGTCGCCTTTGCCTTCCCGCGGCAGGAGGCCGATGCGGGCGGCGTGTTTCGGGTTCCAGCGATAGGGGAAGTTCTCGCCTGAGATCAGCGCGTGCATCGAGAAGGTGACGGGCAGGTCCATCACGATGACGTAGTTTTTCGTGATCATGCAGTCATGGATGGAGGGACCATCCTGCACTGCGATGGGTTCGTGGCGGCGGACTTTTCCGTCCGTGTCCAGAACAGTGTGCCAGATGACGGTCGGATCCATCGCGTTGTAGCAGATGGCGTGGGTTTCGCCGGTGACCGGGTCGAGATGCGGGTGGGCGGTGAAGCCCTTGGCGAGAAGCCCGCCGAAATCGCTGCGAGTGCGTGTTTCCAGCATGTCGGAGACTTCCACCGGCAGGCCGCCGGCTTCGACGATGGCCCAGATCTTTCCGGCCATGGCGACAACGTTCGTGTTCGGACTACCGAAGCGGCTGTCCGGGCCGGGGATGGGTGGTTCGCCCAGGGCCTGGCTGATTTCGGCGGAGCGGACCCAGCGGTTGCGGTACCAGAGCGCCTGGCCGCCTTCGAGGCGGACGCCGTGCAGCATGCCGTCGCCGGCAAACCAGTGGTGCGTGGCAGGGTTCGGCGGCGTGAAGGGGTTGGGGCCGTTGCGCAGATAGTGGCCGTTCAGCGCTGCCGGGATGGTGCCGGTGACCTTTACATCCGTCAGCGTGTGCTCGTCCTTCAGGGGCGTGTGGATGCCGGTGAGGTAGGGGTTCGGCGCCTTGGCCTTGCGGTGGGCGCGGTTGAAGTTTGCGACCCCCAGGAGGCCTTGAGTAACGACGCCTCGGATGGCGGCTTCGACGGGGCTGGGCATCGGGGGCTCCTGTTGGATGAGAGAGGTTGCGGGGACTTCAAATAATGTTTACACCGGCAACATGTCCGAGAAAGATAACACTGTCAACATCGGTTCCGAGAAAAATCGCTATCACCATGGCGATTTGCGTGCGGCGCTGATCGAGGAAGGCCTGAAGCTGATCGATGCGGGCCCGGCCGAGGCGCTGAGCCTGCGCGAGATTGCGCGCAATGCAGGCGTCTCGGCGACAGCGGTTTACCGTCATTTCCCGGACAAGGCGGCTTTGCTCGGCGCACTGTGCCTGGAGGGCCACGCCCGGATGGCGGCGGCATTTCAGACGGCGATGGCGTCAGCGGCGCCGGGCGTTGAAGCCTTCAGCGCGATGGGGCGGGCCTATGTCCACTTCGCGCTGGCCCATCCGGCACTGTTCCGCCTGATGATGGCGCAGACGGCCGGGCCGGTCCCTGCGCCGCCGCCGAATGCGGGGGAGGGGGCGGACGGGATGCAGATGCTGGTCAACGCGATCGACGGCCTGTTCGGCGCCGACACGCCCAAGCCCTTGCGCGAGGCACGCCGGCTGAAAGCCTGGGCGTTGGTGCATGGCCTCGCGATGCTGATGCTGGACGGGCAGGTGCCGGCAGAGGCGGCGCTGATCGACGCGGTTGTAGATGCATCTGTGCTGTGACCAACAGCAATACAGGCGGCCCCGGCTAAAGCTCTGGGCCGCCTGCAAATTCAAATGCCGTAGGCTGCCATGCCCAGGGGCGTGAGGGTCATCACGACGATCAGAAACAAGGCTGCGTAATCATAGACTGGCGACATGGTTTCTACTCCAATGTGTCACTACTGTTCCCACAGAAACACAACACCGGCGGTAACCAATGGTTCCGAAAGGTGGCCGTCCGTTCACGGACAGCCGGATACGTCCCTCCCGGGCCTCGGCCTTACAAGCTGCCCTTGGTGCTCGCCGGTTTGCCGCCGAGGCGGGGGTCTACCGTGATGGCGGTGCGCAGGGCTCGCGCCGTGGCCTTGAAGCAGCTTTCGGCGATGTGGTGGTTGTTCTCGCCGTAGAGGTTCTCGATGTGCAGGCACATGCCGCCATTGCCGGCGAGTGCGTGGAAGAACTCCTTGAAGAGTTCGGTGTCCATCTCGCCGAGCTTGTCGCGCCGGAAATCAACTTTCCAGATCAGGTAGGGACGCTTGCAGAGGTCGACCGAGGCGCGGGTCAGCGTCTCGTCCATCGGGATATAGGCGTGGCCGAAGCGGGCGATGCCGCCGAAATCGCCAAGCGCCTGGGCGATGGCCTCACCGATGACGATGCCGGTATCTTCAACCGAGTGGTGAAAATCGATGTGCAGATCGCCCTTGCAGCGCACGGTCAGGTCAATCAGCGAGTGCCGGGACAGGCTGTCCAGCATGTGATCGAAGAAGCCGATGCCGGTGTCGATGTCGGACTTGCCGGTGCCATCAAGGTTAACCGTCACCGAGATGTCGGTTTCCTTGGTCTTGCGGGTAATCGTGGCGGTACGGGTTTGGGTCATGGCGGGCATATAGTCCTTGGCGAACATTACAGCTAGCGCATGATGTTCACAGATTCCTAAACATCTACGGGGCAGTTTGAGCAGCAGATTCCGAATCGGAGGGCTGGAGCGGCCGCAGTGTGAAGCATTCATCGGTCATCGGCCGGTTGACGGGCAGAGTATCCATTCCGGTTTTCGCCGGGATTACCGCCGGGCTTTTGTCCATTTTTCTGTACGTCGCAGTGATGGCGATTTCCATCGGCTACCGGATGATCGTCATGGGCGCGCCGTTCGGATTCGCGGTGCCGTTGCCGCTGCTGGTCATCATGCTGGTCGCCTGCATGTCGATCTCGGCCGTGGGGGCCTACCTTTTCGCCAAGCCTCTGCAGGCGGTGTTCGAACGCTTCACCGCCTACATGACCACAAGCCGCGCGGACGCCGAGGCCGAGCTTGACCACCTGCAATTCCCCGAACTGCGCCGCCTGCGCGTGGCGACAGCGCGTTCGGTGCGCAAGCTGCGGCGCGAGAACGAGACGCTGCGCCAGATTGCCTACAAGGATGGGCGCACTGGATTGCCGAATGCGATTGCGCTGGAGCGGCACGTCAATGCGACCCTGCCGGAGGCGAGTTTCGAGTATCCGGCGGCCTTCCTGCTGCTGGACATCGACCGGTTCGGTCAGCTGCTCGAACAGGTGGGCACGACCAACGGTGACGCGCTGATCGACGGCGCGGCGAAGCGTCTGGCGCGCGCCCTGTCCGACCTCGGCGATCCGGCCGCCATTGCGCTGCGCGGCAGCATGCTGTCCGCGCTGTCGGCCGACAAGTTCGTGCTCTACCTGCCGTGCGCCATCAACCGCGACCATGTGATCTCGATCGCCCGGGCGATCCGCGCCGCGTTCGCCGAACCCTTCGACCTGCCGACGCGGCAGATCACCATGTCGATCTCGGGCGGCATCGTAATGGCGCCGGAAGATGCGGAATCCTTTCCGAAGGTGTTGCAGAACGCCAAACTGGCGGTGCGTCTGGTACGCTCCGAGGCGCAATCCGGCTTCCGCTTCTTCACGCCGCGGCTGACGCGGATCGTGCAGGGGCGCTACCGGTTCGAAGCGGAACTGCGCGACGCGGTGGCGAACAAGGAATTCAAGGCGGTTTTCCAGCCCAAGATCGACTTCGAGACGGGCCGGATCATGGGCGCTGAAGCCTTGGCGCGCTGGCGGCGGCCGAACGGCAAGCTGATCTCGCCGGCGACGTTCATTCCGGTGGCGGAGCAGGCGGGACTGATCGATGCGATCGGCATGCAGATCCTCGAAGCGGCGTGCGAGGCGGCGCGCAGCTGGCAGCTGGAAGGCTATGACCTGACGGTGGCCGTCAACGTCTCGCCGAGCCAGTTCCAGCGGCATGACCTGACCGACGCGATCATGGCCGTGCTGCGCCGGACGGGCCTGCATCCGAACCGGCTGGAGCTGGAAATCACCGAGAGCATGGCCGTGTCGGACCCTGCGCGCGTGGCGGAGTTCATCTCGCCGCTGCGGGCGATGGGAACCAAGCTCGCGATCTACGATTTCGGCACGGGCCATTCCAACCTCGCCACCCTGACGCAGCTGCCCTTCGACGTGTTCAAGATCGACCGGCAATTCGTCTCGGCGCTGGAGACCGACCGGCAGGCGCCGGCAATTGTCGAGATGATCCTCGCGATGGCAGAAACGCTGGGCCTGAAGACCGTGGCCGAAGGCGTGGAGACGACGCGCCAGGCCGAGTTCCTGCGGCGGCGGGGCTGCACGATGGCGCAGGGCTTCCTGTATTCACCCGGCCTGCCGGAAACCGCCTTCTTCGACTTCCTGCGCGCCTGGCGCCCGGGGCAGGTGAGCGAGCCGCAGAACGACGTTCAGGAACGTCAGGCACCCCGCTGGTAAGTGCCGACGGGCACGCCGCCGAGCAAGGTTTCGCCGGATTTGCGATAGCCCAGCTTTTCCGCAACACGGACCGAACTTGAATTGGCGGGTTCGATCACGCAGGAGCTCACGCCGGGGCAGTTTGCGTCCAGCCAGTGATGCGCGGCGGTCGTCGCTTCGGTGGCAATGCCGCGGCCCCAGGCGGCGCGGCCGAAGGCCCAGCCGGCTTCCGGGCCGGGCACGAGGTCTGCGGGCAGGCCGCGCTGGAAATCCGAAAAGCCGGCTTCGCCGAGGAACTCGCCGGTCTGGCGGTCGGTGACGACCCAGTAGCCATAGCCCTTGAACACCCAGAGGCCGGCCGAGCGCAGCAGCGCAAACCAGACATCCTGGCGCCCGCGCGGCTTGCCGCCGATGAAGCGGACGACATCTTCATCGGCCCAGACAGCGGCAGCTGCGTCTAGGTCGGTGGGCTCGGCGCCGCGCAAACGCAGGCGCGCTGTTTCGATGATTGGGGCCTTCACGCGCCAGCTTTAATCTTGGCAAGCATCGCGCCCATCGCGGCGTGCACGGCGTTGATGGCCTTCAGGGGACGGACCATCACCTTGAAGTCCGTGATCTGACCATCGGGGTTCCACGCTATCATGTCGACGCCGTTGACGGCGATGCCGTCCATTTCGGTTTCGAATTCGAGGACGGCGCGGTCTCCGCAATCGAAGACGCGGATGTAGCGGAAGGTGTCATTGCCGAGCGTCTGACCGGCGGCAAGGAGGTAGCCCATGGTAATCTGCTTGCCGACTTGCGGTGTATGGACGACCGGGCTCTTGAAGACGACCTCGTCGGCGAGCAGCGGCGCGAGGCCGCCCGGCGAATGATCATGCGCCATCCAGTCAAGCCAGCGCTGCAGGTTCGGGCTGTGGCCGGTTTCAGGGATCAGGTGCTTTGCCATGGGGGCGTCCTCCTGGATGGGAGATTAGGCGGGGCACGGCGGGGCTGCAACACGCTCATGCGTAACCGAGAAAGGCGAGGATTTTCGATAGTACGCCGCGATCAAGGCAGAGCTCGCGGTGGTCGAGGCCGGTCACGCCATGGACTTCGGCGCCGGGGAGTTTCGAGGCGACAACCGAGATTTCGTCTAGGGGGCAGCCGATATCGGCGTCGGAGCCGATGCAGAGGAGTTTGCCGCCGTATCCGGAGAGCGCGTCAACGAAATCGAAAGGGGCGAGTTCGCCGCCGCCCGAGGCTCGGATATACTCCAGCGCCTTGTCCAGCGCGGCGGGGTCTACGCCTTCCCGGCGTTTGGCTTCTGCCCATCCTAGCACGGGTGGCGCAATCAGGATCACGTAGTCGGCCTTCGCGCCGGACTTCAGGGCGTTCGCTGTCGCGATGCAACCGAAAGAGTGGGCGATGATGGCGTCGATGGGCGTGTGTGCGGCGCAGACATCGAAGACGGCCCGTCCGGCCGCGTCCCCTCCATACTCTGAGGCTTTCGAGGCGCCATGACCCGGCAGGTCCATCAACAGGACGGGCCGCGCATTGGAGATGAAATCCTGTGCGTACTGGCGCCAGATACGGTGCGTATCATTCCAGCCGTGCACGAACAATGTGGCGGGGCCAGCATGCGCACGCCAGAGCGGTGTTGCACCCACATCGCAGCGCGCATTGGGCGGCAGCATGTTCTGTCCGGGCGCCGCGCTGATCGGGCTTGGCGTCAGTTCGGCAAGAAGTGCTTTGACGGCCGGGTCCATCGCGTCAGCTACCCCGCATACGCCGCCGCGAGGTCCGGGTCGCGGGTGGCGACGAGGTCGGCGAGGTCGGAGATGACTTTGGCCTGTTTCCAGGTGGCGTCGTCCTGCATCTTGCCGTCGATCATGGCGACGCCGGTGCCGTCGGGCATGGCGGCGAGGATCTTGCGGGCGAATTTCACTTCGTCCGGGTCCGGAGAGAAGACGCGCTTGGCAATGGCGATCTGCGAGGGGTGCAGCGACCAGGTGCCGGAGCAGCCGAGCAGGAAGGCGTTGCGGAACTGCTGCTCGCAGGCTTCGCCATCGGCAATGTCGCCGAAGGGGCCGTAGAAGGCATTGATGCCGGCCATGCGGCAGGCGTCCACCATCCGGGCGATGGTGTAGTGCCAGGGGTCCTGCTGGACGCTGGCGCGCGGGCTACCGTCCGTGTTCGGATCATCAATGACGCGGTAGAAGGGGTGGCCACCGCCGACGCGGGTGGTTTTCATCTTGCGGTTCGCGGCGAGGTCTGCCGGGCCAAGCGAGATGCCCTGCATGCGGGGGGAGGCGAGGGCGATCTCCTCGACGCGGGCCATGCCTTCGGCGGTTTCGAGAATGGCATGGAAGAGGATCGGGCGGGTGAGGCCGGCTTTGGCTTCCAGTTGGGCGACATACTGGTCGGCGAAGTGGATATCCCAGGGGCCTTCGACCTTCGGCAGCATGATCACGTCGAGCTGGTGGCCGGCATTGAGAACGAGGTCTGACACGTCCTGCTGGAACCAGGGGGAGTTCAGGCAGTTCACGCGGCTCCAGAAGCCGGTGCCTTTGGCTTGCCAGTCATACATGTTCGCCATCTCGATGGCGCCGGCGCGGGCGGCGTCCTTGGCATCGGCCGGGATCGCGTCTTCGAGATTCGCGAGGATCACGTCCACGGTCGGGGCCATCTCGGGCACCTTGGCGCGCACCTTGTCGAGATGCGGCGGAACGAAGTGGATCATCCGCTCGAGGCGGACGGGCAGGTCGCGCATCGGCTCGGGCGCGCCGATCGACAGGGGCTTGAAGAAGTTGCGCGGTGTTTTCTGTGACATGAGGAGCCCCTTCGATTTGCGCGGCGAGGATTAGGGCCCGTGCTGCGCTGCGTCAAATAGCAGGCCGCGCGTGGAACATATGCCGCGCCCGGGCGTTGATAACGCTGAACAATGTAAAGGACGCTTCCATGTCGCTTCTGATGATTCTGCTGACGATTTTTCTCCCGCCTGTCGCTGTTGCGCTGAAGCAGGGGATAGGTGTGCAGTTCCTGATCAATATTGTGCTGACCCTGATCGGTTGGCTGCCCGGCGTGATCCACGCCTTCTGGATCAACACGCGGGGCGGCGAAACGCTTGCCTAGAAGCGCTTAGCTCACCATCGGGTGGGCGGTTTCCAAAAGTTCCTGGAGTTCGTCCGTAAGGACATGGGTGTAGATTTGCGTGGTGGCGATGTCGGCATGGCCGAGCAGCATCTGCACCGCACGCAGGTCGGCGCCGCCTTGCAGAAGGTGTGTGGCATAGGCGTGCCGCAAGGCGTGGGGGTGCACGCGGGCGGGGTCGAGACCGGCTTCAGCGGCAAGTCCCTCTAGCAACTGGCCAAGGCGGCGGCGCGTCAGGTGGCCGCTGGCGCCGCGTGAGGGGAAGACGAAATCCTCGGCGCGCGTTTTGACATCCGGGTCGGTGCGTTCTTCCAGCCAGTCAGACAGGGCCTGCAGGGTGGGTCGGCCGAGGGGGCAGAGGCGTTCCTTGCCGCCCTTGCCGCGGATGATGATGTCGCTGGTGACCCAGCGTGCGCCCTTGCGGCGGGGCAGGCTGCCGAGGGTGAGCGAAACGAGTTCGGAGGCCCGCAGGCCGGCGCCATAGAGCAGTTCGACGAGGCATTTGAGGCGCGTATCCTGGCCGCAGGCAAAGATCAGAACTTTCATCTCCTCGCGGGAGAGCACATCCGGGATGTCGCGAGTGGGCGAGGGGCCGTCGAGACGGGCGGTAGGGTCGTCCTTGCGGTCGCCTTCCTCGAACAGGAAGCGGAAGAAACGGCGCAGAGCGGACAGCTTTCGGGCCTGCGAGGCGGGGGCGAGGCCGCGTTTGGCAAGATCATTCACCCAGGCACTCAGTTCTGCGGCCTTGGCCTTGGTCAGACGGCCATTGCAGAATTCCGAGGCGTCGATGAGGTCGCGGCCGTAGGCATCGAGCGTATTCGGGCTGGCGCCCCGCTCGGCGGACATCATCTCGAGGAAAGCGCCGATACGGTGTTGGTCTGACATGCCCGCAAGGCTAGTTGCGCAGGCTTAAGGGCGCGTGAAACAGCCGGATCGGGTCAGAAAACGCCTTCGACGGGAATCCGGGTTTCCCCGTCCGGGGGCGGGTTCCCGGCGGCCTGCTGGCCGAGCCACCACATGCCGCCGACGATCGCCACAGCGAGGACGACGAAGCCGATCAGGAATTTACGCATGGATTTCTGCCCCGAAAGCTGGTTCTGCGGGCGAATCCTGCCGCCCGAATGCGCCGTCTATGTGGCAGGTCTGTAAAAGGCGCGCAACGCCGCGTAAGAGAGAGTATGCCGGAAGACGCCGCCCCTTCGAGCCTTACGCCCCCGTTCGAGGGGCGGACGATCGCGCTTGTGGGTCTGATGGGCGCCGGGACGTCGACGGTGGGGCGCCGTCTGGCCGAAAAACTGGGCCGCGCATTCTATGATAGCGATTCGGAAATCGAGAAGGCGGCCGGCCTCTCGATCTCGGATATCTTCGCGCTGCACGGCGAGGCGGACTTCCGGCGCGGGGAGAAACAGGTGCTGAAACGCCTGCTGGATCTGCCGCCGCATGTGCTGGCGACCGGGGGCGGGGCCTTCATCGATGCCGAAACGCGCGCGGTGATGAAGGAGAAGGCGGTGACGATCTGGCTGAACGCCGACCTTGAGACCTTGTGGCGCCGCGTGCAGAAGCGCGACAACCGCCCGCTGCTGAAGCGCGCCGACGCCAAGGCGCATCTCTCGAACCTCGTGACCGAGCGTGAACCTTTTTATTCACAGGCTGACCTTAATGTTCAGTCCAAGGATGGGCCGCATACCAATACGGTCAACGCCATCCTCAAAGCCCTGCAGACCTGGACACCGACATGACGACTACTGCCTCTCCAGAAACCGTCCGGGTCGAGCTCGGTGCGCGCGCCTATGACATTCTTGTGGGGCATGGCGCTCTGACAGAATTGGGTCCGCGCCTCGCGCAGCTGGTCAAGCGTCCTCGCGCCTTTGTGCTGACGGACGACAACGTGATGCGACATCACAAGACGCGGCTGGAAAAGGTTGTTGCCGGCGCCGGCATTCAGCTCGACTGGATGGCCCTGCCGCCGGGCGAGCAGACCAAGACCTTCGCGCAGCTTGGTCATGTGCTCGACTGGTTGCTGGCAGGCGGCGCGGACCGGGGTGATGTGCTGATCGCTTTCGGTGGCGGCGTGACCGGCGACATGGGCGGGCTTGCCGCCAGCCTGATGAAGCGCGGCATGGGGTTCGTGCAGGTGCCGACAACGCTGCTGGCGCAAGTGGATTCCTCCGTAGGCGGAAAGACAGCGGTGAATACGCCGCGCGGCAAAAATCTCGTCGGCGCCTTCTACCAGCCGCGCCTTGTGATCGCCGATACGGAGCTGTTGTCGACGCTGCCGGAGCGGGAGATGAAAGCCGGTTATGCGGAAATCCTGAAATACGGCCTGATCAATGATGCACCTTTCTTCGACTGGCTGGCCGTGAACGGGCGCAAGGTGCTGGCGCTGGAGCCGGAGGCGGCACGCTACGCCGTCGCCCGGTCCTGCGCCGCGAAGGCGGCGATCGTGGTGGAAGACGAGACCGAGACCGGCGTGCGCCAACTGCTGAACCTGGGGCATACGTTCGGGCATGCGCTGGAGGCGGCCAACAGCTATGGGCCGGACCTGCTTCACGGCGAAGCCGTGGCGCTGGGCATGGCCCTTGCGTTTCGCTACGGCGCCCAGATCGGCGTAACGCCGCCGTCGGATGCGCGCCGCGTGGCAGAGGTCATCCAGACCTCAGGACTGCCCGCCGACCTGAGGAGCAGGGACCGGGCCCGGTTCACCGCGCCGCGCCTGACCGAACTGATGCAGCAGGACAAGAAGGCGCGCGGCGGACGCGTGCCGCTGATCCTCGCGCGCGGGATCGGCGCGTCCTACATTCATCCGGATGCGGATCTTGAGTCCATCCAAGCTTTCCTTGCCCGCGAACTCCTTGAAACCGCCTAGAGAGACCCAATACCCGACATGATTGCCGGTTACCTGATTGCCATCGCCTTGCTGCTTTGCCTGTCCGCTTTCTTTTCCGGATCGGAAACAGCCCTCACCGCCGCGTCCCGCGCACGGATGCACCAGCTCGAGAAGGAGGGCGACAAGCGCGCCCGTGCGGTGAACAAGCTGCTGTCCAACCGGGAAGACTTCATCGGCGCGATCCTTCTCGGCAATAACCTCGTCAACATCCTGGCGTCCGTGCTTGCGACATCCCTGTTCACCTACATGTTCGGTGCGGGCGGCCTGGCTTTGGTGGTGGCGACGGGGGTGATGACCATCACGGTGCTGATCTTCTCGGAAGTGTTGCCGAAGACCTACGCCATCTCGCGGCCGGACTCGCTGGCCCTGCTTGTCGCCCGGCCGATAGGCATCGTGGTGCGCGGGGCGTCATGGATCATCCAGCTGATCCGCTTCATCGTGAAGATGCTGCTCACCTTGTTCGGCCTGGCCGGGCCGGTAGCGGCTGTTTCTGCGGAGCAGGAAATCCGCGGCGCGATCGACCTGCACGCCATGGAAGGCGGCGTCGAAAGCGGCGACCGGCTGCGCCTTGTCGGCGCACTCGATCTCAAGGACCTCACGGTCGAAGACGTGATGATCCACCGCAAGAACATCCAGATGCTGAATGCCGACATGGACCGCCGGCAACTGGTGATGAAGGCGCTCGCAAGTCCGCACACGCGCCTGCCGCTCTACCGCGGCGAAAAGGAAGAGATCATCGGCATCCTGCATGCCAAGGACCTCCTGCGCGCGGCGCTGCCGATGGGCGGGGACCTCTCGAAGCTTGATCTCGACTCGATCCTTCGCAAGCCCTGGTTCGTGCCGGAGACGACGCAGGTAAAGGACCAGCTCGACCAGTTCCTGTCGAAGGGCCAGCACTTCGCACTCGTCGTCGATGAGTATGGCGAGTTGCAGGGCATGATCACGCTGGAGGATATTCTCGAGGAGATCGTCGGCGCGATCCATGACGAGCATGACGTGCAGATCCAGGGCGTACGGGCGCAGGCCGACGGCTCGGTGAATGTCGATGGCTGGGTGCCGATCCGCGATCTCAACCGGGCGACCGGGTGGGCATTGCCCGACGAGGAGGCCGTTACGGTGGCCGGTCTGGTGATCCACGAGGCGCAGACCATCCCGGAGCCGGGACAGAGTTTCGTGTTCCACGGCTACCGGTTCAACATTCTGCGGCGCCAGCGCAATCAGGTGACCGGCGTGAACATATCGAAAGTTGATGCAGGTTAGGGCGCAGTGGCTTTCAACGCGAGCGCGTGCAGGCCGGTATCGAATTCCTTCTGCAGGACCAGCATGACGGTGCGCTGCACTTGAACGCGTGACAGCCCGGCGAAGGCGTCCGCGACAATTTCGACCGAATAATGCGTCTCGCCGCCCGGTGCGGCGCCGGCATGGCCTTCATGCTTGGAGCTGTCATCGTTGATGACGAGGGAGACGGGCGCGAAGGCCTCGGTGAGAATTTCCTCAATTCGCGATCGTCTGTCACTTGGTTGTGGCATCTTTAAGCGGCGCTCCCTATTATCGTGGCCCATGTCCGACAGCGATCCCTTCCGTTACCGCGTCAAGTTCAAAGATATACGCGTGAACCCTCCCAAGGACGAGGCTTCGCGGGCGCGCGCCAAGCAAACGCGGGTGTGCGACGAGCCGAACTGTGACCTTGAGGGCGCCTTTCCGGCGCCGCGTCAGGGCGGCAAGGGGCGGCATTTTTTCTGCGAGCAGCATGTGTCGGACTATAACCGCCGCTTCAATTTCTTCGAAGGCATGAGCGAGGCGGAAGCGGCCTCCTTCGTGCGCTCCGAGCGCTATGGCCACAAGCGCACCTGGCGGATGGGCGCCGGGCCGATGGGCGGCAAGCGCAGCGCGCACACCAATGATCCGCGCCGCTGGGCGGGGCGAGGCTTTTTCGACATGGACGACACGCCCGCTGCTGAAGCGCGGGTCGAGGCCCATCGCTCAAGTCTCCAGCTGAGGGCGCTGCGCGAGCTTGACCTTGAGGCGGACGCCCAGCCCGCAGAGATCCGGGCACGCTACGCCGAGTATATCCGCCGTTTCCACCCGGACTCCAACAAGGGTGACCGTTCCAGCGAACACAAGCTCGAACGCGTGGTTCGGGCCGGCAAGCTGCTCAAGGCTTCGGGCCTGATGCGGACCTGACAGGCCGTCCATGCCGCATGGACATTGGCAAGGATATTGTGATCAAAGGCGCGTTCAAACGGGATTCGCGGCTGGCGTTCGCGGGCCCGCAAAGAGGCAATGCGAATGAGCAAAGGTCTGGTGACGGTTTTCGGCGGTTCAGGCTTCATCGGCCGGTATGCTGCGCGCACGCTGGTGGAACGCGGCTGGCGCGTCCGGGTCGCAGTGCGCCGGGTACATGCTGCGATTGAAGTGCGCCTCGCCGGGCCGCCCGGCTGGGTCGATATCGTGCAGGCCAACGTGCGCGACCGGGCTTCGATTGACCGCGCGCTGGACGGCGCTGACGCCGTGGTGAACCTCGTCGGTATCCTGTTCGAAAGCGGCAAGCAGACCTATGCCGGATCGCAAGGCGAAGGCGCGGCGCTGGTCGCCGAAGCGGCCGCCGCCAAAGGCATCACACGGTTCGTGCAAGTCTCCGCCATCGGCGCCAATGCGGACTCCAAGTCGCCGTATGGCCGCACCAAGGCACAGGGCGAAGCGGACGTGCGCAAGGCTGTCCCAACCGCAACCATCCTGCGCCCCTCAATCGTGTTTGGCGCGGAAGACCAGTTCTTCAACCGGTTCGCGGCACTGGCGCGCTCGGCGCCGTTTCTGCCGGCGATTGGCGGCGGCAAGACGAAGTTCCAGCCGGTCTATGCCGGCAATGTTGCCAGCGCGATTGCGGCCGCGGTCGATATAGATACCGCCGCAGGCAAGACGTATGAACTGGGCGGGCCGGGCGTCTATACGTTCAACGAACTCTACGACATCATCCTCAAGACGATCGACCTGAAGCGCTTCAAGCTTCCGCTGCCCTTCTTCGTGGCGCGGCCGTTCGGTTACATCATCGGCGCCGTATGGCGGTTCGTGCCGCCTTTTTCGTGGGGTTTGATCGGTGCACCGCCCCTGACGGGCTCGCAGGTCGAGATGCTGAAGGAAGACAATGTGGTCTCGCCCGGCGCCCTGACGCTGGCCGATCTGGGCGTGACGGATCCCGAGTCGGTCGAAGCCATCGTGCCGCGCTATCTCTGGCGTTTCCGCACCTATGGCGAATTCCACAAGCCCAGCGAAGCCTGATCAGGCGATCATCGGGATCGGCATCATCGTCAGCAGCGCGATGCCGAGCAGGATCCGGTAGGCCACGAAGGGCAGGAAGCTCATCCGGCGCACCAGCGCCATCAGGATGTAGATCGCCACCAGACCGGACAGGAACGAGCCGACCCCGATCGCAATGGCTTCGGCCGCTGTCACTGTCACGAGACCCACTTCACTGCCGAAGTAGAATTCCGCAATCATGTAAAGGCCAACCGCCGAAAGGACCGGCGCGCCGACCAGCAGGCCGAATTTGGCAGCATCTGGACGCGAATAGCCAAGCGCCCGCGCTGTGGTCATCGTGATGCCTGAGCGCGACGTCCCGGGCAGCACCGCAGCGATCACCTGAACTGCACCGATCAGCACGGCGTGCCAGGGTGTCATGTCATCGATCGTGCGATCTTTCTTCCCGAAGATGTCGGCAAGGCCGAGCAGGATACCGAAACCGATCAGCGGAATGGCGACTCCCTGGACCGAGCGCACCGCCGCATTGACCTCGTCAGGGATAAACAGCCGCGCCGCAGCGAGCCCGGCAAAGGTAAGCGGAAGCGAGGCGAGAAGGTTCATGGCGAGGCGCTCGCCCGAACTAAGTGTCCGCTTGGCGCCAAGCGCGCCGGGCAGGGAGAAGGTCCCGGCCACCGCCTCTCCGATCTCCCTGCGAAAATAGATCAGCATGGAGGCGACCGTGCCGAAATTGGCGACGGCGTTGATCAGCAGCTCGTCGCGCCCGACATAACCAAAGAAGTCTGCCGCGATCAGCACATGCGCCGAAGAGGAAACGGGCAGCCATTCGGTGATGCCCTGCACAATCGAAATGATGAGAATCTGGAGGATCGACATGGTTCCGCCGGGACTGCTGAATGGAGAAAGTCAGCCCTAGCGCAGAAAGGTAAAGCTTTGGAGCCGCCTTCTGCGCCGGGCGACCAAATTTGGAGACTCCAAAATGATATGTATTGTTGCGCGATTGGTCGCTTCCGAGAGCGCCAGGGGTGTAAAAACACTTATTGTGTATCATAATGATATTATAAATCAGGTATCCATATTGCTGTGTGTGATGCGTCGCTCTAAATGCAGGGCTCGCGCGCACAGGGCGCGATGATCGGAGAGCGCCCCCATGGCCGAGAAGATGCTGCAGTTTACGAAAGTCTCGCGCGCGATGCCTGCGAAACGCCCGGCGCCGGTTCGTGCGGAAGACTTCTCTGAAATCTATGCAGACTTCTCCGCCGAGGCCGCCAAGGCCCAGGCTGGGCGCTGTTCGCAGTGCGGCGTGCCGTTCTGCCAGCAGGGCTGCCCCTTGCAGAACAATATTCCGGACTGGCTGAAGCTCGCCGCCGAGGACCGGCTGGAAGAGGCCTGGCGCGTCTCGTCGGCCACCAACAACATGCCCGAGATCTGCGGCCGCATCTGCCCGCAGGACCGGCTGTGCGAAGGCATCTGCACGATCGAGCAATCCGGCCACGGCACAGTGACGATTGGTTCCATCGAGAAACACATCACCGATACGGCCTGGGCCGAAGGCTGGATCCAGCCGATCAAGCCGCCGCGCGAGCGGGCTCAGTCCGCCGGTATCATCGGGGCAGGGCCGGGCGGCCTGGCCGCTGCCGAGCAACTGCGCCGCAAAGGCTATCAAGTGACGGTGTACGACGCCTATGACCGGGGCGGCGGATTACTCGTTTACGGTATTCCGGGCTTCAAGCTGGAGAAAGACGTCGTCGAGCGCCGCATCCGGCATCTTGAAGCGTCCGGCATCCGGTTCAGGTTCAACACGCGCGTCGGCACGGACGTCTCGCTGGGGCAGCTGCGCGCCGAACATGATACTGTGCTGATCGCGACCGGCGTCTATGCGGCGAAGGACCTCAAATGTCCGGGCAGCGGCGCCGAGGGCGTGCTTGCAGCGCTTGACTACCTGACGGCCTCCAATCGCAAAGGACTGGGCGACACCGTGGACGCCTTCGAATCCGGCGAACTGAATGCCGAGGGCAAGCGCGTGGTCGTTATCGGTGGCGGCGACACGGCGATGGACTGTGTACGGACGGCCGTACGTCAGGGCGCCAAGTCGGTAACCTGTCTCTATCGCCGCGACCGGGCCAATATGCCGGGCTCGCAGCGCGAGGTGCAGAACGCGGAAGAAGAAGGCGTCGTGTTCGAATGGCTCAGCGCGCCGGAAGCCATCCTCGATTCGAAGAACGGCAAGGTGAAGGCCGTTCGCGCCAGCAGGATGAAGCTCGGCGAGCCGGATGCTTCCGGGCGCCAGACGCCGGTCAAGTCCGGAGAGATGCTCGACGTGAAAGCCGACATGGTGATCAAAGCGCTCGGCTTTGATCCGGAAGACCTGCCGCTGCTGTTCAATGAGCCGGCGCTGACGGTGAACCGCTGGGGCGCGGTGCGTGTGGACTATGCGACGATGCAGACCAGCCTGCCGGGTGTCTATGCGGCGGGCGATATCGTGCGCGGCGCCTCGCTCGTCGTCTGGGCGATCAAGGATGGCCGCGATGCGGCCGAAGCAATGCACAAGGCGATGAAAGCCATGGCGCCCAGCAAAGTGGCGGCGGAGTAAATCAGATGTCGGACTATGTGAAACAGTACGAAGCCAATCGCCAGAAGCTGATCGACGGGCACGCCTACAATCCCGAGGACGAAAAGGACGCCTGCGGCGTCGGCCTCGTCGTGTCGCTCGATGGCAAGCCGAAGCGCGAGATCGTCGCAATGGGAATCGCGGCTCTGAAGAACGTCTGGCACCGCGGCGCGGTGGACGCCGACGGCAAGACCGGCGACGGCGCGGGCATTCGCCTGGACGTGCCGCAGGATTTCTTCCGCGAGCATGTCAGCCGCACGGGACATACCCCGACAGACGATCGGATTTGCGTCGGCCAGATATTCCTTCCGCGTACAGATTTCGCCGCCCAGGAAGCGGGCCGCACGATCGTCGAGCGGGAAGTGCTGCGCTCCGGATTCTATATCTATGGCTGGCGCCAGCCGCCCGTGGATGTCTCGGTCATCGGCCAGAAGGCCAAGGACACGCGTCCCGCCATCGAACAGATCATGTTTCGCGATGCCCGGGGCCGCAGCACCGAAGACATGGAACGCGAGCTTTACATCTGCCGCCGGCGTATCGAGAGGCGCGCGCGCGAGGCGAGCATCCCGTCTTTCTATGTCTGCTCGCTGAACCACAAGTCGCTGATCTACAAGGGTATGTTCCTCGCCGCCGATATCGACAATTTCTATCTCGACCTGCGTGACGAGCGCTTCGTCTCTGCCTTTGCGATCTATCACCAGCGCTATTCGACCAACACGTTCCCGCAATGGGCGCTGGCCCAGCCGTTCCGGATGATCGCGCATAACGGCGAGATCAACACGCTGCGCGGCAACAAGAACTGGATGAAAAGCCACGAAATCCGGATGGTCTCCGAGGCCTACGGCGACAATGTGGACGACATCAAGCCGATCATCCCGGATGGCACGTCGGACTCCGGCGCGCTGGATGCGGTCTGGGAAATGCTCTGCAAGTCGGGCCGCTCTGCGCCGATGGCGAAAGCGATGCTGATTCCGGAGGCCTGGTCGAAGCGCGAGTCGGTGATGCCGATGGCGCACCGGGCGCTGTATGACTATTGCAACTCGGTGATGGAGCCATGGGACGGCCCGGCCGGCATTGCCGCCTTCGATGGCCGCTGGGCTGTCGCGGGGCTGGACCGCAACGGTTTGCGACCGCTGCGCTATGCTCTGACCACGGACGGTATCCTGGCGGTGGGCTCCGAAACCGGCATGTGTCCGCTCGGCAATCACGAGATCGCCCGGCGCGGATCCATCCCCGCCGGCGGCATGATCGCGGCCGACCTCGAGACGGGCAAGTTCTATGACCACCGGGAGATCGTGGATCATCTTGCCGCAAAGGCCCCTTACGAGGAATGGCTGCAGGCGGTGGTCGAGCTGGAGCCCGAGATCGGCCCCGGCCCGGAACCGGTCCTGTTCAGCCGGGAAGAACTTCTGCGCCGCCAGACAGCGGCCGGTTTCACGCTGGAAACGTTGGAGCTGATTCTCGCGCCGATGGCCGAAAGCTCCAAGGAAGCGATTGGCTCGATGGGCGATGACACGGCGCCTGCCGTGCTCTCTTCGGCCTACCGCCCGATGAGCCATTTCTTCCGTCAGAATTTCAGCCAGGTCACGAACCCGCCGATTGATCCCCTGCGCGAAGGCCGGGTGATGAGCCTGCGTACGCGGTTCAAGAATCTCGGCAACGTTCTCGATACGGATAAATCACAGCAGGAAGTTTTCGTACTCGAAAGCCCGGTGCTGACCACCGGCATGTACGAGCGGATGCACACACGTCTCGGTCTCGGCACCGAAGTTATCGACTGCACCTTCGACGCCGATGCCGTGACTTCCGAGGGGGCAGCCTTGAAAGATGCGCTCGCACGCATTCGCCGCGAGGCCGAAGAGGCCGTGCGGGCAGGGCGCGAGCACATCATCCTCACCGACGAGCACCAGTCGGCCACACGCATTGCCGTCCCGATGATTCTTGCCACCGGCGCCGTGCATTCACATCTCGTTGCACAGGGTCTGCGCACTTTCTGCTCGATCACGGTGCGTTCGGCAGAATGTCTAGACACGCACTATTTCGCGGTTCTGATCGGCGTCGGCGCTACCTGCGTCAACGCCTACCTCGCGCAGGATGCCATTGCCGACCGGCACGCGCGCGGCTTGCTGGGCGATCTGACGCTGGGCCGCGCAGTGAAGAACTTCAAGGAAGCTGTCGAGGCTGGTCTGCTGAAGATCATTTCGAAGATGGGCATTTCGGTGATCTCGTCCTATCGCGGTGGATACAATTTCGAAGCGCTCGGCCTCAGCCGTGCGCTGGTCGCTGACTATTTCCCCGGCATGTCCAGCCGCATCTCCGGCCTCGGTCTTGCCGGCCTCGAAGAGAACGCCCTCGTGCGCCACCAGAAAGCGTTCGACGAGGACGTCATCTCGCTGCCTGTCGGAGGGTTCTATCGCCTGCGCGCGTCGGATGAACTGCACGCGCTGGACGGCACGCTGATCCATACGCTGCAGGCGGCCTGCGACCGCGGCGACTATGCGATTTACCGCAAGTATGTCGACGCCGTGCATGCCCGCGACCCGATCCAGCTGCGCGATCTGCTGGACTTCAAGGCTGCTGGAGAGGCCATTCCGCTTAGCCAGGTCCAGTCGATCAACGAAATCCGGAAACGCTTCGTCACCCCCGGCATGTCGCTCGGCGCGCTGTCACCGGAAGCGCATGGCACGCTGAACGTCGCGATGAACCGCATCGGCGCAAAGTCCGTGTCCGGAGAAGGCGGCGAGGACCGCGCGCGCTACCGGCCGCTGCCGAACGGCGACAATATGAACTCGGCCGTCAAGCAGATCGCTTCCGGCCGCTTCGGTGTCACTGCCGAATATCTCAATGAGTGCCGCGAGATCGAGATCAAGGTCGCCCAGGGCGCAAAGCCCGGGGAGGGCGGCCAGCTACCTGGTTTCAAGGTGACGGAACTGATCGCCAAGCTACGCCATGCCACGCCCGGCGTCACACTGATCTCGCCGCCGCCGCACCATGACATCTATTCTATCGAAGACCTCGCTCAGCTGATCTACGACCTGAAGCAGATCAACCCGGATTGCCGCGTGTGCGTGAAGCTTGTCGCCCAGTCGGGCGTGGGCACGGTCGCGGCGGGCGTCGCCAAGGC
>JBBSAZ010000017.1:0-21731 GCA_038251755.1 Caulobacterales bacterium
GCAGGAGCCGGACCTGTCCGGCTTCGCCACCGTGCTCGACTATGTCGCGGACGGCGCCGGCGGCGCCTACATGGCCGAGGCAGAGATCATGGAGTTCGGCATCGACCCGGACGCCGATCCGAAGACCCTCTCGGGCGGGCAGAAGCGCCGCGCGGCGCTGGCGAAGGCGTTTGCGAAGCAGCCGACCATCCTGCTGCTGGACGAGCCGACGAACCATCTCGACGTGCCGATGATCGAATATCTCGAGGGCCGCCTGAAGGCGTTCAACGGCGTCGTGCTGGTGGTCAGCCACGACCGGCGCTTCCTGGAGACGGTGTCCACCAACACGCTCTGGCTGCGCCAGGGCAAGGTGCTGAAAAGCCCGGAGGGTTATCTCAAGTTCGATCAGTGGGCGGAGCAGATCGAGGAAGAGGATGAGCGCCAGCTGCGCCGGATGACGACGCAGCTGAAAGACGAGCAGCACTGGCTGGCGCGCGGCGTCACCGCGCGGCGCAAGCGCAACCAGGGCCGGCTCGCCCGGCTGCGCCAGATGAAGGTGGACCATGCGCAGATGCGCACCGCCCTCAACGATCGCAAGTCCCTCGCCGAGTTCAGCGCCGATGCCGGCGAGGCGATGAGCAAGAAGGTGATCGAGGCGAAGGGCCTTTCGAAAACATTCCAGACGGCGGACGGCCCGCTGGTGATTGCAAAGGATCTGAGCCTGCGGATCCTGCGCGGCGACCGGATCGGCATCATCGGCCCGAACGGCGCCGGCAAGACGACGCTGGTGCGCCTGCTGCTCGGCGAGATTGCGCCGGATGCCGGCACGGTGACGCATTCGAAGACGCTGCAGGTGACCTATCAGGACCAGACGCGCGAAAGCCTCAACGCGACCGATACGATGTGGGAAGCGCTCGCCCCGATGGGCGGAGACTCCATCAACGTGCAGGGCAACCAGCGCCATATCGCGGCCTATGCGAAGGACTTCCTGTTCCGGCCCGAACAACTGCGCCAGCCGGTCGGCGCGCTGTCCGGCGGCGAACGCAACCGCCTCGCCCTCGCCATCGGGCTTGCCCAGACCTCCAACCTGCTGGTGATGGACGAACCGACCAACGATCTCGATATGCAGACACTCGACCTCCTCGAAGACATGCTGCTCGCCTATGAAGGCACGCTGATCCTCGTCAGCCACGACCGCGCCTTTCTCGATGCGACCGTCACCAGCTGCCTCTGCCCGCTGGGCGACGGCGCGTGGATCCAGACCGCCGGCGGCTGGAGCGACGCGCAGGAACAGCTCAGGGGCGTGCGCCAGAAGAGCGCGCCGAAGGCCGAGAAATCCAGGGGCGCCGCCAACGCTGCCCCCAAAACCAAGCCCGCCGCGAAACTCTCCTACAAGGACGAACACCGGCAGAAGGAGATCAACGCGCTGATCCCGAAACTGCAGGCAGAGATAGCCGCACTGGAAAAGGACCTCGCGGACGCAGGTCTCTATGCGCGCGATGCGGCTGCCTTCACCAGGAAGTCCGCCCGCGCCGGGGCCGCCCGCACGGAGCTTGAAAACATCGAGATGGAATGGCTGGAAATCGAGGAAAAACGAGAGAGTTTGCCGAACGGATAGGCGGCGCCGGTAGGGCAAACGCTTCGTTAACGCGCCTCGGCTAGGGTCCGGTGTGCCATATTCCCGCAGGAGTGTACCCATGCGTCTCGCCATTCTGCTCGCCGCCACCGCTTGTCTGGGCTTTGCCGCAAGCGCCGATGGCGTCGCCCGCAAGGCCGTCTCCGCGCCCGGCATGGACCCGCTGACAGCCACCGAAGCCTCGCTCGGACCGGCCACACCCGGCCATGAAGTCTACCGCTACCGCCACGGCTCAACCTACAAGGTGGATGCCGGCTCAACACCGCTCGCCTGCGAAGCCGCCTGCGGCGAAGACGGCGTCTGCCAGTCCTGGTCGTTCGTCGAGGCCTATGGCAGCTCGGGCGCGCGCTGCGAACTGAAACAGGGCGCCGGCAAATCCGAAGAAAACCTGCTGGCCACGTCCGGCGTCTCCCCGCGCGTGGACGCGTCTTACTGGGGCGAAGCCACCGTGGAAGCCCAGCCGGAAACGCTCAGCGGCGAAGTCGCCGGAAACTAGCGCAAACTAGAGTGCCCGCTCTTTCGTGGCCGTGAACCGGATCCCCGGGTTCTTCTCCTGCGCGTAGCCCACATCCCAGGCATTCTTGGCGAGATAAACCGGCGCGCCGTCGAGATCTGTTCCGGAGGCGGACTTGTTCTTCTCCATGAACTCCTCGATCTTTTTCGGATCATCCGACGAGATCCAGCGCGCCACGTTATAGGGCGCGGGCTCGAAGAACACTTCGAGGCTGTATTCCGCCGTCATCCGCTCGATCATCACCTCGAACTGCAGCTGGCCGACGGCGCCGACGATCATGTCAGAGCCGATCTGCGGCGAGAAGAGCTGCGTCACGCCCTCCTCGGCGAGGCTTTCCAGCGCCTTGCGCAGGTGTTTCGCCTTCATCGGGTCTTTCACGCGCGCGCGGCGCAGCAGTTCCGGCGCAAAGTTCGGGATGCCGCCGAACTGGATGTCGCCGCTCTCGGACAATGAGTCCCCGACACGCAACTGGCCGTGGTTCGACACGCCGATCACATCGCCCGCATAGGCGGTTTCGGCAATCTCGCGGTCCTGCGCCATGAACATCATCGGGTTGTGGATGTTGAGCTGCTTGCCACTCGCGGTCTTCAACCGCATGCCGCGCCGGAACTCGCCGGAACAGAGGCGCACGAAAGCGACCCGGTCGCGGTGGTTGGGGTCCATGTTCGCCTGGATCTTGAAGACGAAACCGCTGACTGAGGGATCTTCAGCATGCACACGGATCGGCTCGGATTTCTTCACGGCTTTCTGGTCGCGCGGCGCCGGGGCATAGGTGTGCAGCGTACGGAGCAGTTCCGCCACGCCGAAATAGCGCAGCGCCGAGCCGAACACGACCGGCGTCATGTTGCCGGACCGGAACGCGGCGGCGTCGAAGGCGGGCAGCAGGTTGCGCGCCATTTCGATACCTTCGGTCATCTCGGCGAAGACGTAGGGGTCGAGGTTTGCTTTCAGGCTCGCTGCATCTCCCGGAATTTCCGTGGCCGGACCAATCCGCGCGGGCTCGCCCGGGCGGCGCTCGAACTGCAGGAACACATCGCGCTCCAGGTCCAGCATGCCGGCAAAGCGCTGTCCGCTGGCGGCGGGCCAGAACAGGGGCGAGGTGTCCAGCTGCAGCTTGTCCTGCACTTCGTCGAGCAGTGCGATCGGCTCCAGCGCCTCGCGGTCCATCTTGTTGATGAAGGTGACGATCGGGATATCCCGCATCCGGCAGACTTCGAACAGTTTCAGCGTCTGCGGCTCGATGCCCTTGGCGGCGTCGAGCACCATGACCGCGCAATCGGCGGCCGTCAGGGTACGGTAGGTATCTTCCGAAAAGTCCTCGTGGCCCGGTGTATCAAGCAGGTTGAACATGTAGCCGTCGAACTCGAACGTCATCACCGAGGCCGAGACCGAAATGCCCCGGTCGCGCTCGATCTTCATCCAGTCCGACCGCGTACGCCGCGCCTGCCCGCGCGCGGCAACCTCGCCGGCCGCGCGAATGGCCCCGCCGGCCAGCAGCAGGTTCTCGGTCAGCGTCGTCTTGCCGGCGTCCGGGTGCGAGATAATGGCAAAGGTGCGCCGGCGGGCGGCTTCGGTGATGTGCGACATGGGTCAGGGTCTCTCTCTGGCGGAGGCCCTAACCGATTTACGGAATGGAATGAAGGGGCTGGCTGTGGCGGGGGCCGGGTCAGGTGTCCGGGATTTCATATCCGATGTAGCGCTCCGCGCTCACATATCCCGGCCATTGGGACGTATCGAACTGCACCCAGTAGCCGCGCTTCGAGATCCGGCCGGGCGGATCGTCCTCCACCCGCGGGCCGACCACGCCATCGGAGGCATCCGGCCAGATTTCACATTCCTCATAACAGCGCTCGATCCAGCCCCGCCCGAACCCATGTGTCGCCAAGACAAACATCCGCGCGAACCCAGAGGCTGGGCGCCACGGAAAGCTCGATCCGCCCCTCGAAAGCGCCGCTCAGTGTAATCAGCGCATCCTGCTTCGTTTCCCGCTCGACCGATACCGCGATCTCCCGCCCCGCGCGGTCCTTCCAGATCGGGGAGAGACCGGCAAAGTCACATAGCAAGCCCAGCAGGAACTCCGCCGAACTCCGCGTTGCAGGACCATCCTCGTCCCAGAAGAAGTTCGGTGCACGAATGGGCGGACTTGGTTCCATGCCGCCACGAAACCGGGCGGCGGGGGCTGCGTCAACCGTTCAGGCAGCCTGAGCGCGGGCGCTCAGAGTCGTTCTGCCGGCCTCCGGACGCGAGACTCAGGCCCACGTGCCGTGAAATCCGAGCGGCCAGGCCCGGTCGCCGCGCCAGATGCAGACCGGACCGTCGCTGACCCTCGCCGCATCGAAAACACATATCTCGCTGGTAGCGGTCCTGAGGTTCAGCACGGGGCCGATGAGCCAGCTATCGGCTTCGCCCTGCCGGTCTGGCTTCGGCACGAACAGGAATTCCTCGACCATGCGCGACTCCCCGAAATCGAACGTGTCGGTGGTTCCGGTTTCCCAATCGTGGACGCTGACGCCGGACAGGCCGGGCCGGCTGGCGGGCTGACCTGTCATCAGCGCCGTGAGGCGGCGGGGCAGACCATGCCGGCGGGGGTCTACCTGAGGGAAGTCCCCGTCGAGGCCGGTCTCGACCAAACGTGCATCCCCCGAAGGCGGAATGACGATCTGCGTCAGGTCGCTCTGGAACCGCGCTTCGCGGCCCTTCCAGACGCCCCGGATCTCGTCGACCCCGCCGCCGACCCCCAGAACCGGCTCCTTGTAGAGGGCGGCATCGATGCGGATGGTGCCGTCGGCGTCCTCCCAGGCAGCGCCGGTATGATAAAAGGCGCGCGCCGGCCCCTGCGCCCAGCGGCGGTTGGAGAAGTCGTTCTTGTCGACAATCAGGAACTTGAAGCCTTCCTCGGGACGCCATTCAAACCCGTCCACCACCGGGGGACGAAACGCTTCGTTGATCCAGGGCTGGACCAGGATGACAAGGTGGCGATCCGTCATCGCCCAGTCATGGATATAGGCCGCCTTGCCGATATTCAGCAGGCCGAAGGACTTCAGGCTGCCATCCGCGGCAATGCGGTAGACACCGACATTCCCGCCATTGATGGCGAGGTTCCAGACCGTGCCATCCGGCTCCCGCTTGGGATGGGCGAGGAAGGGCATCCCTGCCAGGTCATCGCTCCAGGCTTTCACGCCTTGGGTCTCGAGCGTTGCCGCATCCAGGGCGATGGCCGAGCCGCCTTCCCAGAGGGCGTAGAGTTGGCCGTCGATCACGATCACCGACGTGTTGGCGGCATTGACGTCATCTGGGCCCATCACCGGAAAATCCGGATGGCCGGCCGTGCCGAAGCCGGGGGCCATGAACTTCCCGTGCGCCTGTTCGATCCGGCGTTTCGTCGTCTGGACAAAACGGCCGGAATGCACGGCCTTGCCGTCGGCAATCGCAATGCGCTGGATCATGCCGTCGCCGTCGAACCAATGGCTGGCGAAGTCATCCTTGCCATAACGGAACTGCGCGGGCCCGTTTCGGTAGAGGCACCCCTCAAGACCCTTCGGCACCTTGCCGAAAACAAGGCGCATGGGTTCGGGATCAAACCCGCCTGCCGGCGCGGAGGTGTAGCCGAGGTGCCAGTCCGGCATGGCCGGCGTATCTGCGAAGGCGGGAGACAGGCCGAGACCGAAAACGGCGGTACCGGCCGCGCTGGTCGTCAGGAAGTGGCGGCGGGACAGGGACATGTCGGGCTCCTCTGATAGAAATCGGACGTGGATCAGTTCAGCGTGATGATCTGGACGGCGCCGTCTTCGGTCACTTCAAACCGGGCATCATCCCATTTGGCGGGGCCGAACCGGCCCTTGGCATTGTTCGAGAAGGCAAACGGCTCGGTCGGCATGCCGAACGGGTTGCTGTTCATCTCGCCGTCGCCGTTGACGTCGTGAAAGAGCTTGATTCCGTATTCGCCCGGCGCGAGCCCCTCGACGGTCACACTGACGGTGGCGGCGTTGACCGCGACATCGGCCCCGGAGACCGCTTTGCCGCCCTCATAGCCGGCGGCGTCATACACGCCGAGGCGGATCGCGCCGGTCTGTTTCTGGATGTTCTCGAGGGTGACCGTCAGAGGCCCGGCAAGGGCAGCCGGCGCCATGATGGCGAGGGCAAGGGTCGAAAGGATCAGAGGCTTGAAGGTCATCGAAGGTCTCCTGTGTCGTTGTGAGCGGCAATTCGTTTGCCGTGAAAACGAACATGAAGACTTCCCGAACCGCCTGCAGCCGCAACTTCACGAGCCGCGCCGAATCCTTCGTGAATTGCGGCCCATGCAGTTCACGAAGCGCCAATGACGGCCTGTTTCGGCTGACGCGGCACGAGCCTGCCGGGTCCTATGACAGAACGCGTATGATTGAAGCGCAGCTGTGGCCGCGTCAGCTGCCGAAGCCGCCGCCTTCAGCAGCCATTTCGATGTTCGCCCCTAAGCGGCGCGCGGCCAGAACTGGCGGATATCGGGGGCGGCGCCTTCGGCGAGGCGGGCGCGGACCGCTTCGAGGATGGATTCCGGCAGGATGGTGAGGCGGGGTTCGGACACCCGGCCTTCATGTACCGGGAACAATGCGGCATTGGCGCCGGTCTTGGCGATGATCAGCGCGGCAAGGTCGGCGACCAACATTTCGCCGGGTACCGTGCCCTCGTCATGGCAGCCCTGAAGCCTGGCGCGGGCAAACTCGATGGCCTCGCGGGCGCGCATGGCGTGCACGTCCTCGAAGCCGAGGCTGGGGCCGCGTTTCAGGAGGCGCAGTTCGGGCGCTTCGATCTCGGTGACGTATTCGTTCAACAGGAACAACATCGCTGTCTTCGCCCCTTTTAGCCCAGCGAACCGCAAGTTGCAGTCGTCTGGTTTAGGAGAGCTTAACGGCGCTCAATTCCCGACCGGTTCGGTCAGGAACGTGCGGCCTTCCTTGTCCTCGATCTCGACGATCCAGAGGTCGCTGTCGCGGGACTTTGCCCGGCGCACATAGTCGTCAACGCTGGCCTCGTCCGGTCCGACGCCTTGCATCGCGAGGTTCAGGAAGACCCGCTCACCCTCAAGGTTCGTGGACGGAAGATAGGCGGCGGCGGTGCCATCGAGGCGTGCGATCTTGATCAGCACATCGCCGCGGTCATCGTCCCCGTGCTGAACGATGAAGGCACTGGCCCCGGAGAGCTGCGCCCGCCGGACCAGTGCCTCGATCCATAGTCTGGAAGGTAAGCGGTCCATTCCGGAGTCTCCCCCGAGATGTGCGCCTGCGTCAAGCGCAATGCAGATCAGCCCTCGGCCGGCGCTCCGCCCATCATGCAGGTCATGCCGGCGGACATCAGCGCGCCCATCACGGCGCCCTGCTTGTCGGCGGGGAGCGCTTCCATCATCTTCTCGCCTTCGGCGTCACTGGCCGACATGGCGGTCGCCACGACCTTGAACGTGTCGGCGTCGAGGTTCGTCTCGAGATTGTCGGCGATGCAGGTGCAGTCCTTTTCGGCCTCGCCGCTATCGGTGCAGGCCTTGACCATGGCGGCCTTCTCGCCGCCGCCCATGGCGCCGCAACCCGTAAGTGCAAGCGCGGCCACTGCCGCCAGAATGATATGTTTCATTGGGAACCCCCTCTCGAATGAACGCGAAGGTTGGCACGGTTCGGGGGGCCGGGAAACCGAAAATGTCGGCTTCCGGAGCCTGCCTACTCGGCCGCTTCTTCCATCGGGGCGATGTCGGCTTCCGAGGCCCGGGGGAGTGTGACTTCGACGCGGGTGCCCTTGCCGGGCTTTGACGTGATGCGCAGGCCGCCGCCATGAAGCTCGGCGAACCGGCGCACGACGGACAGGCCGAGGCCGGTGCCGGGCTTGGCGCCTGTGCCTTGCGCAAAGGGTTCAGTGAGGCGGCCCAGATCGGCGGCGGCGATGCCTGCGCCCCGGTCGGTGACGCTGAGCAGGGCGGCGCCCTTGTCGAGGCGCGTCTCCAGCGTGACGGTTTTTCCGCTGGCGGAGTATTTGATCGCGTTGGAGACAAGGTTCTGCCAGATCTGGCGCACGGCGCGCGCGTCGGCCTCGGCCCAGACTTCCTCCCCGGTTTTGAGCTTCAGCGTCACACCCAGCCTGTCTGCCTGCCCGGTCAACTGGCGGATGACGGATTCGGCGGAGGCGGTCAGGTCCACCGGCTCCGGCTCAAGGCGCGGCTGGCCGGCTTCGGAGCGGGCAAGGTCGAGAATATCGTCGACCAGCAGCAAGAGGTCCGTTCCGCTCTCGTGGATGATCGACGGATAGTCCGCATACGGTTTGGGCATCGGGCCCATCAGCTCGGCCTGCATCACTTCGGCGTAGCCGAGGATGGCGTTCAGCGGTGTCTTCAGATCATGCCCCAGCGAGGCAAAGAAGGCGGTGCGCGATTGCAGCTTGGCTTCGAGGTCCGCCACCACACTGGTCGGCAAGGCGGGCGTCTCGTCCAGCGCGTCCACCATCAGCAGGTGGCAGCCCTTGGCATGGCGCTCGGCGATGACGCGCACGCGCTGGCCGGAGACGAGTTCGGCGGTGACGAGTTTGCGTCCCGTGCGTCCGGGCGGCGGCAGCGGAAAATCATGATCCGTGAACAGACTGCCGAGCGCGGAGCCGGGCCGCATGGTGACCAGACCGAACGTGTCGCCCTGTACGCGGCGCAGACGGCCTTCGGGCGTCACATCGATCCAGCTGATGCCGTTCATGGAAATCGGTTGCAGGTCCGCTTCGCCTTTCGGCGCATCGGACGACAGCGCAGCGGCGGGCGCAGCTTCGTGCCGCGACACGAGGTGCCAGACCGCCAGGGCCGCAAGTACCAGGCCCGCGAAGGCAAATGGCGCGGCCAGTTCCGGCGCGCCGCGCGGCGGCGCCGGGATCCAGCCGAGAGGTGTCGCCAAGAATACAGCGAACAGGGCGAGCGCGGCAAAGGTGCCCGCCTCCGCCGCCATACGCGGCGCGCCCGCCAGCAGCGCGGCCAGCGGCGCCGCCACCAGCAGCACGATCAGCGGCGAAGCGCCGCCGCCCGTCAACACGATGGCGATCAGCGCGCAGACCAGCCAGGCGATCACGAGGAGGCCGCGCCGCAAAGTATCGCCCGCCCCGGCCACGGCGAAGCCTGCGAGGCCCGGAATGAGGGTCAAAACCATTGCGGCGATGAGGCTGGCAATAGGGGCGCCGGCGATCCCGCCCGACACGGCAGCCGTCAGCCCCAGCGCGATCCACGCGAGGTGAACGAATTGTAATCGCTTCTGCGCCGTTTCGGGGGCCAAGTCTTAACACCCCATAGATATTTGTTAGGCATTCTTGCCAGGTCAGGTGCACGGCCTGCTGTATTTGTAATGCGCAAATCACACAAGGCATGGTTCCCCATGCCGGGAAGTTCGGGCATCACTAATCGCGTGACGCGTGAGGGAGTTTGGAATGAAGACCTCTGGGGTGATTGCTGCACTGGTGTGCGGTTTCGGACTTTCCGCGGGCGCGTCGGCACAGAAGGCCGACCCGATTTCGGAAAGCGCCGCCGTTTACATGACCTATCAGTCGGACGCCGAAGACGTGGCGGCCAAGCCGTTCAAGAATGCCGGTGATATCGACTCGGCGCTCAACACGCTCGGCAGCTACAACGCTGATCAACTGACGCGCGGCTGGATGGCCTACTCGGCCCTCGTAGCCTCCCAGGACCCGGAATTCAGCGCCACCGTGCGTGACATTGAGGCCTTCTACGGCCGTGAGCCGGTGATGAAGAGCTTCGCCGCCGGCAACAACTACGCCCGCTCGCTCGCTGGCGGCGATAACGCCGTCGGCGGCGCGATTGCGGTTACCGATTCGGACCTGCCGAAAATCTATTCCAACGCCGCCATTATCAAGGAGCAGGGCTATTCGCTGCAAGGCTATGGCTGGGCGAAGTCGCGTATCCGCAATGGCGGCCAGCGCGCCGAGGTCGTGAAAGTCCTTCAAGGCAAGGGCAAGCCGGCAGACAACATGATCGTCACCGCCCTGACCAGCACCACGCCGCTCTCCGGCGACACCAAGGCCGGCATCATCACGGCCGCCGCAACAACGGAAGATGTCGCCGGCGCCGTGCGCCTGCCGGCCTTCCTGACCAGCGGCTTCACCGGCAAGCGCGAGAAGGTCGCGTTCGGCAAGGAAGCCGTGGCCAACCAGATCGCCTCGCTTGCCGCCATGCGCGTCATCGGCGCTGGTTCGGTCGATCAGGCTCGCCTCGCCAAGGTCATGATGGAACCGGCGGTTCAGAGCTGCCTGAAAATGCAGAACCTGCAACTGCAGGGCTGCGTCGCCGGCGTCGGCCAGGAATTCGAACTGCCGCACTGCATCAGCCAGCACACGCTGACGGAAGTCGCTGACTGTCTCGGCACCGTCTATAAATAGTCCATACGCTCCAGGGTCACTCTGCAACTCCAACCCCGGCAGGCACTGGCCCGCCGGGGTTTTCTTTTGCGGTTTTGCAACTCATATGGAGTTCCATGAGTATCGAGACCAAAGCGGCAGACATACGGGAAGAATTCTCCTGGCTTGAGGATTGGGAGGCGCGCTATGCGCACCTGATCGACCTCGGCAAGGCGAACCCGGCCTTGGCGCCGGAGGAGCGCAGCGAGGAGACCCGCGTGCGCGGCTGCGCCTCGCAGGTCTGGATGGTGACTGATGTGGCGGACGGCCGGCTGGGCGTGCGGGCCGAGTCCGATGCCATCATCGTGTCAGGTCTGATCGCCCTGCTCACGCGGATCTATTCCGGCGAACCTGTAGGCGATATCCTGCGCTTCGATGTGAAGACGTTGCTCGATGAAATCGGCGTGACCGGCGCGCTCACGGCGCAGCGCTCCAACGGCCTCGCCTCGATGCTCGTCCGCATCCGCACCGACGCCCAGGCCGCCGCGAGCGTTTAGGGCCGCAGTCACGACCCGGCACTGAGACGGCGCCGCAGCATGCCAAAGGGATGGCCAGGCCCGCCGCCTCCGGCTTTTCGGCGAGGGCGGCCTCAACCCTGCCGATCCGCAAACGGCGAGAAACAGGATTGCGACAGGGTGTCCAGACGCCGCCCGCATATTAAAGCCTGCCGGCGCGCGCAGTGGTCGAACGCTCGCGCACGCGTCGCTGCCGGGAGCGGTTACGCCCGGCAGTGATGACCCGCACGTCCTCAACGGTCGCAAGCGTCACAAGACAAACGAAGTCGAAGGCTGGGCCGCAATGACTGAGGGTGCGAGGCGATCAGGCCGCGAAGCGCGGCGAGGTTTGCGGCGCGTCTTCAGAAGCAGGCAGCAGGGCGCGGCTGTTCTGGATCAGTTCGTCGTGGCAGATGACCATTGTGAGGTCACCGAACTCGTCAGCAACCGGCAGGCGTAGCCAGGCGTGCAGAAGAAGGCCGGCAGTTTCGATCAGGCCGCCGACCGGCATACCGCGGTCAACAGCAGACGACAGGCCGAGGGCGTAGCACTCGCCGTGGGAACCGGCGATTTCGGCAACGCGGCGGCCGCGCACATCCATGCCAAAGATGTCCCGCAGACGGGATCCCGCGATACGGAAACGCCCTTCGCCGTCTTCATTGACTTCGACGACCGACAGGCAGGCGAGCGTGCTGCGCACGATGCCCGGATCAATGGCGTCGCGCGCGACGAGGCCGTCAGACGACCGGCACGCATACCAATGGGCAATCAGGAGGCGCTGGGCCTCGGTCACGCCCGCGAAATTCGGCTTGTTGAACATGTTGTCGCCACCCCCGTGGTGATTCGCAAGAATCACCTATTGCGCGAGTGGACTCGCCGATCAAGAGTCTTCGAAAGTATTTATTAACACTGATTTGCAGAATATTTCATTCCGGATACGGAACAAACCTGCTTTTACTGGGTTATTCTTCGCGAGTGTTGCGGCCAAGACCCATCTTCTTTGCAAGTTTTGATCGTTTCTCTGAGTAACCGGGCGCCACCATCGGGTAATCTGCAGGCAGACCCCACTTGGCGCGGTACTCTTCCGGCGACAGTCCATACTTGGACCGCAGGTGCCGTTTCAGGGATTTGAACTTCAGCCCGTCTTCCAGGCAGACCAGATAATCCTTGTAGATCGACTTCTTGACCGGCACCGCGGGCTTCGGCGCTTCCGGTGCGGCAGGCATGGGGCGCGACAGATCCATCAGAGCGGCGTGGACGCTGCGGATCAGGTCCGGCAACTCGTTTGTCTGCAGGGTATTGTTGCGGACATAGGCCGAGACGATCCCGGTCGCCAAAGCGACATTGGCTGCGCCCGGAGCGCTGGTTTCACCTTCAAACATCGACACTTGCCTCCCCAGCAAGGGCCGGCTGCGGACACCCGGCCGCCAGAGGCGCCGGACAGGCCGAAGCAGACCGTCATACCGGTTTCGGGGCGCAATATGGCGTAATTTTGTCACCCCGCCGCTGCAGGGATTTCAGCTTGTCAGATAGATCACGACCAGGACAAATGTGAGAATCACTGCCGTCCAGAGGGTCATTCCGCCCGAAAACAGGTTTCGGGAGAGCATGCCCCGGGGACTGAACGTGGCGACCATATTGTCGTAGGCCCGGCTGGAGAGGCGGCTGGCAATCGAGGCCATGGCCGGGCCGAGCTTGGCCCAGACCGTATCGATCCAGCGGAACGCGCCATACCCGACCTTGCGGTAGAACCAGTCGGTATCGAGGATGACCCCCGGCTTTTCGGCCGGATAGAGCATCAGGCGCTTCAACAGGATGAAGGCGAAGGTGGCCAGTATCAGCAGCTGCATCTGCGTCAGGATATGGTCCAGCGTGAAGGGCTGGTAGGCCGCCGCCTCGATCGGATAAGGCAGCAGGCCGTAGAGCCACTGATAGCCAAGGCCCGGCACCAGGGCCGGCAGGCCGACGGCGATGCACAGGAACGCCGCCATGCCCATCGCGAGGAGCATGTTGAACGGTGCCTCTTTCACCCGCTTGCCGCTGTCATGGCCGAAGAAGGCGAAATACGGGATCTTGATGCCCGAGTGTTCAAGCACACCGGCAGACGCGAACAGCAGCATCAGCCAGACGACGATCATCGCCGGATCGGCCGCGCCTTCGGCGGCGACCGCGCTCATCGTCAGCGATTTGGCGATGAAGCCCGAGAAGAACGGGAAGGCCGAGATCGACAGGCCGCCGATGATGCAGAACAAGGCGGTCCAGGGCATCGAGCGGTAGAGGCCGCCGAGCTCTGACGCCTTGGCGGTGCCGGTGCGGTAGAGCACGGCGCCGACGCTCATGAACAGCAGCGCCTTGTAGATGATGTGCACGAAGGCATGCGCGGCGGCGCCGTTGAGCGCCAGCGGGTTGCCGACCCCGGCCACGCCGACGCCGATGGCGCAGATCATGAAGCCGACCTGGTTGTTCAGCGAATAGGCCAGCACCCGGCGCAGGTCGTTCTCGATGACGGCGAAGAAGACCGGGAAGATGGTCATCACGGCGCCGATCCAGATCAGCTCGTTGAAGCCGGGGAAGAAGCGCGCGAAGGCGTAGACGGCGAGCTTGGTGGTGAAGGCCGACAGGATGACAGCGCCGACCACGGAGGATTTCGGATAGGAATCCTGCAGCCAGTTATGCAGGAACGGGAACGCCGCCTTGATGCCGAAGGCGATGAAGATGATCAGCGCGCCCGGCTGGTCAAGACTGGTGAAGGCCTCGAGCGAGAGGCTGCCGGTATAGTGCCAGACATAGGCAATGCCATCGAGCAGCAGGACGCCGGACAGGATCTGCACGGCGAGATACCGCATCGAGGCGAAATAGGCGGCGCGTGTGCCGGCCTGCAGGATGAGGAACACGGAGGAGACGGCGGTGATTTCCCAGAAGATGAACAGCGTCATCAGGTCGCCTGCGAAGGTGGCCGAGACGGCGGCGCCGGCATAGGCGAGCGCCATGCCGTCCTGCATCCGGTTGTCCGTGTGCAGGGCGTAGATGGCGTTGAGCAGCGAGGCGATCAGGAAGGCGAGGCCGAAGATGAAGTTGAGGCTGTCGACGCGGTAGAAGGACAGCTCGATACCGAGGGCATTATAAGTGAGATGGTCGACACCGTGCTGGGCGGTGGCGAGCAGCAGGATGGCGGCGACCGGCGTGATGATGGTGATCGCCTGGCGCACGCTGCGGATTTTCACGAACATCGCGACGAGGCCGGCGAGCATCAGCAGCCAGCCGGGGTTCAGGTCGGTGAGGAAGGCGGGCATCAGACGTCTCCCCGGGTTTTTTCGGGGTCTGCGCCCGCAAGGTCCGGATCGATATCGTCGGGCGGGCCGCCGGCATCGCCGTAATAGTTTTCATCGCGGCGCAGCAGGCGGCCAAGCGGCCAGCCCATCAGCACAACGAACGAGAAGGAGAGAAATCCCCAGAGGCCGTAGAAGCCGACCGAGTTGGCGAAGCCGATCTTTTCGTGCCGGTCGACGGCGAGATCGGCGAGCACGAGGAGGACCGAGAGAGTGGCGAAGAGCCAGAACAGGATGGCGCCGATGTTCTTCTGTTCGGTCCAGCCGAAGAAGACCTTCGACATCGGGTGTACGCCCTCGTCGCTGGTGCGGCTCATCGCGCTGACCGCCGTGGCGGCGCGCTTCACGAAACGGCCGGAGGTGTCGCGGCCGCTGGGCGTTTCGTCGGTCATGGGATGTTCACCTCAGGATCGATGTCGACGGTTGCGAAGGCCGGGGCGAGGAAGTCGGCCACCGGGTCGACCATGAAGAACAGGACGAAGCAGAGACCCGCCGTGAACACGGGCGCGGCGACGGTGAGCCACGGCGCCCCGCCCGGACGCTTGAACTCCTTCGGCGGTTTCGACCCCGGCGGCGGCATCAGGGCAAGGATCGGGATCGGCAGGAGATAGGCGATGTTGAGGACCGAGGAGATGATCAGCACGATCGGCACCCAGTCGCTGCCACGGTCGATGGCGCCCTGCATGAGTTCGTATTTCGGCCAGTCACCGGCGAGTGGCGGGATGCCGATGATCGACAGGGCGGCTATGAAGAACGCGATGAAGACCAGAGGCATCTTCCGCCCGAGGCCGCGCATGTCGGAAATGTTGGTGAGGCCGGTAGCGACGTAGATGGCGCCGGCGCACATGAAGAGGGTGATCTTGGCAGCGGCGTGCGCGGCAATCTGGAGCGAGCCGCCCAGCACGCCTGCCCGGTCGGCCAGCATGGCGCCGAGCGTGACATAGGCAAGCTGCGCGATGGTCGAATAGGCCAGCCGCGCCTTGAGATTGTCCTTGGTCAGGGCGATCAAAGAGGCCACGACGATGGTGAAACAGGCCACGGCCATGATGAACTCGCGCGAGGGCGTCGCCTGCAGGAGTTCATCGCCGAAGATGTAGATGGAAATCTTCATCACCGTGAAGACCCCTGCCTTCACGACGGCCACGGCGTGCAGCAAGGCTGATACCGGCGTCGGCGCGACCATCGCGTTGGGAAGCCAGAAGTGGAAAGGCATCAGCGCCGCCTTGCCAACGCCGAAGACGAAGAGCAGCAGCAGCGCGCTGGCCACGGCGGGCGAGATGTCTGCGGTCGCCAGCAAGCCGCCATCGACGAAGTCCAGCCGCTGGCCTGCGAGGACCCAGGTCCACATGACCGCCGTGAGAAAGAAGCCGATCGAGGTGCCGAGCAGCGTGAGCAGGTAGATGCGTGCGCCGCGCTGGGCCGCCGCATCGCCCTTGTGGGCGACCAGCGGATAGGTCGAGAGCGTCAGGATTTCATAGAAGACGAAGAGCGTGAACAGGTTGCCCGCCATCGCGACGCCCATCGCGCCGCAAAGGGCGATGGCGAAGCAGATGTAGAAGCGCGTCTGGTTGCGCTCGCGGTTACCGCGCATGTAGCCGATGGAGTAGAACGAGTTGACGATCCACAGGCCGCTGGCGACGACGGCAAACAGGGCGCCGAGGGGCTCAAGCTTGAAGGCAAAGGCGAGGCCCGGCATGGCTTCGCCGACGAACAGTTCCGGCGCGGCGCCGGCCGAGACCAGCATCGTCAGCTGGATGACCACGGCGAACAGCGCGGCCGAGCCGAGGATCGTCACGCCTTCGCGCAGGTTCGGGAACTTGCCGGCCGCAGCAATGCCGGCCGCAATGATCAGCGGCAGGCAGATGGCGGCGGCGATCAGGAATTCGGGCGTCATGGCAGCGCCTCCATTCCGAGCGCCGCTATGGCGCCGTCACGTGCCAGACCTGCAGGGAACGACGCATCGATGCCGAAATAGATGTTGGCCAGCGCCAGGATCCAGAGTGGCACGAGCAGCAGCAAGGGCGCCTCCTTGCGATGTTTGCGCGGATTGATCGGCGGCTCGAAGAACACCGACTGAAGGACGCGGCCGATATAGAACACGGCCAGCAGGCTGGAGAACACGACGAGCAGGACCGCCCACCACCATCCGTGGTCGAACAAGGCGTAGCCAAGCTGAAGTTTCGACATGAAGCCCGCCGTCAGCGGCACGCTGATCAGCGACAGGCCGGCGATGGCGAACGCTGTCATCGTGAACGGGGCTGAGCGGCCGAGGCCGGCAAAGTCGCGGATGGTCGTGCCCTGATAGGTCAGGCAGACACCGGCGACCGCCATGAACAGCGCCCCCTTCATCAGGGCGTGGTTGAAGAGGTGCAGCAGGCCTGCGGAGACGCCTGCAGCGGTGCCGATCGAGATGCCGAGGATCATGTAACCGACCTGGGCGACCGACGAATAGGCGAGCATCCGGCGCACGTCCGTCTGGAACACCGCCTGGAAACTGCAGATGACCATCGCGGCAATGCCGAGCGGCGCCAGCACCCAGTAGAACAGCGCCTGTTCGAAGGCATAGTCCGGCTGGAAGATCGTGAACAGCCAGCGGATCAGGGCGTAGAGTGCCACTTTCGTCGCCGTCGCAGCGAGGAACATCGTCACCAGGCTGGGGCTGTAGGCATAGGCATTCGGCAACCACTGGTGCAGCGGCCACATCGCGGCCTTGATGCCAAGGCCGACGATGATGAAGGCGAAGCCGACCTGCACCGCGCGGTTGCCGGTCAGCGCGGGCAGCTGGGCGGCAATATCGGCCATGTTGAGCGTGCCGATGACAGCATAGAGGAAGCCGACGCCGATGATGTAGAAGCTCGCCCCCAGCGTGCCCATGATCAGATAGTCGAACGCGGCCGGCAGTGCGCGGCGGTCCCGCGACGAGCCCATCGCGACGAGCACGTAGGTCGACAGTGAGCTGATCTCGAGGAAGACGAACAGGTTGAAGGCGTCCCCTGTCGCCGCCACACCGCACAGGCCTGCAACGCAGAGCAGGAAGGCGCACAGGAACAGGCCGATCTTTTCCTTGCGCACCTCGGCGAGCATGGTCGGCCAGGCGAAGATCGAGGCCAGGAAGGCCATGCCCGAGACGATCAGCAGGATCATCGCGTTGAGCGCATCGACGCGGAACTCGATGCCGATCGGCGGCGGCCAGTTGCCGATCGGATAGCTGATGATGCCGCCGGGCACCGACTGGACGATGCCCAGCGTCAGCAAGGCAAAGTAAAACGTCGCCGCCGTGGCCGCGATGGTGATCAGCCAGGCCAGCCGCCCGCTGGGGCTGAGCGCGAGGATCGGCGCGACGATCATCGGCACGACCGGGATCAACAAGGCGGAATGCCGGATCGCCCAGTCGGGCGCCGAGACGAGCAAGGCTTCGAGGATCATACCGTGGCCTCGCGAAGGTCTTTCTCGGCTTCGGCGTCCTGCAGGGCGGCGGTCTCGATATCGAGGGCGCGCACGTCATCGGCTTCAATCGTGCCATACGCCTCGCGGATACGGACAATCAGCGCCAGCCCGACCGACAGGGTGGCCACGCCGACGACGATGGCCGTCAGCATCAGGACGTGCGGCAGCGGATTGGAATAGGTGTGCACAAGGTCGGCAAACCGCTCGCTGGTCTCCGCGAGAATTTGCGCATCGTCCGGAGAGGCCTGCAGCGGCGTCTCGTAGCTTGGCGCGTAGTGGGACGCGAGGTCTTCCTTGAGCAGGATCGGTGCGGTGCCGCCGGTGACCTTCCCAAGCGTGACGTAGAACAGGCAGATCGTGGTCTGGAACAAGGACAGGCCGACAAGCCGCTTGATCAAGTTCTCCGCCGAGAAGGCGATATAGAGGCTGATCATCATCAGCCCGATGATCGCCCAGTATCCGGCGCGGTCGAGAATGAAGTCCCACATCCTACCAGTCCTCATCCCGAATTTCGGCAACCCGTCCGGCGAGCGCATAGAAGATCGTCGTCATGGCGCCCGAAACCGCGCACAGGACGCCGAGTTCGACAAGGATGATCCCGGCATGCTGGCCGTCATGGCCGCCGGGCGGTTCGCCGAACAGCGCCTGGTATTCAAGATACTGGCCGCCCATCAGCATCGCCCAGACACCGACCCCGGCATAGATCAGCACCCCGACGGCGGCCACCGACCGCGCCAGCCAGGGCGGCACGGCGCGCATTGTGGGCGTCAGGCCGAACACCAGCGCGTTGAGGATCAGCGCCACAGCCAGAACGATACCGGCCTGGAAGGCCCCGCCGGCGCCGACTTCGCCGTGGAACTGAACATAGAAACCGTAGATCACGATCAGCGGGATCAGGCACTTCGCGATGACGCGCAGGATCATGTGATGGTCGCCCTTCATGAGGCCTCTCCGTCTTTGCGCGCAGGCGCAGGACGCGCGCCGGGCTTCGGCGCATTGCGCAGCGTCTCGGCCAGGGATCGTTCACCGAAGCCGAGCAGCAGCGCGACCGCCAGACCGGCGGTGAACACCACGGCCGTTTCCCCGAGCGTATCGAAGCCGCGATAGCTGGCGAGCACCGAGGTGACGACGTTGGGTACGCCGGTGTCGTGCCAGTTGATCTGCAGGTAGGTGAGGCCGACGCCGGCATTGGCGGGCGAATTGGGGTCGCCGAGAGCCGGCAGGTCGATCGTCGCGTAGATCAGCATGATGCCGGCCGCGAGACAGACCACGAAGGGCCCGATCCGCGAGAACGGCTTTTCAGGTTTCGCGGTGCGCGCCGTCAGCAGCATCGCGCCGAGCAGCACGGCGGTGGACATGCCGGCGCCGACGGCGGCTTCGGTGAAGCCGACATCGACCGCGTCCACGAGGATGTACCAGGCCGCCGAGACGAGCGAATAGACGCCCGACAGCATCACGATGGCAAACAGGCTGCGCAGGCGCGCAATCGCCAGCGCCACGACAAACAGGATGCCGAGAAACAGGATGTTGATCAGTGCGGTACCGGTACCGCCCATCTGGATCTCGGTCACGTCGCGTCCTCCGGATCTTCGTCTGCATCGTGCCGGCCCAACGGACCGATCTTGGGCTGCAGGCCAGCCGTGTGCGCCGCGTTGGCCAGCGCATGCGAACTGGTCACGCTGGTCAGCAGCAGGAAGCCGAGAATGCAGAACACCTTGACCAGCACCAGCCAGTGCGGCGCCATCAGCGCCATGCCGAGCAGCACGAGGCCAGCGCCCGAAGTATCGGTGATGCTGGCGGCGTGCAGGCGGGTGTAGAAATCCGGAAAGCGCAGTACGCCGATCGTGCCGACGATGCACAGGAGCGCGCCGAGCAGGCAGGCGGCAGCGCCGAGCGGGTAGCGCACGGTCTCCCAGGTTGCGCCGATCATGGCGGCAAAATCAGCCATTGCGGTCGCCTCCCTGCGGCGCCGGATCGGCGCGGCGCATCAGCGGCACCTGGAACGAGCGGTAGCGGAAGAATTTCAGGATCGCGATGGTCGAGACGAAGTTGATCAGCGTGTAGAGGATCGCGATGTCGAGGAAATCCGGCCGGCCCATGACATAGCCCAGCAGGCCAATCACCAGAACCGTCTTTGTACCGAAGGAATTGACCGCCAGCACGCGGTCATACAGCGTCGGTCCCATCAGTGCACGGACGAGCAGCAGGCACATCCCGATCAGGATGGCGATGAGGGCGGCAATGGTCATGCCGGCGCCCCCGAAGGATCAGCCGCCCGGGCGCAGCGCCGGTCCATCTCGGCGAAGGCTTCCGGCACCGTGCTGGCTTCGTAGAGGCCGTGCACCAGCAGCTTGTCACCGTCGATCTCGATCGTCACCGTGCCCGGCGTCATCGTGATCGAGTTGGCGAAAGTCACTTTGGCGAGGTCGGACTTGCAGATGGTCTTCACTTTCACCAGCGCCGGGCAGATATCGATTTCGGCGCGCAGGCAGGCCTTGACGACGACCCAGTTCGACTTGACGACTTCCCAGAACAGCCAGGGATAATAGCTGAGGAATCCGAGCAGGCGCACATAGGGCGCGCCTTCCCGGTCGATCAGCTTGAGGCGCGCGGACAACAGCATGGTCATGACAAACGACGCGGCGGCAAAGCCGAGCATCAATGGCTTGTAGTGACCGGAATTGGCCATCCAGAAGACGACGATGGCCAGCAGTATTCCGATAAAATACACGGCAGCGCCCCTTCATTCGATAAAGATTCGAGAAAAGATGACCCAACTAGAGTCCGGAATCCGTCTTGGGAAGAGCGATTTGCCGCAGCGACGCTAAATTCCGAAGACGAGACGGGCTGTTCGCTGCGAAGTCGAGTACTCCGCTTCTTCGTTGGCCGGTACGCCGATCTCCTGAGCCTGGCGCAGGCCGCCCGGCGAATAGGCCGAAGATAGCGACCAGTTCCAGTAACGCAGCGTTGTCTGGGCCTTGGCGACTGACAGGACCTCGTAGGTTTCCGCGACATTTGCGAACACCGGATTGAGCTGGCCGGGCGCATCCTCGATGGGGCGGCGCATCGCGGTCCACAGCATCCGCACATACTCGCGCTTCAGGCCGGTCGCCTTGCACAAGACAGCGAGGCCCTCGCCGCCTGAATCTGAGAGGATCTTGGCTGAGGTGACGGGCTTGATGCCGGCAAGGTAGCCGATTTCCTGCGCCAGGTCCGCGTCGATGCCGTTGACCTCTGCGGCCGTGACGGCGCTTTCCAGGCTGTCATAGGGGCTGCGCTCGATGGCGGCGCGGTTGCGCTGGCGCCGCTCGATCAGTTGCATGGCCTTTCGGCTGACCGGGTCCGCCCAGCCTTCGGCGGCGGCCATTTCGAAGACATCCCGGCAGATCGAGATCATTTCGGACCGGTCCGAGGCATGCCGCGTCAGGATCTTGCGGCGGGTCACGGCGTCGGCCCACCAGAACATCGCCATGGCGTGCGAGGGGCGCAATTCGATCCGTTCGGTCAGGATCGGACAGAAAGACGGCTCGTCTCGCGACAGGACAATCAACCGGTCGAACGTCGCTTCGGCCAGCGGGGCGTTCCGGTTCGCCAGCAATTCGCGCACCACATGCGGTTCGCCAACCTCGGCGATGCTGGCAGTGACAGTGACACAGAGGTTGCGGCGCCGCGCGATGACGGAGCGGTGCTCGGCGGTCGTGTTCTGCACGATCTCGACAAGATCGCAGGCATCGAAGGCGTCGCTTTCCTCGAGCAGAGGCCGGGCGACGGCGAAAGAACACTGGGCGAGATAGCGCAGGAGGCGGCGCGGGGCGTCCCGGCAGACGGCCAGACGCGAGGCGCAGAGGCTGCGTTCACGGTCGGTGACGTGCAGCAGCATGTCGAGAAGGATGTCGCCCGCCATCGCGCGGTCCTGCGGCGGGATGCGC
>JBBSAZ010000018.1:0-20934 GCA_038251755.1 Caulobacterales bacterium
CGCGCGAGACCTGGCGGATGCCCCTGCCCCCACCGCCGGCGACGGCCTTGATGAGAAGCGGATAGCCGACCTTTTCGGCGGCTTTCGTCAGGGTGCTGATGTCCTGCGCTTCGCCGCGGTAGCCGGGGAGGACGGGGACGCCCGCCTCTTCGGCAATGCGCTTGGCTTCATCCTTCGGGCCCATCGAGCGGATAGCAGCAGGCGGCGGGCCGACCCAGGCGAGGCCGGCGGCGAGGACCGCTTCGGCGAAGGCGGCATTCTCGGACAGGAAGCCGTAGCCGGGGTGGATGGCGTTGGCGCCCGTCGCAGCTGCGGCGGCGAGGATCGCCTCTACGCGCAGGTAGCTTTCAGCGGCGGGGGCGGCGCCGATATGGACGGCTTCATCCGCCTCGCGCACGTGCATCGCGGCGCGGTCGGCATCCGAGTAGACGGCGACGGTTTCTATGCCGAGGCGGCGGCAGGTGCGGAAGATCCGGACGGCGATCTCACCCCGGTTCGCGACGAGGAGTTTGGTGACTTTCACTTGCGGGGCCTGTTCATTTTTTGATTCCGGGGCCCCGGTGCACGGTGGCGACCAGGACGAAACTGATGATCATCAGCAGATACCATGATCCGAGTTTGGATAAAGACACCATCTCCCAGCCGGCTTCCTGCCCCGGATAGGACCAGGCGCGGGCGAAGGTGCCAAGGTTTTCGGCGAACCAGATGAAGATGGCGACGAGGAAGAAGCCGACGAGCAGCGGCATGGGACGGTGGACTTCGTCCGGGCGGAACCAGACGATGGTGCGCAGGTAGAGGATGGCGGTCGCGGTGAAGAGGCCGATGCGGATGTCCGGCAGCCAGTGGTGGGCGAAGAAGTTCACGTAAATCGCGGCGGCGAGCAGGCCTTGCAACCAGAGGGGCGGGAAACGGTCGAAGCGGAACTCGAAGATGCGCCAGACACGGGCGAGGTAGGAGCCGACGGCGGCGTACATGAAGCCGGAGAAGAGCGGGACGGCGCCGAGGCGCAGGAAGCTGTCTTCGGGGTAGATCCAGCTGCCATGCGCGGTCTTGAAGAGCTCCATGATGGTGCCGACGATATGGAAGACGAGGATGACGCGCGCCTCCTCCCAGGTCTCGAGACCGGAGAGGATGAGCAGAGCCTGCAGGGCGAGCGCGGCGAGGACGAGGAAATCATAGCGCGAGAGGGCGGCGCCGTCCGGATAGAAAAGATGCGTGGCGAGCAGGAGCGCGAGCATGACGCCGCCGAAGAGGCAGGCCCAGGCCTGCTTGATGCCGAAGCTGATGAACTCGAACAGGCCGAGGCTCCACGGACCCTTCACCCAGCGGGCGCGGAGGGCTTCGCGTTCGGCGTGAAGGCGGGCGCGCAGGCGCGTGGAGGCAGGCACCGGATTTGTCATCGCCGACCGGAATGGCGGGGTTTCCGGGCCGAAACAAGGCCGGAGCCGGCTGCGGCTGGGGGTGATTTTGAGGCTTTGTCAGGCCCGCCGGATGGCGTAAGCATGGAGGCGTGGGCCGGGAGACGGGCCGATCAGCAGGGGAATCCGATGGCTTACAATTCAGGCGTTCAACTGGCCGGCATTGCCGGTATCGTCGGCGGCGGGCTCGGCGCCTATTTCGGCTACAATTACGCGATTGTCGAAGGCATGCCGCCCATCCAGGGCGCGCTGATCCTGGGCGCCATCGGCATGATCGCTTTCAGCGCGGGCGCGTTCGTGTTGAAATCGGTGCTGCAGTTCATTGTCTACGTGATCATGCTGGGGCTGGTCGTGTACATATTTCGTGAGCCCATAGAGGGACTGACCGGCGTCAATCCGGTGCTCGCCGTCCACACGACGCTGACGGGTTGGGGCTTGCCGCTGCCGCCGCTGGAATAGCTTACGCCTTCCAGCTGGGCGCGCGTTTTTCGAGGAAGGCGGCCACGCCTTCTTTCCCTTCAGCAGAAGAACGGCGCGCGGCGATACGCTTGGCCGTCTTGTGGGCGAGTTCGCGGTCGATCGGACGGCCAGCGAGATCGCGGACCAGCTTCTTGGATTCGGCGATGGCACCGGGAGCCGCGGCGAAGACAAGTTTGGCGATGTGTTCTTCGAGCTCCGCCATTTGATCCGACGACTGAGCAACGTACTGGACGAGGCCGATGCGTTCGGCATAGGCGGCATCGAATGATTCCGCTGTGACAAACAGAGCGCGCGCCCAGCGGGGACCGATGGCGCTAATCACGAACGGGCTGATCGTGGCAGGCGTCAGGCCCAGGCGGACTTCGGAGAAACGGAAGGATGTAGTCGCCATCGCGATGGCGACATCGCAGGCCGCGACGAGCCCTGCCCCACCGCCCATCGCGGTGCCATGGACGAGCGCGAGCGTCATCTGCGGCATTTCGTAGAGGCGCTGCAGCATCTCGGCGAGACGCTCTGCGTCCGCTTCGTTTTCCTCGCGCGTGTGCATGGCGGCACGCTTCATCCACTCCAGGTCTGCGCCTGCGGAAAAGGACGGGCCTTCGCCGCGCAGGATCATCATGCGGATGGAGGACTGGTCGGCGATCATCGTGAACACGTCCGTCAACTCGGCGATCAGCTCCGCGTTGAAGGCGTTGTGCACATCCGGCCGGTTGAGCGTGACGATGGCGACGCCGGCGCGGGTCGCATCGAACTTGATGAGGTCGTATTCGGAGTCGCGCATGGCGGTGTTTCCTCTGGGTGATCTTTTATGGCGCTATCTTGCGGTAGCGGCCGGGCGCGCGCAAGGCAGGCAGAACGGCGCAGGCGCGTGACGAGGTTTTTACGCAGGCACGAGGGAACGGCTTGAGCCGCGGGGCGTTTGAATGGGGAGATAAGGAGAACCCCATGGCAGACCTCAAGAAGTTTGACGAAAACCCGCAGCAGCAGCTGCTCGAAGAGATCAAGGGTGCGCGGTGCGTGATGCTCGGGTCGCCGGATCATGACCAGCACATGCAGCCGATGGCGCCGCAAGTGGATGTCGACGCGGGCGTGATCTATTTCTACTCGGACAATACCAGTGAGCTGGGCAGCACGATCATGGCGCGGCCGGCGTCCGTCCATATGTGCCATATCGAAAAGGACTATCAGGCGTGCGTGAAAGGCATGCTGTCGCCGCACAATGATCCGGCGACGATCGAAAAGTTCTGGAACCCGATGGTCGACGCCTGGTATCCGGGCGGCAAGACCGACCCTAAGATGCTGATGCTGAAATTCGAGCCGCATGATGCCGCCGTCTGGGCGTCGGACAAATCGTCGATCGGATTTCTGTTCGAAGTCGCGAAAGCCAACATCAAGGGCGAGATGCCGGATATGGGGAAATCGAAAGAGATCCAGCTCTAGGCCTCATTCCGGTCATATCCTGAAACAGCACCCTCGGCGCATTCTGCGCCGGGGGTGATTTTACATCCGGAACAATCCAAACCCGCGCTCTCCGAAGGGAGCGTTGATGGCGGCGGACATGGCGAGGCCCAGGACGCGGCGGGTATCGGCGGGGTCGATGATGCCGTCGTCCCAGAGGCGGGCGGTGGAGTAATAGGGGTTGCCTTCGGCCTCGTAGAGGTCGCGGATCGGCTGTTTGAAGCTCTGCTCCTCCTCGGCGCTCCATTGGCCGCCCTTGCGCTCGATGCCGTCGCGCTTGACGGTGGCAAGGACGCTGGCGGCCTGTTCGCCGCCCATGACGGAGATGCGGGCGTTCGGCCACATGAAGAGGAAGCGCGGGGAATAGGCGCGCCCGCACATGCCGTAATTGCCGGCGCCGTAGCTGCCGCCGGTGACGACGGTGAATTTCGGCACGGAGGCCGTGGCGACGGCGGTGACCATCTTGGCGCCGTCCTTGGCGATGCCGCCGGCTTCGTACTTCGAGCCGACCATGAAGCCGGTGATGTTCTGCAGGAAGACGAGCGGGATGCGGCGCTGGTCGGCGAGTTCGATGAAGTGGGCGGCCTTCTGGGCGCTTTCCGAGAAGAGGATGCCATTATTGGCGAGGATGGCGACGGGCATGCCGTAAAGGCGGGCGAAGCCGCAGACGAGGGTTTCGCCGTAAAGCTGCTTGAACTCGTGGAACTCCGAGCCATCGACGAGGCGCGCGATGACTTCGCGGGCGTCATAGGGTTCTCGCACGTCCTGCGGGACGAGGCCGTGCATTTCGGCGGAGTCGTAAAGGGGCTGGCGCGGTTCGGTCAGCTCGAAGGGCTGGGGTTTCGGCTTGCTCAGGGTGCGGATGATCGAGCGCACGATGGCGAGGGCGTTGGAATCGTGGGCGGCGTAATGGTCGGCGACGCCGGAGCGGCGGGCGTGGACATCCGCGCCGCCGAGGTCTTCCGCTGATATCTCCTCACCGGTGGCGGCCTTCACCAGCGGCGGGCCGCCGAGAAAGATGGTGCCCTGCTTGCGCACAATGATCGTCTCATCGGACATCGCCGGCACGTAAGCGCCGCCGGCGGTGCAGCTGCCCATGACGGCGGCGATCTGGGGGATGCCCTTCGCGCTCAACTGGGCCTGATTATAGAAGATGCGGCCGAAGTGTTCGCGGTCCGGGAAGACTTCCGACTGGTGCGGCAGGTTCGCGCCGCCGCTATCGACGAGGTAGATGCAGGGGAGATGGTTCTCCATGGCCACTTCCTGGGCGCGCAGGTGTTTCTTCACGGTGACCGGGAAGTAGGCGCCGCCTTTGACGGTCGCGTCATTGCAGACGATCAGGCATTCCCGGCCCTCGACCCGGCCGACACCAGTGATCAGGCCCGCGCCGGGGGCTTCGCCGTCATACATGCCATTGGCGGCGAGGGCGCCGATCTCGAGGAAGGCGCTGCCGGGGTCGATCAGGCGCTCGACCCGTTCGCGGGGGAGCAGCTTGCCGCGCTCGGTATGGCGGCGCCGGGAGTCCTCCGGGCCGCCGAGGGCGGCGTGCGCGGTCTTCGCCTGCAACTCGGCCAGCAGCGCCTGCATGGCCTTCCGGTTGGCGGCGAACTTCGCTCCCGAGACATCCAGCGCCGATTTCAGAACAGGCATGCGATCTTCCTTAATAATTCGGCGCAGGATTAGCTCCCGCTCACGGGACTGTCACCGGTTCGGTAACGCATTTATGGTAAACCGGGATCATGGACGGCTTCCAAACACCAGTCAAAACGCGCAAGGAAAGGGTCATGCGGACCCCTCCCAATCCCGATCTTAAAACGATTCCCCTGCTCAAGGATGTTTCCCAGCGGGCCATGCGCTCCGCCGGGAAGGAGGCGCGGTGGTTCTCCCTGCCCGCAGGCCAGCCGCTTTTCCTCGCCGGAGAACTGGCCGATTCGATCTTCTTTGTCGTCTCGGGAACGCTGGGCGCGTTTGGCGCCAACAATGAGTTCGTGGGTCATATCCGGCCGGGCGAACCGGTCGGCGAGATGGCGATGTTTCTTGGCGGCGTTGACCGGAACGGCGACGGCGTGGCGGACGACAAGCCGCATACGGGATCGGTCTATGCGCTGAGGGATTCCGAAGTCGTGGCCCTGTCGCGGGTGGGCTGGAACCGGCTGGTGAAGGCTGAACCGGAGCTGCTGGAAGGCATGATCCGGATCATCCTGCGCCGGCTGGGCCGGACCGGGCAGCGCAATGTTGCGACGGTGCCGAAGGTCTACACGCTGATCGCGACCTCGCCGACGATCGACCTGCGCCTGCGGGCACGATCGCTTCGCGAGTCGCTGATGAAGTTCGGCCAGAAGGTGGCCATCATTGACGAGATACAAGGCGACGGGAAGCCGGCGGCGTTCTTCGACGAACTGGAGCAGAACAACGACACGGTGATCCTGATCACCGCGATTGGCGATACGTCCTGGTTCCGACTGGCGACGCGTCAGGCCGACCGGATCTGGGTACTGGCGCGCGGCGACGCGCGGCCGTCCGTACCGCTTATGCCGGAAGATACCTCGCCGGCGCAGCGGCTGAAGCTGGTCGATGTGCTGCTGATCCATCCGGGCACGGAGCGCCGGGGGGCGCGGCCTCAGGAATGGCTGGACGCGGCCGGCGCCAACCGCCTGTTCCACTGGTACGGCGACAGCCAGGGCGATGCGATGCGCCTGGCCCGCGTGATGACGGGCCGGTCGGTCGGCATCGTGCTGTCGGGCGGCGGGGCGCGCGCCTACAGCCATATCGGGGCTGTGCGGGCGATCCGCGAGGCGGGCATACCGATCGACTTTGCCGGCGGCGCCTCGATGGGCGCTGTGATCGCGGCCTGTGTCGCCATGGGCTGGAGCGATACCGAGATCGACTGGCGAATCCGCAAGGCCTTCGTGGAATCCAATCCGCTGGGCGACTACACCCTGCCCGTCGTGGGCATGGTGCGGGGCAAGCGGGTGAATGCACGGCTGGAGGAGCATTTCGGCGAGACCGATATCGGCGATCTCCAGATCCCGTTCTATGCACTTTCGACGAACCTGACATCCGGACGGGTTCATGTGCACCGCAGCGGACATCTGCGCACGGCGCTGCGGGCGACGATTTCGTTGCCCGGGATCCTGCCGCCGGTTGTGGACGGCGAGGACATCCTGGTTGACGGCGCTGTGCTGAACAACTTCCCTGTGGAGATCATGCGCGAGCTGCACCAGGGCTTCGTGCTCGGCTCGGACGTCTCCGGACAGCCTGAAGGGCTTAACCGGGAGGAGTTTGCCCGGCCTCTGAACTTCTGGCAGTGGGTCGTCCGGAACGGTTTTTCCTCGCCGCCTCCGATTGCAGGCCTGCTGATGCGGGCGGCGACCGTGCGTAATGATCCTGCGCATGGCCGGGATATGACGGACGTCATGATCCTGCCGGAACTACCCGGAATTGAACTGCGAGACTGGTCTGCGTACGATGCGGCGGTCGAAGCAGGCTATGTCGCCGCCAAGGCGGCGCTGGCGACGAGCGACATCTCGAAGCTCTGCTGCCCGGTCTGATCCGCGACCGATTGCATTGTAAACAGTGCATTAAGCATGTGGGAGCAAGGTATAAAGCCAGTGTTGAAGTTTTCCTGAAGGGCAACAGGATATGGATGCGAACCTGCTCGATAGGCTACCGATCATCGTTTGCGAGACGGCGCCGGTGCGAAACGAATTCGGCGAGATCGTTGATCTCGAATGGGTAGCTGCCAACCAACTGATGAACGAATCCATCCTGCCGCAAGGCGGCAGCATCGTCGGTATGCGGATATTCGAGTTTGATCCGGCATACCGCGAATCGCAAATGGTCAAATGTGTGCTGGAGGTGATCAACACCGGGGAGCCCCGCACTCTGATTACGCAGCAAGGCCGTGCCGCAAAGATGTTCGGCAAGGTCATGAAGACCATGATCATTCCGACGCCCAGAGGCGCCTTGTCCTGCTCGCACGAGATTACTGACATTGCCGAGGAGCGCGATGATGCGCGCCGCCGGTTCGAACTGGCGCGTGCGGCCTGCGATAATGCGCTGAACGGCATCATCCTGTCGGATATCAACAGCAAAGTGCTGTATGTGAATCGCGCGATCTGCGACTTGCTGGGGTATTCACCAGAAGAAGTGATCGGACAGAATATCGGCATCCTGTTCGGTGTGAAGATGCTGGATGCCGCCCGCGCATTCGGAAAGAACACGATCAGCGAAATCGAACGTGGCGAGAATATACGCATCGAGCGCGACGCCGAGGCGGTAACGAAAACAGGCGAACGCATCCGCACGCAATTTTCGACCTCCAGCACACCTTGGGGCGACACCGGCGAGACGCTGTTCATTACCGTGCTTCGGGATGTGCGCGAAGAGAGGACCAAGGCGCATGAACTTCGCGATGCGCTCAACCGGGCAGAACAGGCGACGCGCCTGAAATCCGAGTTCCTGGCCAACATGAGCCATGAGATTCGCACGCCGCTGAATGGGGTGCTGGGTATGGCGCAGGTGCTGGCGCACAGTCCGTTGACGCCGGTTCAGGCCGAACAGGTTTCCGTGATTCTCGATTCCGGCAACACGCTGATGGTATTGCTGAATGACATACTCGATCTTTCCAAGATCGAAGCCGGGCGGATGGAAGTGTCGATTGTGGCCAGTGATATTCGCCACAAGCTGAGCAGGCTGTTCAAGCTGCATGAAGCCGCCGCCCGCGAAAAGGGCATTGGCATCCAGCTGTTTGTCCATCCCGGCGTGCCGTCAAGGCTCGAGTTCGATCCCGTGCGCGTGCGCCAGTGCGTCGGCAATCTCGTCTCCAACGCGATCAAGTTCACTTCCGAAGGCGAAGTGATGGTCGTGGTATCGAGCGAGCCCGTCGACGACGGTGAACACAAGGTGACAATCCACGTGTCCGACTCCGGCTGCGGCATTGCCGCGGACAAGATGGACCGGGTGTTTGACTCGTTTGCACAGGAAGACGGATCTACCACGCGCCGTTTCGGCGGCACCGGCCTTGGCCTCTCGATCACCCGCAAGCTGGCCCAGATGATGGGCGGCGATGTAACGGCGGTGAGCCAGGCTGGCAGAGGGTCTGTCTTTACACTGACGTTCAAGGCGGCGGTCGCCATGCCGGTCATCATGGAAAGCGGGGACAAGGTGGTTGCGGCGCCGGTACGCAAGGCGCGCAATGGGCTTTCGGAATGCCGGGCGCTGGTCGTCGATGATAACGCGATCAACCGGCGTGTGGCGCGCTCCTTCCTCGAAATCCACGGGCTGCAGATCAGCGAGGCATCGGACGGCAATCAGGCGCTGGAAGTGCTGGCGAAGGATAAGTTCGACATAGTTCTGATGGACATTCACATGCCGGGTCTGGACGGCGCCGAGGCGTTCAAACGCCTTCGCATCTCCGGCAGCGTCAACCGGCTGACTCCGGTGATCGCGCTGACGGCGGACTCAATGCACGGCGACCGAGAGAAGTTCCTTGCAAAAGGGTTTGACGGCTATGTCTCCAAGCCGATCGACGAACGGTCACTGGTGACGGCGATCACGCAGACCCTGAGCCTACCCGACGAGGTAACCCGCACGATGCTGCAGGCGAGCTGACGCTGGGTGAACCCGCGCTGCGTTTGATTGTCCGTAGACGGTTTGGGCAATTGATGGCACCTCCCGCTGCAGACAGTTGCAGGAGCACGCCATGGCCAAGTCACCGAAAGCCCACAAGCAGGTGGGCGAGGAATACCTCGCGACCGCCAAACAGGCGAGCGCTGTGCACCGGTTCCCGTTTCCTCCGCAGGTCGTGTGGAACGCGCTGCTGGACGGGCCGGCATGGACCGAGTGGCTGCCGATCACCAAGGTGACATGGACGAGCCCCAAGCCCTTCGGGCCGGGCACGACGCGCACGGTTGAAGTGGGCGTGCAGGTGATCGAGGAAACGTTCTTTGCCTGGGAAGAGGCCAAGCGGATGGCGTTCCGGTTCGAGCGCTCCACTCTGCCCGTCTCGGCGGCTGTCGAGGATTACCGTATCGTGCCGGTTGAAGGCGGCTGCGAGCTGCGCTGGAGCGGCAAGGCGAGCGCACCGCTGTTTCTCGGCGGGCTGATCACCGGGCAGCTTACCAAAGGGCTGGTGGAAGGAATGCCGAAGCTGGAGGCGCTGATCGCGAAGCAGCCAGAGCGGTTCAAGTAGGGCGGCGAACGGCTCAGTTACCAGGCGCTTCACTGCAACGGGCCGCGCTATACGCCTCCTGATAGCTTTGTCCGAAACAACGCACGAGTCGGTCCACGACAGTCAAGTTTTGACTGACGATTCGGCCATAGCTCTTCAGCGCCTTGCGTTCGTTCTGCAGCGCCGCGAGATCGTCCGAAAGGAATGCGATGCTGGCGCTAACGTATTCATTCCAGCCGCCAAAGTTCTCTTCCGCGGGCTTCAGTGAGTGCCTGAAAAGACGGATCGCCTCCGGCGTTTGCCCGGCCATCGCTCTTGCCTGACCTTCGTGCCAGTAAAGGATGGTCATTTCACCCGTACTGCTGAACGTCACCTCGCCTTCTGGAAAGGTATGTTTGACCGGCTTTGTCTCGGCGCGCAGGGCGGCATGAAAGTCTCGGATCAGATCGGCACCGGCAATCCGGCATCCCGGCTTGTCCAGAACGGCGCGAATGCCTTCCGGAGACTGATCAAACTCCCAGTATCCCAGCGCGAGCAGCGCGGCCCGATCTTCCATACAGTCCGCGCCTTCCGTCGAAACGTTTTCAGATCCGGATGTGGGCGCACTCGCGCAGGCCGAGATGAGTGCAAGTGGCAGGATCGTCAGCGAACGGATCACGCCGTCTCGCTGAACAACTCCCGCCCGATCAACCAGCGGCGGATTTCGGATGTCCCTGCCCCGATCTCGTAGAGCTTGGCGTCGCGCAGGAGGCGGCCGGTGGGATACTCGTTGATGTAGCCGTTGCCGCCGAGAAGCTGGATGGCGTCGAGGGCGAGTTTCGTGGCGGTTTCTGCCGCATAGAGAATGGCGCCTGCGGCGTCCTTGCGGGCGGGCTCGCCTCGGTCGCAGGCCTTGGCAACAGCATACACGTAAGCCTTGGCGGCGTTCATCTGGACGTACATGTCGGCGAGCTTGCCCTGCACGAGCTGGAACTCGCCGATGGACTGGCCGAACTGTTTTCGGTCGTGGATGTAGGGGATCACCACATCGAGGCAGGCCTGCATGATGCCGGTGGGGCCGGCGGAGAGGACGGAGCGTTCATAGTCGAGGCCGCTCATCAGGATGCGCGCGCCGGCGCCGACCGCGCCCATGATGTTGGCCTCCGGCACTTCGCAATCTTCGAACACCAGCTCGCCGGTTTCGGAGCCGCGCATGCCGAGCTTGTCAAGTTTCTGGGCGACCTTGAAGCCCTTGAAGCCGCGCTCGATCAGGAAGGCAGTGATGCCCTTCGAGCCCGCGTCCATGTCGGTTTTTGCGTAGACGACCAGAGTGTCCGCATCCGGAGCATTGGTGATCCACATCTTGGTGCCGTTGAGGACGTAGCGGTCGCCCTTCTTCTCGGCGCGCAGTTTCATGGAGATGACATCGGAGCCGGCGCCGCTTTCGCTCATGGCGAGGGCGCCAAGATGCTCGCCGGAGATCAGCTTGGGCAGGTAGCGGGCTTTCTGGTCGTCATTGCCCCAGCGGCGCAGCTGGTTGACGCAGAGGTTCGAGTGGGCGCCGTAGGAGAGACCCACCGAGGCTGAGGCGCGGGAGATTTCCTCCATCGCCACGACATGCTCGAGATAGCCGAGGCCGGTGCCGCCCCATTCCTCTTCGACGGTGATGCCGAGGAGTCCGAGTTCGCCCATCTTCGGCAGCAGGTCGCGCGGGAACTTGTCCGTGCGGTCGATCTCCGCGGCGCGAGGCGCGATCTCGTTCTGGGCAAAGTTTTTCACGGTTTCGCGGATCATGTCCGCAGTTTCACCGAGATCGAAGTTCAGCGTGGGATATGTGTTCGGAATCATGCCGCTTTCCTAGCAAGCGCCACCTGCCCTGTCACCGCTTGTCAGTCCTGGCGGGTCAGGGCGCGGTAGAGATAATAGCTGGCAATGAGGAACAGGAAACCGCCGCCGAGGGCCAGGACGGGGCCGGCGAATGCGTCACTCTCGCGCAGCATCGGGCGGGATGTGTGGGACAGGAAGCGCTCGATTCCAGCGACGAACCCCACGAGGCCGAGGCCCGAGAGCAAGGCATAGGGCACCCAGGCGCCGAGATTGTGGATCGCGGCGGTGTCGAGGTCGCCGTTTTCCTGGATCGCGCGCTCGAGGTCGCGCGGATCGACCTGCACGATCTCGAGATCGTCGACGACCACGCCTTCGGCAAGAGGCAGCGGGGGCAGTCCATCATCGGACTGGGCGGCGGACGCAGGGCGCGCCATGCGGCGGCGCTCGATGCCTTCCGGTGGACCCTTGGCGCGCTGGGGCGGCGTGAGCGGCGCGACTGGTGGCTCGTCGCCGACGAGGGCTTTCACAGCGTCCGTGATCTCTTCAGGGGTGGGTCCATCTCCGGGCGCAGCGGGCGGCGCGGGCGGAGCCGGCGGCTGAGGCGGCGCTTCGCCGAGAATGCGGGCGATGCGCTCACTGACGGCGCGGGCAGCGGCCTGCGTAGAATTTTCGGGCGTTGCGGCCGTTGTGGTCTCGCTCGAGACACGGGGGCCGATGGTGACCGAGCGGGCGCCTGGATCGGTCTCTTCGTCGTCATGGCCCTGCTGGGCGAGCGGGCGGACCAGCGCGCCGGGAATGGCGGCGCGCCCGGCGGGGTGTTCAAGGAAAAGGGCAATCTCGGCGGCGCGGCGGCGGGCCAGCGCGTCCACGACGCGCAGTTCGCCGGAAATGTTCGCGAGGCGCCAGGCCCACATGGCAGTGGCGGCGAGCGCGCGGTCACCGGCGTTCAGGGCCGCAACCACATCAGAGTTCCCGAAGGCTTCACTGCCTATATTGAAAGCAAAAGAGACAAGCGCGTCGAACTCGTTCTGGCTGAGCGGGCTCAGCACCTGTTCGGCGATCTGCTGTTCGATCTGGGGCAAGTCGTGGTGGCGCAGGATCAGCACGGCGTCGCGTGTCGAGATTTGCAGGCCGGCGCGGGCGGTCGCGGTATGGCCGTAGCCGATCAGCCAGCCGCCACCGGGCAGACGCGCTGCACGCGGGCGAAAGCCCTCGAAGCTCTGAATGAGCTCGATACCCTGTGCTGACGTGCGCATGGGACGGGCCAAACCCAATAGCTCCCGTTGTGATACATAAGGCGAATTGCCTACAGGCGCGCCCTGCAAAACGCGCGCCCATTCGCCTGCAGCGCGAGATTCGGCCGAAAATCCGTCTGTTTACAAGAGGACGATCGTGGCGAGACCGAGGAAGCTGAAGAATGCCATCACATCGGTCAAGGTTAACACGAAAACCGAGGAGGCCACAGCCGGGTCGGCACCGAGGCGCTTGAGGCCCAGCGGCACCAGGATGCCGGAGAGGCCCGCCCACAGGAACGTGCCGAACATGGCAAAGGCGATGACGAGACCGAGGCGCGTATCGCCGAACCAGAACAGGGCGATGAGGCCGACGCCCACGCCGATCAGCAGGCCGTTGAAGGCGGCGGCCATGAATTCCCGCAGGATCGCCCGGCGGGCCGAAGCGCCGTCCAGCTGACGCGAGGCAATGGCGCGCACCGCCACCGCAAGCCCCTGACTGCCCGCATTGCCCCCGAGCGCCGCAACGACGGGCATCAGGATGGCCAGCGCGACGACTTCTTCGATGGCGCCTTCGAACATCGAGATGATCGCCGAGGCAATGAAGGCGGTAAACAGGTTGATGGCGAGCCAGGGAAGACGCGCCTTGACGGTTTCGAAGACCGTGTCGGACGCATCGGCGTAGGACACGTTCGAGAGCGCCAGCAGGTCTTCCGAGTGTTCGGACTGCATGACGTCGACCATGTCATCGACGGTGATCATGCCGACGAGGCGGCCGGCAGTGTCGGTGACAGGAGCTGAAGCGAGCGAGTACTTCTGGAACTGGTAGGCGACGTCCTCCTGATCGGTGGACGTGTCCAGCGTCATCGTCGGCTCGTTCATGATGTCTTCGAGCGGCGTTTCCCTCGGCTGGCGCAAGAGGTTCGCCAGCGGGACTATGCCGAGCAGCCGGTGGGCCGGGTCGATGACATAGATCTCGTGGAAGACTTCCGGCAGTTCGGTGCCCAGCGCGCGGGCATGGTCGATAGTCTGGCCGACGGTCCAGAATTCCGGCACGGCGACAAATTCCGTCTGCATCAGACGGCCGGCGGTTTCCTCTTCATACGCGAGGCTGCGTTCCAGCTCGGCCCGGTCAACCGGAGCGAGGTCTTCGAGGATGCGCTCGCGGCGGTCATCCTCAAGGTCCTCAAGGATGGTGGTCGCATCGTCGGAATCGAGTTCGTCGAGGGCCTGCGCCACCGCCTGGTCCGGCAGCATGTCGACGGCGTCTTCGCGGTAGGAATCGCGCAGCTCGATCAGGATTTCGGGCGGCAGTTCACCGCCCAGCAGTTCGACGGCCTCCTCGAACGTATCGTAGTTGAGGGCTTCCAGCGCATCCGCTGCGTCGGCCGGGTGCATGCGTTTCAGCGTGCGCGCCAGCCAGCGGATGTCGCGCTCGTCGACGGCGTCAGCGAGGTCGCTGAGGAAGACCGGATCGATCTTGCCCTGCTCGGCAGATGTAGGCGCGCTGGTGTCAGTCATTGGCGCCTCTCATGCCGGGGTTGCTGCGCCGCGGCAAGAGAGGGCCAGACTGGCCTTTGGTCAGCTGTAGCGGAATTCCGGCGCGTCCAGATCGATCAGGGGCAGTTCGTCCTTTTCCTTCCAGTAGTTCTGGGAATGGCCCCATTCGGCGTTCGCCCCGCGGCGGGGCATCTGGTCCATGGACCGGGCGAGGTATCCCGGATTGAAATTGTCTTCGTCGATCCAGGGCAGGATTTCCATATTGTGGTCCTGCGGACGCAGGGCGACGTCCACCTGTTTGGCGCCTTTGGCCTCCATATGCTTCAGGAGACGGGTGACGAAGTCGCCCATGATATCGACACGCAAGGTCCAGCTGGCCCGGAAATAGCCGAACACCCAGACCATGTTGGGCACGCCGGTGAACATCATGCCGCGATAGGTGATCGTGTCAGCCCAGTTGACGCGTTTGCCATCGACTTCAAACGGAATGCCGCCGAGGACAGACAGGTTGAAGCCCGTCGCCGTGACGATCACGTCAGTCTCGAGTTCGCGGCCGGATTTGAGCAGGATGCCCTTCTCGGTGAACCGCTCGATATGGTCGGTAACGACGCTCGCCAGTCCGGCCTTGATGCCTTCGAACAAGTCCGCATCCGGAACGAAAGCGACCCGCTGCTGCCAGGGCCGGTAGCTCGGCGTGAAGTGGGTCATGTCGTAACCCTCCGGGAGGCAGGACTTGACGCCTTCCAGCAGTTCGCCGCGCAGGACTTCGGCATCCTCGAAGGAACGGCGCGTGAACTCGGCCTGTTCGAAGAGGTATTTGCGGCGGACGATTTCGTGGATCCAGGTCTCGTCGACGCCGAGCATTCGCAGCTCGTCGGCGAGCACGTTTTCGTTGCGGGCCGGTATGAAGTAGGTCGGTGAGCGCTGGAGGAGTGTGACGTGATCGCATTTGCCGGCGATGGCCGGCACCACCGTGGCTGCGGTCGCCCCTGAGCCGATAACCACGACTTTCTTCCCGGTGAGATCAAGATTTTCCGGCCAGGTCTGCGGATGGACGATCTGTCCACGGAAGGTGTCCATACCGGGCCATTCGGGCGTGTAGCCTTCGGCGTGCTTGTAATAGCCCTGGCACATCCAGAGGAACTTGGCGGTGAATGTCATCACTTCGCCGGTGTCGAGCCGCTCGGCCTTGACGGTCCAGCGCTTCTTCGCACTCGACCAGCTGGCGGACGTGATCTTGTGGCGGTAGCGAATGTGCGGGGCAAGATCGTTCTCGGCGATCACCTCATCCATGTATTTCAGGATCTCATCCCGGCTGGCGATGGGCGGGCCGACCCAGGGCTTGTGGCGATAGCCGAAGGTGTAGAGATCAGAATCCGACCGGACGCCGGGATATTTGTGCATGTGCCAGGTGCCGCCGAACGTGTCGTACGCCTCAAGGATGACGAACTTCTTCTTCGGGCTATTGGTTTTCAGATGATAGCCGGCGCCTACGCCTGAAATGCCTGCCCCGGCGATCAAGACATCGAAATGCTCGATCTTCGCCTTGGTCTTCGAAGCCTGAAGGGTTGCAGTATCTGCCATGTAGATTCTCCCGCTCGCCGCGTGTGCCTGCGAGTCAAACGTCTGATGCCCGCAAGTGTCGCCCGGGAGGAAGGCGCCTCAATACGTAATCGACCGGACATGCCGCAAAGGCAAGCAAGGGAAAACGACAAGGGAGGTTCTGTTAGTCCTTCACCGGCGCCCGCTCGGTCGCGCGGCGTTCGGGAAAGGCTTCCTCGAATTCGAGGATGGCGCGGGCGCGGCGATATTCGTAGAGGGCGCCGCGTGCAAGGCCGAGGGCCCAGGCTTCACGGAAATCCTGCAGGAGGGGATCTGCAAAGGGCATCAGGGTGCGGCGCAGGCGGGCCGTACAGACGCCGCGCGCAGCTTTCACCAGGCTGACGAACACGCGCAACGCGCCCGCGTTGCGCTGCCGGCGCCAGCCCACGCCATAGCCATGGCGGAAGGCGCGCTGGACGACGCTTTGTGCATCCAGCTGCGAGGACCGGATCATATGGCGTACGCAGGCCCGCTCCGCGAACCAGGCCCTGTGGCCAGCCGCATCGAGGCGCTCCATCAATTCGGTTTCGGAGCCCATGGGGTAGCCGTCGCTGCCATTCGGCCCGAACTTGGGATCAAACCGGACACCGCTTTTGAAGACATGCGCGCGGACCGCCATGTTCGGGCCCCAGGCGAGCTGACAGTTGACCGGGCCTTCGCTCTCGGAAGTCAACGAGAACAGGATGCCGAAATGGTGGCGCACCGGATCAAGGTGGACGATGCCGCTGCTCGGCCAGTGCGGCAGGATGCGGCCGGCGAAAACATCGCGGTCCGGATGCGCGTTTCCGGCGGCTTCAAGCTCTTCCAGCCATTCGGGGCTTGGCAGGATGTCATCATCCGTCAGGACAACGAGTTCTACCGGGTCGAGATTGGCGCTGACCGTGTCCAGAACGAGGTTAACGCAGTGGTTCTTTCCGCGGATCGGCTGTTCGTAGATGACCAGGGGCAACCTGGCCGCATAGCTGTTGAGGAGCTCGACGGTGCCATCATCACTGCCATTGTCGACGACATGGATCCGCGTGCCGCCCGGAATGCGGACGCGCAGCATCGCGTCGAGCATTTCCCGGAGGCGGCCATTGCCGTTGAGGGTGGAGAGGATGACGATCATGCAGCCCCGTCCCCTGCATGGATCAGGCCAAGGGCTGACGCGTGATTTTCGGCCGCAGACAATGCCAGATCACGCCGCAAAAGCAGCCCGGACGGACAAAGTGCGGATGATATCGTCACGATAAAGAGCGTCCCCAAAAGCTCGGCGGAACCAAACAACCAAAGCGCGACAAAATCAACACAGCCCGCGCCGGACGCGAAGTTTCACCTAAACTAAATGAGTTCCCGCACCGGATTGCGCACAATCTGGCGAAGTACTTCTCCCCAACCCGGATGTATTCGATAAGTTTGTAATTTAAAGCGGGGCGGAAAAGCGAAAGACCACATCGCTCATGATTGCGATCCGCCCGCCAATTTCCCGGTACGCAGTCTCCAGCATTTGCTCAAGTCTTGCGCCTGTCAAACAATGGGCCGAGACGGCCCGAACGCAGCGCGCTTCGGACCCAGGGGTCGAGCAACCAGAGCGCCGCCACATACAGCATGACACCGGCAGCGACCAACAGTGCCAGCGCAAACAGATCAGGCATGAGCGCCCGCACCGGATCGGACAGAGCGTACACACTCGCGCCCATGACCAGACTCGCCATGAACGGCGGCACAAGGATCGACGCCTGACGCTGAAGGCCGAATCCGGTCGTGGACTTCACGAACCAGGCGGCGAACGGCCAGGTGATCCAGCCGCGCAGCAAGGACGCCGCCGCAATGGCGATCACGCCGAGCGGGGCCAGAACGATCAGAAGCAGGATATGGGTCACGACACTGACGGCAATGGATGCGCTGGCGGTCAGCGCCTTTCCGGCGGCCTGTGTCGCGGCAATGTTCACCTTTGAGGCCACGACGCGAAGGTTGGCGAGCACGGTGATGGCGGATATGAGTCCGACGCTGGCAAAGGCCTCCCCCACCGCCATCGGCACGAGCAGCGGCGCAATGGCGGCGAAACCCGCGAGCATCGGAAAGCTGGAAAGGGCGATGGCGCGCCAGGCATCCGTCATCAGCGCATGGAAGCGTGCAGGTTCGCGGGCCACATCCGAGAGGACCGGGAGCGCCATCGCGCCGACGGGCTGGGCCACAAAGGACTGGATCTGATCTGCGATGCGGGTGGCGACCGAAAGAAGGCCGAGGCCCTCCGGGCCGAAGAAGATCGTGGCGGCGACCTGCGGCGCGAGCCGGTCGACGCGGCCGAGTGCGTTTGCCGCCAGCATGCCGGAAACGAAAGGCAGCGAGGCGCGGAGCGATGTCGCATCAAGGCCGCCATCCGGCAGCCAGCGGGCGAGTACAAAGTTCGACACGAGCAGGATGGTCCGGCGCACGACTTCAAGGCCGATCAGCGACCAGACCCCTGCCCCCATCAGCGCCAGAGCGATGGCCGCCGCAAGACCTGTCAGGGCAGCGGCCATGCTGACCTTGGCGAGCAGGCGAAATTGTTGGCGCCGGCGAAGGAGGCTTTCGGGAACAATGCCGAGCGCCGTGATCATCATCAGGCCGCAAGCCGCCGCAATCACGGGTATGGCTTCGGCATATCCGAGAGACGTGGCAATCCACCCGGCCACCGGGAGCGTGATCGCGGTGCAGAGGACAGCCAGACCGGCGTTGGCCCAGAAGGCTGAATTCAGATCGGTGCGGGAGACGTCCGCTTTCTGCTCGATCGGGCTCGACAGCACGCCGCCGGTCAGCACTTCTCCGGCCGCAATCGCCATCAGGGCAATGCCGTACAGTCCGTAGTCGGACGGGATCAGGAAGCGCGTGAGAATGACGACCGACGCCAGGCCAGCGAGCATCTGCACGATCGAGGCAAGGCTGGTCCAGCCGAACTTGCGGGCAAGATCCCCGCGGCCACGGCCAGCGGGCGTGGGGATTACCATGCTCACGAGGCCAGCCGTCGCGGCAGCGCCGCCCAGAGGCAATGCGCCATCCAGTCCAGCGATGCGTTGACCCGCTCGACGGCGTTGCGCTCGGCGCTCAGCACGCTTTCTTCACCGCGCGGCAGACAGAAATAGGGGTTGGCTTCCCAAAGGATCGGACTGCCATCAGGCCGAATGCTGTAGTCAACCGCAGCTACATCCAGCCCAAGGGCCGCCACACCCCGGACGAGAACGTCCTTATACGGAATGCTGGATTCAAAAAATTGCATGTCTTCGGCGATCAGGTCATTGAAGAGTTCGCGGCGAAATCCGAGTGACCGCAGGACCTGGCGGTTCGGGCGCGCCTCGCGGGCAAGCAGGCAGCTCGAGAGGCCGACCACGAGTTCGCGCGAGAAAAAGAGATGGCTGGCTTTGACCTCGCCCCGGAAGACGAAAGCGCGGGCCTTGTGATGGAAGCGGCTGTAGAGGCTCGACGGATCAGCCCCGGAAGCGCGGTACTCGGCGCGGACATCGTGGATGCGGACCAGCGCGGCGGGTTGGCTGAGTTTGCGCGCCACATGGGCCGCATCGGCCTGGGTCGAAAGCACACGGATGCCCCGTTCGGCGTGCGTTTCGTTCCCGCGCAGCAGGCTTGGGCCCGAGAGTTCGGCAAAGGCGGCAGGCAACTGACCTGCCGACTCGATGCAGCGGACAGGCGCGCTGGGAATGCCGGCTTCGGCCCAGATGGCAGATTGAGCCGCCTTGGCAGTGTTGGACAGCGCGTCTGGCGGGTTGAGGAGGGCAATCCCCCGGCGAGCGGCCGCGTGCGCGATGGCCACTGCCTCGGCATAGCATTCGGGGTATTTCTGCCGCAGCGGGTCTCCCAGCCAGAACACCACGAGGCCAAAGCCGGCAAGGCTCGGCGCCGGCTGACCCGTCTGATGAAACACCAGTCGCGCTGCCAGTTCGGGGTCCCGAATCCTGAGGCGCGCCAGGAACACATCGCCCGTCGGCACGCTGCGACCGCGCCCCGGACCATTTGTTACAACGAGAATGTTCCCTAGCGCTCCGGTGCCCATGTCGGTCCCGTTTGTCCCAATACGCTTCAGGCGCCGCTACGTCGGCGGCGCTTCCGGGCGTTACCGGCGCAACTACTGTGCCAGCGGGCGGGAAGGTTAAGGGATAAGGGAAACGACGGGATTCAGGGCAGTTTCAGCGGGGGATTTCGCCCTTGACGTCCTTCATGACGCCGGAGAAATCTAGTCCGTCGAGACCCTTGTCTGACAGCGCCTGGTAGATGGTTTCGGCATGCTCCCCGAGGCGGATTTCGGCGCCTGCTGCGCGGGCGGCGTCAGCGGCGAGGTGCAGGTCCTTGAGCATCATGGCGACCGCGAAGCCCGGCTTGTAGTCGCGGTTGGCGGGCGAGGTCGGCACCGGACCGGGGGCCGGACAATAGCTGGTCATCGACCAGTTCTGGCCGGAGGAGACCGAGGAAATCTTGAAGAAAGTCTCGGCATCAAGCCCTAGTTTTTCGGCGAGGTTAAAGGCTTCGCAGGTGCCGATCATCGAGATGCCGAGAAGCATGTTGTTGGCAATCTTGGCGGCCTGCCCGTTTCCGGCGCTGCCCGCGTGGAAGATGTTCTTGCCCATACCCTTGAGGATGGCTTCGGCTTTCTCGAACGCCTTCTCCGTGCCGCCGGCCATGAACGTGAGTGTGCCGGCATCGGCCGCGGCAGTGCCGCCGGAGACCGGAGCGTCCACCATGATCAGGCCGGAGAGGTCCGCCTGAACATGAGCTTCGCGCGCGTCGGTGACCGCGATGGTGGAACAATCGATCAACAGCGTGCCCCGCTTTGCGTGCGCGGAAACGCCGTCCGGGCCGAAATAGACGCCGAGGACATGCTTGCCGGCAGGCAGCATGGAGACAACAACATCCGCGTCTTTCACCGCGTCAGCGACGGACGCAGCGGCGCGGGCGCCCTTGGCGGCGACGGCGGCGACAGCTTCAGCGTTCAGATCAAACGCCGCGACAGTGTGGCCGGCCTTCACGAGGTTGGCGCACATGCCGCCGCCCATGTTGCCGAGGCCGATGAAGGCGATCCTGGTCATGTCACTTGTCCTCGAATTTGGCGGGGCGTTTCTCGCTGAAGGCGGCCATGCCTTCTTTCTGGTCGGCGGTTCCGAACAGGCCCTGGAACAGGCGGCGTTCGAACTTCACGCCCTCCGTAGTCGGAAGGTCCACTGCGCGGCCCACCATTTCCTTGGCGGCCATCAGCGACGGCACCGAAAAGGCAGCAATCTCGTTTGCGGCGGCCATC
>JBBSAZ010000019.1:0-19973 GCA_038251755.1 Caulobacterales bacterium
CCAGGCCTGGGAGCGCCGTCGAACCCAAAGCGGCGCTCAAATCCGCTGGATGTTCTCAACTGAACAGGCCCGAAACAAAATGGCTAAGTCCTATCCAACACCGTCGCTCAACGAGTCATAATCTCTGCGACGAAACACTAGCCCGCTCAGGCCTTCAGGGCCGCGATTTCTTCCGGCGTCAGCGCCCGCCATGTGCCGTCTGTCAGGCCGTCCAGCGTCATCGGGCCAAAGCGGCTGCGGTGGAGGGCCTCGACGTGGTTTCCGGCTGCCGCGAACATGCGCCGCACCTGGTGGTAGCGGCCTTCGGTCAGCGTCAGGGCGGCGGTCCGCTCGCCGGTCACCTCCAGCCGGGCGGGCAGGCAGGGCTTTTCCTCTCCGCGAAGCACCAGTGTACCGGCGGCAAACATCGCGGCCTCATGCCCCTCCAGCGGCCGGGCAAGGGTGGCTTCATAGGTTTTCGGCAGGTTGGACTTCGGGGAGATCAGGCGGTGCAGGAGCGCGCCGTCATCCGTGAACAGAAGTAGCCCGGTCGTGTCTGCGTCGAGCCGCCCCACCGAGGAGAGTTTCGGGTCGCGCATCTGGTAGCGCGGCGGCAGGAGTTCGTAGACGAGCCGGCCCTGATCGGCATGCGAGCAGGTGAAGCCCGCCGGCTTGTTCAGCATCACCACCATGCCCTGCGGCGGATCAATCTGCTCGCCGTCAAAGCGCAGGTCCTCGCCGTCGCCGGTGACGCGCCCGTCGCGGATGGCGATGGCCACTGCCTTGCGCGAGCCATAGCCAAGCCCGGCCAGATGTTTGGCAAGCTTGAGCGTGTCCCTCATCAGCTCATCATTTCTGGCGTTTCGGCCGCTCGGCCCGGATGATCTTGTAACCGGCCTCGTCCTCGAGCATCTCGCTCTCCTTGAAGCAGGCGGCGAGTTCCGCTTCGTAAGGCAGGTGCCGGTTGGCGACCAGCCAGAGCGTGCCGCCCGGTTTCAGCGTCTGCGCGGCGGCGCGGATGAAACTCCGTCCGAGGGCGGAGTTGTCGGCGCGCCCCATATGGAAGGGCGGGTTCATCACGACGAAATCATAGGTGGACTTGGGCAGGTCCGTCAGCGCATCGGCCCAGTGCGCAGTAAAGCGGCCTTCAAATGGCGCCAGCGTTTCCGCCATGCAGGCCATCGCGCGGTACTCGGCCTCATAGAGGTCCATCCGCTCGACCTTCGGGCAATTGGACAGGATCTCGCGGCTGAGGAAACCATAGCCGCCGCCGAGATCGGCGCCAATGCCCTTGGTCTGCTCGGGCACACTATCGGCCAGCATCTCGCTGCCCGGGTCCACGCGGTCCCAGCTGAACAGGCCGGGGCGGCTGAACAGGCCAGGCTCGATCTCGCGGATCGCATCTTCCTCGATCCACTCCTCCGCCAACGGATGGTTTACGACGGCGTCGACCTTGTAGGTCCAGAAGGCGCGGCACTTGTGCTTCGACAGGCTGCCGGCCTCACCCGCAATCTCGGCCAGCTGCTTCTCCCCGGTCTTGCCGCCCAGCGTGTTCGGCAGGCTCGCCAGCAAATACCCGGCCTCGGGCGCCGACAGCAACGCCCGGGCATACAGGGCGCGCGCCTGATCGCGCTGACGCGGGGGCACCACGATCGTCAGTTTCGCCTCTGGAAGCTCCACCGAATCCACCGGCAGCACATTGAAGCCGGCCGCACTGAGCGCGTCGTGGCTTGGCTTGAAGCTCGTCCGGCAGACCAGCTGGTCTTTCGGCAATTTCATCAGCCACGGCCCCGGCTCGGCATTCAGCACCAGGATTGGCCCGCTTTCAGGCAGCGGCACAGCGCCGTCCTCAAGGGCCAGCAACAGGGTATCGAAAACTACAGCATCCATCATCCGCGCTGCGATAGCCGCACGGGGCCGCAATGAAAAGCCCCGCCGGCTTTGGGCCAGCGGGGCTTGGTCGTTTATCCCTTGCGGGAAGCCTCAGGCGTCCAGGCGCTCGATGATGATGGCCGGGGCCATGCCGCCGGCGGCGCACATGGTGACGAGACCGTAGCGGCCGCCCGAGCGCTCGAGTTCGTCGAGGCAGGTGCCGATCAGGATCGAACCGGTGGCGCCGATCGGGTGGCCGAGGGCCATCGCGCCGCCGTTGATGTTCACCTTCTCGCGGTCGAGTTTCAGGTCACGGATGAATTTCTCGGCCACGACCGAGAAAGCCTCGTTGATTTCGTAGACGTCGATATCGGTGGTCTTGAGGCCAGCCTTCTCGAGCACTTTCTTCGCAGCCGCGACCGGTGCGTTCAGCATCAGCGTCGGGCAGTCGCCCATGTTCGCCGTGGCCACGATGCGGGCGCGTGGCTTCAGGCCGTGCTTCTTGGCGTAGGCTTCCGAGGTGACGAGGATGGCGGCGGCGCCGTCCACCACGCCCGAAGAGTTTCCGGCGTGGTGAACATGGTTCACCTTGCCTTCGATCTGCGGGTATTTGCGGGTGACCATGTTGCCATAGGTGTTGCCCGTGTCGTCGACCGGGATGTCCATGTACATGTTGAACACGGTCTTCAGGCCGGCGAGGCTTTCCATCGTCGTGTTCGGACGCGGGAACTCTTCCTTGTCCAGGGCAAGTGTTCCGTCCACGTTGTAAACCGGCACGACCGACTTGTCGAAGCGGCCTTCGGCAATGGCGCGGGCGGCGCGCTGCTGGCTGACCACGGCGAGCTGGTCAACAGCCTGGCGGTCGATGCCTTCCAGGGTGGCGATCGCATCGGCGCAGACGCCCTGCTGCGATTGCGGATGGCTGGCGCGCAGGCGCAGGTTGCCCACGTCCATCGTCGGCGGGGATTTCGGATCGGCGGTCGAGGCCGTGTAGCTCATCATTTCGCAGCCGCCAGCGATGACGCAGTCTTCCATGCCGGACATGATCTGGGCTGCCGCGAGCGAGACGGTGGTGATGCCCGAGCCGCAGAAACGGTCGAGCGTGACGCCCGAGGCCTTGATGTCGAAACCGGCGTCGAGCGCGGCCATGCGGCCCATGTCGGCGCCTTGCGCGCCGCGCTGGCTGGAGGTGCCCCAGATGATGTCGTCAACCGTGGCGGTGTCGAGCTTGTTGCGCTTGGCGAGGGCGCTGAGAACGGTCGCGGCGAGGTGCTGCGGGTGCATGTGGGCGAGGGCGCCCTTGCCAACCTTGCCGATGCCCCGGGGGGTGCGGACAGCGTCAATGATATAGGCTTCGGCCATGAAGAATCTCCCTGTGTGGACGGCCCTTCGGCTGGGGGCGTCGCTGAATTTTGCTTTACGCGAACGTAAGCGTAAGCGAAAGCCGTGACGTTGGGGGAAGCGCTGCGCCCCGTCCCCTGTGCGGCGCGGCGATTGTGTGAGATGCTCCTGCCACGGGAGAAACGCACATGGCGCAAAGCCGTGACCTGATCGGACGGCTCGCTGGCCTTGCAGCCCTTCTGGCCTTTTGCCCGGCCCCGGCCCTGGCGGCAGAGCGACTGGTGATCCCGTTCGAGATCAACGAACTCGATCACATGGTGGTGGAGATCGAGATCAATGGCCTCGAGTCTACTACGGCCGTGATCGACACAGCGGCGACGTTTCCGATGCTGGACAGCCGGACCGCGGCGTCCGGCGGTGTGCCTGCGCCGGGCAAGGATCCGCGCCGCGTCACGGTGCTCGGGCTGAACGGCGCGCGGGAATACCCGGTCGTCCGGATCGACGCCGTGCGGATGGGCAACCTCAGTCTGACGGCCATCGATGCGGCCTATAGCGAAGACCTCGACGTACCCGGCGCGGCGGCCAATGTGCTTCCGTCCGCCGCCTTTCCGGGAGACATCCTGGAGATGAACTTCGCGAAGCAGGTGATCTCGGTCTATGACGGCCGGCCGGATCGTTCGAGTTCGGGCGCGTCGGGGCGGATCAACTACTCGCTCCAGGACGGCCTCATGTTCGTCGAGATGCGGATCAACGGCAAGCCTGGCCGGGGCATGATCGATACCGGCTCCAACATCAGCTATGTCAACTCGGCCTTTGCGGAGCGTGCGGAAATGCGCACCGACGATGAAAAGTCCCAATTGCTGCAGGGCGCCACCGGCGGCGGGACGTTTGTCCGGGTTGCGACGGCGCGCAGGTTCTCGTTCGGAGACTTCTATTTTTCGGGCGCGGACCTTCTGGTCGCCGATCCGTTTCTGTTCGAGAGCCTCGGCCTCGCCGAAGAACCGGCGATGGTGCTTGGGCTGGACTATCTCTCGCTGTTCACCGTGCAGTTCGACCGGCGGCGCAGCCAGATGGTGCTGACACTGCCAGAGGCGAGAGAGACGGGCATGACCGTCAATTTCAATGCCCGCGGCTCGCGCATCCAGTAACCGCCGCTAGCCGAACGCCCCATAGGCATGCGTCAGCGCAAGGCTGATGCCGTGCAGGCTGCGGTCAATCTCGTCGAGAGGCTCGATGATGTCGCGGTGGATGCGGTCATAACCATAGCCGGAAGTCTGGCCGGAGCCGGGCTCGGTCAGTCCGGAGAGCGGTTCGTCGCCTTCGCCGGAGCGCGGAAAGATGCGGGCGAGCAGCTCAACTGCCTCGGCGAGGCGCAACTCGGCAACCATGCGGATGATGTCGCGCTGGCTTGTATCGTGGCGTTCCGAAATGCGCGGCACACTGCCGGCCAGCGCGATGGCCTTCATGATCAGCGCCTGGCGGATGGCATGCAGTACGTGCATGTCGAGGCGGCCTTCATGGCGTGCCTTGGCCGAGGGCACTCCGTCGACGCGGGCAAGCAGGCGGTCGAAGCGGGCGAGATCGATCGACAGGAAGTTGGCGATCCGGTGGATGGAGGTCGCGGTCTCATCCGTACGCAGAACATAATAGGCGGCGCGGTAGGCGGCGGCCTTGTGGGCCGGGGCAAGCCGTGAATGGGCGATCCAGACGCTGGGATCAAAAAGGTTCGCATAGGCCCGCAGGGCCGGAAGGCTGGTGCGCGTGCGCGCCTCGCTCGCCAGCAGGATCAGGCTGTGCATGCGCGGGCTCTCGTTGATCAGGCCCGCCAGCCGTTCGCTTTCGCGCTGCAGGGAGGAGCCGATGCCGCCGGCCGTGTTCACCGGTATGCCGAGCTGATGCAGTGTCGCATTGTGCGAGATCGCGCGCAGGGCTGCCGGGCCAACCGGCCCGCCGCTGCGCTTCTTCTGGCGCGAGCCGGCGCGCACCACGAGACCGCTGGCAAAAGAGCCGAGCAGGCGGCCGTAATCGGCATTGGCGAACAATCGCTCATGCCAGGCGCGCAGGGAGCGATAGAAATCCCAGACGAGATCGGTGCGTGTATAGAACGTGTCGGCGATCGCCTCCGGCGCGGGTGTCAGCCGGCTCTGGCACCAGGCGGCATAGGTGGTCTCGGCGAGTTCGGCGCCCGCGAAATGCAGGAAGCCATCGCCGCCCTGAAAGCTTACTTCATGGATCAGCGGAATGCCCCGCGCCTTGGCGCCCGCGCGGGTCCAGGGGGTCAGCAGGTGATCGAAGCGCTGTTCGAAACTGCCCGGCCAGGCCCCCCGGCCCATCGATTCGCCGTGGGTGTTGAAGATCAGCAGGCTGACATTCGCCTTCTTCGAGGCGAGCCCCCGGAGGATCAGGTTGTGGATCCGCTCGATCGCCATTGAGGCGGCCACCTGGCCGATGAAGCGTCCGGAATCGGAAAAGCCCAGCTGGATCGACAGGTAGCCGCGCCGGCGCACATAGGCGAGGAATTCCGGCTCCTCCAGCAAACGCTCTATGAACCGTCCCCCCGTCTCCAGCGCCTCGGGAGTCTCGAACAGGGGCGAGATGTCGAGTTGTCCGTCCACCCCGTATTGCCGTGCGAGATACAGCGCGCCCATCACGGTCGCGGGATTTTCGCTCTCGGCGATCAGGAAGCGGATCACCGAGCCGGAATCGACATGCTTCAGGATTTGCGCGCACATCATGAACTGGCGGCGCGCGGTCGATTGCTCGCGAAACAGGTCGGCGAAGTTCAGCGCCACGGGCTTCGACTTGCGCGCCTTCTGCGCCAGTTGCGAGAGGGCGACGCGGCCAAGCTCGCGGTCCTCGGTCTCGAGGCCGAGGTCGCGGGCGATCACGGTGCGCACCTGCGCAGCGTTGACGCGCAGGTGGATGCGGCCGGTGCCGAGCTGCAGCGCCTCCATCTGCGCCCGCAGCGCGATCAGACGCGCAGCGGCCACGTCCGGCAAGTCAGGAAGGGCCGCGTCGATCACGTCTGTCAGCACTCGTACAGTCACGATCCGGTCCGGACTATCCGCCGTCAACGCGTTGGCAGCGGTAACCAGCAAGTCAGCGTCCGTCAGGTCCCCCGCAAAGCGCCTCGCGTGGGCTTCGGTCTCCTTCGCCGCGCGCTTCAGGCGTTTTGGCAGCGCGGTCAGGGCTGGCGGCGCTTTGACGCCGGCGAGAATGTCCTCAAGTGCGGCGGCATACCGCGCCAGTTGCGCGGCCTTCTCACCGAGCCGGAGATGGACCGACCGGTACCAGGGAATGTCGGTACGCCCATCAAGATCATAACCGACCCAGCTGGCAATCGTCGGCACGAACGGCTTCAGGTCGCGCCAGGCGCCGGGAAAGGCCTCGCGGGCGATTTCCACCACGTGCGCGGCATACACGCCCTGCGCTCCGGCGGCATGGTGCAGCGCGTCCTGCGCCTCCCGGTGCTCCGCCTCCAGAGTAATCGACTGGTTCCAGGTTCGCCCATCGGACTGGATATGCTTCTTCAGCGCGGCCTTGTGGCCGGCTGTCGGCTTCGTGACATAGGCCGCCATCGCCGCGCGCAGATCGTGCGAAAGGGCAAAGGTCGGGTGCGCGGTGAAGACAATGCCGCCGGTGGGTGTCTCGACGCCGGCGCGGTACGCGTCGAAGCCGCCGGAGGCGAGCGCCTTCAGGCGCTGGATGACCGGCGCCCAGGCGGCGGCGGGGCCCGCGTTTGCATGCTGTCGGCGGAAATGCCCCGCCCGCTCGTCCAGCAGCGTGAGGTGAACGTCTTCGGCCAGCGCCGACACCTGCTCAAGGTCGAATTCATCCGATTCCAGTTTCCGGAACAGGGTCTGGGCCAGCGAGAAGACGGAGTTGGTCAACGGATCGGCATCGATGCGCGCGGCTTCACGGCGCAGGAAGTCCTGCGCCCAGTCGAGGGTGAGGCGGGAAGGCTTGGCGGCGCGCGGCGTCATGGCGTCCAGAAACGCAACAATTGCAACGTTGTCAAAGGCGTTGTGGTCTTTCGTCTTGCATGCCTGTCCTGCACGCGAGGCAGCGGCGATCCTGGCGCCTCGGGCAGGCGGGCGCTGGCGGCCCGCTATTGCGCGGGACGATACAACCATTAGGCAGGCGCATGCCCTACGCCCTGACCCATCTTCGCGACCTCCTTGCGCCGGAATTCGACGACATTCTGGACGTGCGCTCGCCCGGCGAGTTTGCCGAAGACCATATTCCGGGCGCCCTCAACCTTCCGGTCCTGGATGACGCAGAACGGGCCCTCGTGGGGACGATCTACAAGCAGGAGAGCGCGTTTCGCGCGCGCAAGGTTGGCGGCGCGCTGGTCGCGCGGCGGTCCGGCGCCAACATCGAAGCCTATCTGCTCGACAAGCCGGGAAGCTACCGGCCCCTCGTCTATTGCTGGCGCGGCGGCATGCGTTCAGGGGCATTTGCCACGATCCTCCGGCAGATCGGATGGCGGGCCGAGACGCTCGAGGGCGGCTACAAGTCCTTCCGCCGGGCGGTCATCAACCTTCTCTATGCGCCGCCGGACGACGAGCCGCCGCTGCTGGCGCGGCTCGTCGTCCTCGACGGCAATACCGGTACGGCGAAAACAGAACTGCTTCACCGGATGGCGGCGCGCGGCGCGCAGGTGCTCGACCTCGAAGGGCTGGCCAATCATCGCGGCTCGCTGTTTGGCGCGATGGCACCCGGGCAGCCGTCACAGAAGTCGTTTGATACGGCGATCGCCCTGCAATTGGTGAAGTTCGATCCGCACCGCCCGGTTCTGGTCGAGGCTGAATCGAGCCGTATCGGTAAGCTCGTGATACCCGGCGTCCTCTGGGCCCTGATGCGCCAGGCGCCCCGGGTCCGCGTCGGGGCAGGGCTCGCGCAGCGCGGCGCCTATCTGGCGCAGGCCTACGCAGACCTCACCGATGACCGGGAGCGGTTGTCGGAAACGATCAGCCTGCTCAGGCCCTATCACCCTGCAGAGCGAATACTTGGCTGGCATGCAATGGCCGCTGCAGGTCAGATGGCTGACCTCGCGGGCGAACTGGTCCTGCATCACTATGACCCGAAATATGCCCGCCAGCGCAGCCGCGACACGCAGCCTGAACTTGGATCTGTGGCGCTGTCCGGGTTTGACCCTGATGCGCTGGAGAATGCGGCGCAGGACATCATCAGCCTGGCCGAGCGCAGTCCCGTCCGGCTCAGTCCACGCTGATGTGCGGCGCGCCGGCTTCGATCCGGCCGATCACGAACACCGGTTCGCCGGCCGCCTGAAATTCCGCAAGGAGGCGAGGCACCTGCGCCCCAGGTACAGCGGCCAGCAACCCTCCGGCCGTCTGCGGATCGTGAATCAGGTCGCTGAGCGCGGAGGCGGGGCGAGAGACGCGGGCGTCGAGGCGGGCGTTGGCGCGCCAGATGGATGACCTCACCTGCTGCGCCGAAAGTCTCTCGGCGCCGGGCAGCACGGGCATGTCAGCCAGCGTGAGGCGCGCCGCGGCCCCGGAGGCTTCAAGCAGGCTCATGAGATGGCCGGCGAGGCCGAACCCGGTAACATCCGTCATCGCATGCGCGGCCGGCGCGAGCAGGCGCGAGGCGGCGCCGAGCGGACGTTTCATGCTGGAGATTGCGTCCGCCACATCGCTTCCGCGCGCCAGCCCGCGCATCTCGGCCGCGAGGATCACGCCTGTGCCGATCGGCTTCGTCAGCACTAGCGCGTCACCGGGACGGGCGCCGGCCAGTCCGATGGCCGCGCGGTCCAGCAGGCCGGTTACCGTCAACCCCACCGACAGCTCCTGTCCGAGGCTGGTGTGCCCGCCCACAAGGTCCGCGCCGGCTTCGCCCAGCACCAGGCTGACTGCCGCCACGATTTCGGAAAGGGTGGCCGCCTGCATCCGCTCACTCATCCGGGGCAGGGTGATCGACAGCAGCGCGGCCTGAGGTTCAGCGCCCATGGCCCAGACATCGCCCAGGGCGTGAACCGCCGCGATCTGCGCGAGCAGGTAGGGATCCTGCGTGAAGGCGCGCAGGTGGTCTGTGCTGATCACCTGGAGGCGGCCGCCGGTCTGCAGGACGGCGGCGTCATCGCCGACGCCGGCGAGCGTGTCGGCGCGCGTTGCGGGCCGTCTGGCGGCAAGGGCCTCGGCCAGAACGTCGCGGCCAACCTTTGATCCGCAGCCGCCGCAAAGCATCTCCTCGCGTCCCTCCGCCTCATCATCGAGGGCGTGCAGCGCCGGCGCGGAGGGGGGCATGGCAGGAAGGTCCTGCAGGCGGGTCATGAAATCGGAATCGATCCGGTCCTTCAGCGACCAGAGCCAACGCCCGGACAGGGTCACGGAATGCTTCTCGGCAACAGCGGATTTGTCACCGGCGGAGATCAGCTTGAGGTAATCCGTCTGCGGAGTATAGGCCTTGAGGCGTCCGCCGCTCAGCGCCGCCTTCAGGTTGCACAGCAATACCGGCGCTTCGCGCACGGCAAACACCCCCGCCTTCGGCCGGGGCGCGTAGGACAGGTGCGCGCAATCACCCACCGCGAAGATGTCCGGATCGGTGCTGGTCCGAAGATCCTTGCCGACATCGACAAAGCCATGGGTCAGCGCAAGGCCGGTTGCCGCCAGCCAGGGATAGGCGCGCGCGCCGGCCGTGCTGACGACGAAATCCGAAGGCAGGGACTGGCCGTCCGCCAGTTCGGCGGCGCCGGCGGTGATGCGCGACACCTCAGCGCCCGTTACAATCCGGACGCCATGCCGCGCCAGCGCGCCGCCAAGAACCTTGCGTGTCTGTTGGCTGGCGCCCGGCAATATCTCCGCGCCCGCCTCGATCAATGTCACCGCAGCGCCCGCACGTCCCGCCGCGCGCAGGCGGTGCGCCATGGCCAGCGCAATTTCGACGCCTGCGACACCGCCGCCGATGACCACACAGGCTGCGCGCGCCGCCGGCCGGTCCAGGAAATCCTCCCAGGCGCCCGCGAAGGGCCCCAGCGGCTTGACCGAATGTGCGTGTTCGGCGAAGCCCGTCAGGCTTGGGAGATCCGCCGTTACCCCGATGTCCAGCGAGGCAATATCGTAGCGAAGCGGCGCGCGTCCCTCGAGATGCACAAGCTTCTCCTTCCGGTCGATGCCTGCGGCCTTGTCGAAGACGATCCGTGCACCGGCAAACCGCGCGAGGCGGACGAGATCGATATCCAGCTGATCACGCGTGTAGTGCCCGGCTATGTAGCCAGGCAGCATGCCGGTGTACGGGCTGGTCGGGCCGGGGTTGATCAGCGTGACGCGGGCGCCCGGGAGCGGGTCCATCCCCCACATGCGCAGCAGGAGCGCATGGGTGTGCCCGCCGCCGATCAGGACGAGGTCCCGGGTGAGCGGCCGTTCCATGTCCATGCGTGATCAATCCTGTTGCGCCGGCGGCGACCGCGACCACTAGGATAAGCCGGGACGCAGCGCCAGCAAATTGCCTGAGCTCGACTTTGTATGTTTTTGATCAGGCCCAGGTCCAGAACAGGCTATTGGTTGCGATGTGTCCGAGCGCCGGATCGATGGGCAGGACGCACCCGCCCATATTGTCGATGTCTTCCCATTTCCGCCTATGTGACCATGACGCGATCCTGACCTCATCGCCTGTCCCAGTTGGCTTGAGCCGGGCGATCGGGGCTTCGGTTGCCAGCAAGTAGAGATGATAAGGCGCTTTGTCCTTGTACCAACCAACGCCGCCGCCATTGGCCTGGTCAAAGGCTTCGGTGCGTGCGGCGATGTCGTCCTTTTCGATTGAGACGTCATTTGTCGTTGGATTGTGAGCTGATAAATCGTGTCGACTGTATTGCGACGGACCTGCGAATGCAGGCCGGCAGGTGCAATCTCCGATCATTGCCAAGCGTCTTGTTCCTCAACCAGCGAGTAGGATGTGCTTCGTCCGCCTCCGGCGTCCTTGCAGAGAATACCGAGTGTTAGGAGGTGGTCGATGTCGCGGCCAGCGGTTGGTTGAGAGGCCTTGGTGATCTTGGCCCACTTCGATGAGGTCAGCTTGCCTTCGAATCCGTTGAGGAACTTGTTAAGCATCAGCTTCTGGCGCGCATTGAGATCGGCGTCGGCGTGCTTCTTCCAGAACTCTGCCCTGCGCAGGACCGATGTCAGGATTGTCTCTGCACCGACGAACGCATTGTCGAGGCAGCTGAGGAACCAGGTGAGCCAGTCGGTGATATCGAGATCACCTTTCTGCGTGTGTTCCAGGATATCGTAATAGGCACTGCGCTCGGCCCGGATCTGCGCCGACATGGAATAGAAGCGGTTTGCACTTTCTTCCGAACGCGCGAGGCTCATATCCGCTATTGCGCGCGCAATCCTTCCGTTCCCATCAGCGAACGGATGGATCGTCACGAACCAGAAGTGCGCAAGCGCAGCCTTGATCACCCCATCAAACTCCGTGTCGGCATTGTACCAGTTCAGGAAAGCCTTCATCTCGTGGGGCAGGCGGGCGGCTGCCGGCGCTTCGAAATGCACGCGTTCCCTGCCTGCCGCTGCGGAGACGACCTGCATGGCTCCCTCGGAATCATTGCGCCAGTTACCCACGATGATCTTCCTCATACCGCTGCGGCCTGTCGGGAAGAGGGCGGCGTGCCATCCGAACAGCCGTTCTTCATCGAGCGGCTTTGTATAGTTCTGCGTGGCATCGAGCATCATCTCGACCACGCCGTCGACTTCACGGTCGGCCGGGGTGAGCGCGCCGATCTCGATGCCGAGCCGGCGAGCGAGCGAAGAGCGAACCTGGTCAGGGTCGAGCTTCTCGCCTTCGATCTCGCTTGTTTTCAGGACATCTTCGGTGAGCGTGCGCAGGAGCGCTTCGCTGCGCAGTGTGATCCCGAGCGCCCCCATATACCCGATCAGCTTGCCTTGGCGCAGCCGGAGGCTCGCCAGCTGCTTGGTGATGAGCCCCTCGTTCCAATGGAACGTCGGCCACTCGCCCTGCTCATGGATGTACATTCATCTTCTCACTTTCTGAGTAGATTATAGCGGGCTTTGATGAGAATAGCCAGATTAATCTGGTCATAATATGAAGAGAATAAGCGGCTTATTCTCTTCAAAGGCCCGGATGAGCCCGCTCAAGCCTCTGTTTGTCTACACATATGAGGACAGGCTGGGCCAAGGTGTCTTCGTATTTATAGACATGGCCTCACCCCAACATCCGGTCCCGGACCATGCGGACGAACGTGTCAGGCGAGACATGGGTGTAGCGCTTCAGCATCTTCCAGTCCTTGTGGCCCGTGACGAGCGCGACCTGTTCGATCTGGAGACCGGCTTCGACGAGCCGTCTGGTGCCTTCATGACGCAAGTCACGGAAGTGAAGGTCTTCAATCCCAAGTTCCACGCAGGCCCGGCGGAAAGCGCTCCCGATTGAGCGGGGATTGCAGGGGAAGGATGCGGCCCTTGTTCATGCGGCTCCGGCGTTGCTTCGCGAGGACATCCCAGGCGCCGTAACCCGTAAGATCGACGAGCGCGACGCGCTGGTCATTGCCATCCTTGAGGCGGGGGTCCTTGCGGTCTCGGACAGTGACCGTACGGCGGCGCTGGTCGACATCCGGCCGTACGATGGAGCAGAGCTCGGACTCGAGCATGGCGGCAAGCTGAGGCTTCAAGTGGCAACGTCGACCGGCAAGACACGCCGGCGCGCGGCGTACTGGAACTTCCATTCTGGCCGGCCTATGGCCGCTGAGGATCAGGCTGCCGCGATCGCCGGTTTCATTGACGCGGCCATCGCCAGGGCGTGCGTCAATGCCGCGGGCCGCCCGAAATGATAACCCTGCAGCTCGTTGCATCCGGCCGCCCTCAGCATCAGCGCGAGGCGTTCATCTTCGACACCTTCGGCAACCACGCGCAGATCCAGTCCCTTGGCGAGTTGGACGAGACCGGAGATCAGGTGGCCGGCCTTCCGGTCGGACTGGAGACGTATCGTCAGTGAGCGGTCGATCTTGACGCAGGTAAATCCGTAGGACCGGAGGTAGGCAAGGCTGGTGAACCCGGTGCCGAAATCGTCAAGCGCAAAGCCGACGCCGATGGCGCGCAGGCTGTTGATCGCATGCCGCGCGCGCTCCGGGTAGTCGACCAGGTGGCGTTCGGTGATTTCCAGCTGCAGGCGTTCCGGAGCAAATCCGGTGGCAGACAATACCTGCATGACCTCGCGCTCGAAGTCGGGATGGCTGAACTGGATCGGTGAGACATTGACGCTGACGCGCAGGCCCTCGGCGTCTCGCGTCTCGCGGCACGCCCGCTCCAGAACGTACATGCCGAGCGACTGTATGAGCCCGCTGCCTTCGGCAATGCCGATGAATTCATCGGGGTTGAGGGGCCCGGCCGGCCGGCCCGGCCACCGGACCAGCGCTTCCACGCCCACAATCTTGAAATCCCGCGCGGAGACCAACGGCTGGTAGACGACATCGAATTCGCCCCGGACGAGGCCGCCAGCGATCTCGCGCTCGATCTGATGCCGCAGGATACGCCCTTCGTCGAGCGAGGCATCGTAGGCGCGAATCCCGCCTTTGCCATTGGCTTTCACGGCGTACATGGCCGTGTCAGCGCGGCGCAGGAGTTCAAACGGGCCGCTCGTCTCTTCGTCATCGACGGCGATGCCGATGCTGGCGCCGACCTGCAGCTCGCGTCCCCTGATCCTGAGCGGCAGGGTCAGCCGGTCCAGCGCCTGCCCGGCAAACACAGCGGCGGTGGCCGCTGCATCTTGTCCTTCGATCAGGAGGGCAAACTCGTCGCCGCCCATCCGGACAAGCATGGCGTCCGGCGGCCGGACGGAATCGAGGATGAGGCCGACCCGTGTGATCAGGTCGTCGCCGAACTGGTGGCCGTGCAGGTCATTGATGACCTTGAAGCCATCAAGATCGATGAAGACGATTGCCAGCGAGTCCGGGCGCAGCCCGGACTGTGCAGAGGCCTCCTCCAGCCGGGCGATCAGCGCGCGGCGATTGGGCAGGCCGCTGAGGGGATCGGTGAAGGCGATCTGCCGGTTCTCGTCGCTGAGCTTCTGCGTCTCGGCCTGTCTCTGTTGCAAGGTCCTCTGTGAGCGGATGAGTTTAGAGAAGGTGCGGTTGTATCGGTAGAGAATGATGACCATGCCGGCGGCCACCAGAGCCAGCATGATGGCTTCGGGCACCATGCGGCCGCCGTCGACCAGCAAGAAGTAGACAAAGAACGGCGCGGTCGCGACGGTGGCCACCGACAGCGCCGCCGAGCGCAGCGGCATGAGGCAGAACACGGCGCTGATCTGCGTCAGGGCAAGGAAGAAGGTCAGGTGGCCCTTGGCCTGAATGTCGCCATAGGAATAGAGCAGCAGGCCCCACACCATGAAGGCCGACGTCATGACAACAGCCAGCGTGCCGGTCGTCCGGATATGGCGGAGGATCTCCGCGTCGGAAAAGATCGAGCGCTTGCGCCGGCTCCACCAGGTGCCCCGCACGGCCGCAATCGAACACAATATTATGGGGAACACGCTGCTCAGCAGAGGGTCTGCAAAATGGCTGTAGGTCAGCGAGACGGCGCCCGCGTTGCAGGACAGGATGAAATAGAGGAGCGGGACCTGGTGGACGAACTCGCGGAACTGGGCCCGCGCGAGATCCATGTCTGTTTCCTGCAGCCGGTACTGGCTGACGAGCGTGGATAAGGCGCGCTTCACATTGAACACGGGCGGGAGCTCTCTGACCAGTTTCTTGTCAGGGCTGGCTACACGAATGCGGATAATTCCGGGTGTGACCGTTCGATCAAATTTGACCGGTCTGCGTAAAGGCAGGGCTGCCAACCGCGCCCTGCGGGTCAATTACAGCCGCTGCGACGCCAGCACGATGACCTTGAGCGTCCCGGTTTCCGCCAAAAGCGGCAGGCCTTAGCTCGGCCGTTTCTCGTCGCCTTCGTGGCCGCCCCAGAACCGCTTGATGCGGCCGAGGAAGCCTTCGCTTTCCGGGTGGCAGTCGGAGCCGGTGCACTCGCAGAACTGGCGCAGCAATTCCTTCTGCCGTGCGGTCAGGTTCTGCGGGGTCTCGACGAACATCTCGACATACAGGTCGCCCTGCGGATTGCCCTGGCGCACGCTGGGCATGCCCTTGCCGCGCAGGCGCAGCTTGCGGCCCGTCTGGGCGCCTTCGGGGATGGCCACACGGGCGCGCCCGCCGTCGATGGTCGGGATCTCGATCTCGCCGCCGAGCGCCGCGGTCGCCATCGGCACCGGGGCGCGGCAATAGAGGTTCGGCCCATCGCGTTCGAAGATGTCATGCTCGACCACTTCGACGAAGATATAGAGGTCGCCCTTCGGCCCGCCGGCGGCGCCGGGCTCGCCTTCGCCGGTCAGGCGGATACGCATGCCGCTCTCGACACCGGCCGGGATCTTGACCGAGATCTTACGCTCTTCCTTGACCTGTCCGTGGCCGCCGCAGGTCTTGCACGGCTTGCGGATGACGGTGCCGCGGCCCTGGCAGATATGGCAGGTGCGCTCCATCGTGAAGAAGCCCTGCTGGGCGCGCACGCGGCCATGGCCGGCGCAGGTCTCGCAGGTTTCCGCCTTGGTGCCGGGGGCGGCGCCCGTCCCGTCGCAAGGCTTGCAAGGCACGGCCTGGGGCACGTGGATGGTTTCGTCCTTGCCGAAAAAGGCTTCGGCGAGGGTGATCTCGAGATCGTAGCGCAGGTCGGCGCCGCGCTGCGGGCCGCCGCGCTTGCGGCCGTTGGCAAAGCCGCCGGCGCCGCCGAAGACCTGGCTGAACAGGTCCTGGAATATGTCTTCGGGATTGACGCCGGCGCCGAACGGGCTGCCGCCGGGGCCGCCGCCGCCATTCTCGAAGGCGGCATGGCCGAACCGGTCATAGGCGGCGCGTTTCTGGGTGTCCGAAAGAACGGAATAGGCTTCGCCGACTTCCTTGAATTTCTCTTCGGCGGCCGCGTCGCCCTGATTCTGGTCGGGGTGATACTTCATCGCCAGCTTGCGATAGGCCGATTTCAGAACCTTTTCATCGGCCCCGCGCTCCACACCGAGAACGTCATAATAGTCGCGCTTACTCATAAAGTCGCCGCCAAACCGGAATCGTCTGCCCTGAGGCCGGTGATTTGGGGCGTGTCGGGATTGACCGCAAGGGCCTTCCTTCAGACCCGCAGGCCGGATCAGCTACCGCCGGGCGGAAATCTGGTAACCCCGTCCTCGACCACCGAGGCGCCGGAACCGCTGATCTGCTTGACCGCAAGGCCGCGTTCGGAGGTGCCGTCGAGGCGGAAGCGGAACAGGCCGTTAACCCCCATGAAACCGTCCGGATCGGTGACGCCGCCGTGCTTCATGTTGTTTTCAGCGGCCAGCGTGATGGCCAGCGAGGCGGCATCATAGGCTGCGGCGGCAAGGTCTGTCGGCGTGCGGCCATAGATGCGTTTGTAGGTGTCCCGGAAATTGCCCATATTGTCCGGGTCAACCGCCGAGAACTGCGCGCCGGCGAGGGCCGGTTCACGCCAGATCGAGCTGTCGTCCCAGAGGCTGGTGCCGAGGAAGCGGGTACGGCCGGGGTCGATGCCGTTGACGACCAGCAGCGGCGCAATCGAGAGCAGCTTGGTGCCACGCTCCGGGATCAGCAGGCCGACCTGGCTGCGCTCGGCCTTGATCAGGCCGGCTATGCGGGAGACTTCGGAACTGGCGCTGGAGCTCGGATCGTAGAATCCGGCGCCGAGAATGGTCCAGCCATTCGTGGCGGCTTCGGCGCGCATCGCGGTTTCGACCTGTCGGCCATAGGCAGTGTCCGGCCCGAGGAAGGCGAAGGTGCGCGTGCCGCGGCTGGCGGCATAGCCCATGATGCGGACGACTTCTTCCTCCGGCATCACCGAGGCGAGATAGCTGCCCCCTCCGGCGACGGTCCGGTCATTCGAGAAAGCGATGACGGGGATGGATTTGCGCAGGGCGGCATCCTTCACTACGGGCACTTCGGTGCCGAACAGCGGGCCGAGGATGATGTCGGCGCCCTCATCGATGGCTTCATCGGCGCGCGCTTCGGCGGTGGAGGAGCGACCGGCGGTGTCCTTGGGCAGGATCAGGAAATCGGTGCCGCCGTTTTCGAACAGCGCCAGTTCGATGCCTGCGAGCATCGCTTCGGCTTCGGCGCGCACCTGCGCGTTCGGGTGCGAGAAGGGCAGCAGCACGGCGGCGCGTTTAACGTCCTTGCCGAGCATGAAGTTCGGCGTCAGCCCGCCATCACCGCGCGCGAACCCGTTCAGGGCCTCGTCGGTAGTTTCCGCTGCCGGCCCGATCACTTCGCCGGTGACGGGATCGACACGCGGCTGGCCGGAACCGATCGACACCGGCGGCCGGGTCGGCGCGGTGGCGCAGGCGGTGGCCAGCAGCAACGAGGCGAGCACAAGACTTGGCGCCTTGAGGTTCCTGAGCGATGGTGAGCGCGATGTCATCTTCTGATCCTTCTGGCGCCGGCGCGATTCCCGACTTGAACGAGTCTGCTGGGGGCGAGTCTATTGAGGTGCGTGGCGGCGGGCAACCGCCCGTGGCTGTAGCGCCGGGACTTTATGTTGTCTCCACACCGATCGGTAATCTGCGCGACATCACCTTGCGGGCGCTGGATATTCTGGGCGGGGTCGAGGAAGTGCTGGCGGAAGACACGCGGGTGGCCTCGAAATTGTTGTCCGCCTACGGCCTTAAGGCCCGGCTCAGCCCTTACCATGACCATAATGGGGCGGAACGGAGACCGGCCTTGCTGAAGCGGCTGCAAGCGGGCGGAAAGATCGCGCTGATCTCGGATGCCGGCACGCCGCTGGTGTCCGATCCCGGCTGGAAGCTGGTGCATGAGGCGCTGGAGCAGGGCATCAAGGTCTATCCCGTTCCTGGGGCGTCGGCGCTGCTGGCAGGACTGGTGGCGAGCGGATTGCCAAGCGACCGTTTCCTGTTCGCCGGCTTCCTGCCGCCGAAATCCGGTGCGCGGCGCACGGAAATCGAGAGCTTGAAACAGGTGCCGGCCACGCTGGTCTTCTATGAGAGCGGGCCGCGGCTGGCGGAGTCGCTGGCCGACCTTGCATCCGTTCTTGGCGAGCGGGACTGCGCCGTGGCGCGGGAGCTGACCAAGCTGTTCGAGGAAACGCGCCGGGGCACACTGGCGGAGCTCGCCGCGCACTATGAACAGGCGGGGCCTCCGCGCGGCGAGATCGTGCTGCTCGTCGGCCCTCCAAAGGAAGTTGCGGCGACGGCGGCAGATATTGACGCAGCGCTGCGCGTCGCGCTCGGCGAGATGCCGACCAAGGCGGCGGCGTCGGCGGTGGCCGAAGCGCTCGGCCTGCCGAAACGCGATGTCTACCAGCGGGCGTTGCAGATGAAGGCGGGCGATGGGCAAACGTGAGGCCGCCGAAGCGCGCGGCCGCAGGGCCGAGGCGCTGGCGGCCTGGTGGCTGCGGGCGAAGGGCTACTCGATCCTGTCGCGGCGGGTGCGATTGGCCGTCGGCGAGATCGACCTCGTGGCCCGCAAGGGCGACGTGATCGTGTTCATCGAAGTGAAGGAACGCGCAACGCTGGACGACGCGCTGGGGTGCATGACGCCCACGGCCTGGCGGCGCATTTCGCGCGCGGCCGAAACCTGGATGGCGCAGCGGCCGAGGTTTAACGAGTGCGGCTGGCGCTACGACATCATCGCCATCGCGCCGGGCTATCTTCCCTCCCACTTGCGGGATGCCTGGCGGCCGGGGATGGCTTAGGGGTCAGGTGCCCGGTTCGAACTGTGCTTTCAGGCGCTCCTACGCCTCGCGTTCCAACTCCGGAAGCTCTTGCTCAGTGAACGCGTCCTCCTGAGTGACCGCGTCCGAGCGCTACACCATTTGAGGCGGATCGAAGCGGTTCTCACGAGAAACAGGGCTGATGCCGAGGAGATTTTGGAACAGATCCCGGCAGAACGAACGGCATGCAACTGGCATGGCGCGGTCGATCGAAGGCGAGCCTGGGGACTTGAATTGGGTGCTACCCAGTAGTACTTTGCGGTCAAAAGGAGAGAATTCATGACTGTCAAATCTTCGATCTCGCTCACCGATGAACAGGATGCCTTTGCACGCCAACTCGTCGAGAAGGGGCGATTTCCATCTGTCAGCGCCGCGTTGCAGCAGGGACTGGAACTGTTGCGCCTGCGTTTCGAAAATGACGAGTTGGAGCTTGAGGCGTTGCGAACTCTTCTAATCGAACGGCGAAGAGGAAAGTTTGTATCCAACGATGACATGATGGACTCCATTTCTGGCGCAGCGACCCGCAAGCGCGCCAAACATGGCATATGAGGTCGTCTTCGCCGCCGATGCTCGACGCGACTTCACACTGATTTTCGAGTTTCTGGTCGACAGCTATATTGGCTTTGGCGACGACACCGAGACAGCCATCATGCGCGCAGAAGCGCGCGTGCAGTCGATCCGCGAAGACTTCATTCGATTGGGACAATTGCCCTATCGCGGAACGCTGCACGACGAAATGCTGCCTGGGCTGCGCCATTTGACAATTGGGCAGGCCGTTGCGTGGTTCGACATAGATGAAGACGTGAAACTTGTTCGTGTGCTCGCCGTCTTTTTTGGCGGACAGGATCATATCCGCAGAATGCTAACGCGATTGCTCGGTGAGTAGCCGAACGACACGAACGGATTGACCCTGCCTGTTGGCTGCGATCGCGATCAGAGCATCCTTGGCCCTAAACCTGACGGTCGGAAGAACTGATTGGAATGTCGGGTTTTGACGAGATGGAGAGCTGCCACGGCCGTGCTGCTGCCTGCACC
>JBBSAZ010000020.1:0-19522 GCA_038251755.1 Caulobacterales bacterium
ATCGTCGCATTCACCGATGTGACGGCCGCCGCCACGACCGCGAGTGCGAGCACGACGCCGGCCCCCGGCCCGAAGGCGCGGCTCATCAGGTCGGCCGCCGGGGCCGCGGAATTTGCAAGCCCGGCGAGGCCAAGCCCGCGCAGCATGGCCCAGGCGGTGAGCAGGTACAGCGCCGTGATGAGGGTGATCGAGATGATCAGCGCCCGGAGCATGCCGCGCTGGCCGTCCTTAACTTCAGCCGAGAGGGTCGCTGCTTCGGTCCAGCCGCCATAGGCGAGCAGGACGAAGACGAGGCCGTAGCCGATACCGCCCAGACCAGGCGCGCTGGTCGTGCCTGCATCAAGCGGCGGCGTGCCATCGAGCACGAGCTTGGCGGCCGCCGCGGCGAGCGTGACGAGACCGGCGACCAGGACGATCACCAACGCGCTGTCGCTGGCCTCGCCCGCAGGCAGAAGCTTGATCGCCGTCAGCAGGAACACGCTCGCGAAGGCGTAGATGGCAGGGCCGTGGGGGCCGAGATCGATGACGCGGTTGAGATAGTCGCCGATCACAAATCCGAGCAGCGCAATCGCGCCGGTGTTGATCACGGCGAAGCGCGCCCAGGCGAACAGGAAGGCGAAACGCCTGCCCCAGGCACGCTCGAGAAAATGATAGTCCCCACCCGGGTGGGCGAAGGCGGCGGCGAGTTCGGAATAGCAGAGCGCGCCCATCAACGAGATGAAACCGCCGATGATCCAGAGCAGATAGACCATCTGCTCGGAGCCTGCATTGGCGGCCACAAGCGCCGGCGATTTGAAGATGCCCGCGCCGATGACCATGCCGAGAATGACGACGATGACATAGCGGGTCGTCAGGCTGCGGACGGGCCGGTGGGCAGCGCCCGCTTCCGGCGCCATCAGGCGAGCGCCCGGCCGAGCGCGGTGTCCCATCCCTTGAGGAGGCTTGCCCTTGCATCCGGTTTCATGCCGGGCTCGAAGCGTCTGCCGGGCACTGCGCGGGCGGCCCAGTCTGCCGCCGTGATCCATCCGAGCTGCATCGCGGCGGCGGCGGCGGCGCCGAGGGCGGTCATCTCGCGGTAGTCCGGACGCAGCACGGGCAGCGCGCAGACATCCGCAAGGAACTGCATCAGCCAGTCATTCGCGACCATGCCGCCATCGACACGCAGCTCGGCGATGGGCGCGCCGTCGCCCGCGAAGGCGGCGAGCAGGTCGTGCGTCTGATAGGCGACGGATTCGAGGCCGGCGCGAACGAGGTGCGCGCTGGTGGCGGCGCGCGTGAGGCCCGCGATGAGGCCGCGCGCTTCGGCGTTCCAGTGCGGCGCGCCGAGGCCGGTGAAGGCGGGCACCATGTAGACGCCGCCATTGTCCGGCAGGCTGGCGGCGGCGGCCGCGCTATCCTCCGCACTCTGAATGAGTTTGAGGTCATCGCGCAGCCATTTGATGACGGTGCCCGCATTGAAGATCGAGCCTTCCAGCGCCATGGCCGCTGCGCCGGGCAGCGCGTAGCCGATGGTGCCAAGCAGGCGGTTCTTCGATTGCGGGCGCATCTCACCGGTGTTCGCCACGAGGAAGGCGCCGGTGCCGAAAGTGACCTTTGCCTGACCCGGCTTGAGGCAGCCCTGCCCCACCAGCGCCGATTGCTGGTCTCCGAGGACGGAGCAGATCGGGATCGCGCGCCCGAACAGCGCGGGGTCGGTGGCGCCATAGTCGGCGGCGCTCGGTTTCACGTCCGGCAGCAACGAGGCGGGTAGCTGCAAGGTGTCGCGCATCGCCGCGCTCCAGCCACCCTCGCCTGCCAGGCAGAGGCGGTAGAGCAGCGTGCGCGACGCATTCGTGACATCGGTGGCGTGCACCTGGCCGCCGGTCAGGCGCCAGAGGAGGAAGGCATCCACAGTGCCGAAGGCAAGCTCGCCGGCTTCGGCGCGGGCGCGGGCGCCCTTCACATTGTCGAGTATCCAGCCGATCTTGGTGCCGGAGAAATAGGGATCGAGCAGCAGGCCGGTCTCTACCTGCACAGCAGTCTCGGGGCCGTTCGCCTTCAGCGCGTCGCAGGCGGCGGCGGTGCGCCGGTCCTGCCAGATGATGGCGGGGGCAATGGGCCTGCCGGTCGTCCGTTCCCAGACGAGTGCCGTCTCGCGCTGGTTGGTGATGCCGATGGCGGCGATGCGGTCTGCGCCGCCCGCCTTGGCGATGACCGTGCGGCAGACCGACAGCGTGCGCGACCAGATCTCCTCGCCGTTCTGCTCCACCCAGCCATCGGCGGGGTATTGCAGCGCGACTTCTTCCTGCGCGAGCGCGACTTCGCCGAAGTGGCGATCATACACGATGGCCCGCGTCGAGGTCGTGCCTTCATCGATGACGAGAATGAAATCGGCCATGCTTGCTCTCTGGATTGCTGACTGGCCTTAAACCGGCCAGCGCGCTGTTTCCAGCACCTTCGCGCGCACGATCAAAAGATCGCACGCCGGAATCCGGTTCGAATCAGCCGGGGGCGCCTCTGCCGTAATGGCGCGCGTGTCCCGTTGGGCGAGATCATTCCTTGCCGAAGCTCTCATGGCTTTCCCCCTGAAACGGAGGAAAGCCTATCACGCCTCAGGAAAGGCTCAACGGACCTCGCTCCGGTTTCCCCGGTCGCCGAACCACCAGAGCGTGGCCGCCGTGGCCGCAAAGGTGGCCGTCTCCAAGATGCTGGTGCGCGCCTCCGCCGCCGCGCCAAACCAGACCAGTGACGTGATCAGCCACAGGAGCAGCGTAAGCAGCGGACGCGTCAGCGCCCGGACTGCATTGACCCATCTGTAACTGTCGCCGATGGAAGCTTCCGCCGCCATCGATGACGCGAGCCCCTGCCAGGCTCCCGCCGTTTGCGCGAGGCTTTCCTGCCCCGCGAGTTCGGATGCCCTCGCCTTCATCTGAAGTTCCATGAGCGCGGCTTCGTGTTTCCAGCGTGCCTGTTCCTGCCCGTTTTCCTGCCGCCGCTCGAAGAGGCCGGCGATCCGCCCGATCACCGTGCCAATCAGGCCGAACACGCCGCCGCCCGCGGCGCTCGCTGCCAATCCGATTATATCTGCCATGAGGCTTCCGCTCCCGGGTAGGTCCAAAGGGCTGGCTTTTTGCACCGGTCCAGATGAAGGAATGTCCGTGCACGGCCAATGCCGGTGAAGCTGCAGTCCTGCGCCGCTGCCAGCACGGCATGCCGGTCGTGGCGGCGAAGCGAGATGTCCACCGCGCTGCGGCGATGGCGCGAATCCGGGACGCCGCCGGCGAGAAGGTTGCGCACGCTGCAGCGATGGCCGGAATTGATCTTCAGAGGTTTGCCGGCCGCCGCCCACAGCGTTTCTAGACCATCGGGGAACGCCGGGTCATGCCAGAACTCGCCCCGGCAGCCGCGCACCGGACACTTGCAGGCAAGCTCCAGCGGGCTGAAGTGGGGCCAGCGCCGGCCGGCCATCGAAAAATCCGTGTACGAAGCAATCAGCATTCCGTGAGTATGCTGCCGGTGCAGACCCAGCCGGATTGGGAAGCTGTGGAATCTTTTGGATTTACGGCAGAGTGCGTAGCGGATATGGAGCTAGAACGCTGTTTGCAAGGGATTTTTTCTGACACCGGAACCCGGAATTTTTTATGCGGAGGCCAGAAAACGCTCAAAACTGTTGCGCAAGGCGATACTTGCGCAACAGTTTAAGCTAGTTCGTAGGCGGGCCGCGTTAAGCGGTGACCGTTTGCTTGCGGACGAAGCCGAGGCCTTTGGCCAAAGACGCGCGGGCGTCGTCGTATTCGCGGACGAGCTGGTCAACGAAGACTTTCACCGGCACGCGTTCCTTGACCGCGCCGATGCCCTGCCCGCAGCCCCAGATGTCTTTCCAGGCTTTCGCTTCGGTATTGCCGCCCGAGCCGAAGTTCATCTTGGACGGGTCGCTTTGGGGAAGGTTGTCCGGGTCGAGACCGGCGGCGATGATCGAGGGCTTCAGGTAGTTACCGTGCACGCCCGTGAAGAGGTTCGTGTAGACGATGTCTTCGGCGCCGTAGGCGGCGATGGCGTCCTTGTAGCCGTCCGGCGCATTGGCTTCGTCGCAGGAGATGAAGGCAGAGCCGATATAGGCGAGGTCTGCGCCCATCGCGAGGGAGGCGGCAACGGCGCCGCCATTGGCGATGGAGCCGGAGAGCGCGAGCGGGCCGTCGAAGAATTCGCGGATTTCCTGGATCAGGGCGAAGGGCGAGAGCACCCCTGCATGCCCGCCGGCGCCGGTGCAGACCGCGATCAGGCCATCGGCGCCTTTCTCAAGCGCCTTCTTGGCGAAGCGCGTGTCGATCACGTCGTGCAGCACGATGCCGCCATAGGAATGGATCGCGTCGTTCAGGTCCTTCTGCGCGCCGAGCGAGGTGATGATGATCGGCACCTTGAATTTCACGCAAGCGTCGATGTCATGCTGGAGGCGGTTGTTGGTCTTGTGGACGATCTGGTTGACCGCGAAGGGCGCGGCGGGGCGGTCCGGATTCTGGAGGTTGTATTCGGCGAGCTCAGTCGTGATCCGCTCCAGCCATTCGTGCAGCACCGGGCCCGGGCGCGCGTTGAGCGCCGGGAAGCTGCCGACCACACCCGCCTTGCACTGGGCGATCACCAGGTCCGGCGTCGAGATGAGAAACAGCGGCGAGGCGATCACCGGGATGCGCAGGTTCTGCAGGATGGGCGGCAGGGACATGTATCTATCTCCGGTGAAAAGGTCTGGCTGTTACCTAGCGGTTCCGGACGAACGGGCAAGTTCTTCCCTTGGGTGAGTGTCTCAGCCGATCATCACGCTACCGCCGCCATCGACGGGCAGGATGGCGCCGGTGATATAGCGGGATTCGTCACTGGCGAGGAAAAGCGCGGCATAGGCGGTGTCCCAGCCGGTGCCCATGCGCTTCATCGGCACCCGGGCGGCGCGCTCGGCGCGCAGGTCGTCTTCCGGGATGCCGCGCAGCTTCGCGATGCCGCCGATGGCCATCGGCGTGTCCATCAGGCCAGGCGTGATGGCATTGCAGCGCACCCCGCGCGAGGCACCGGCCATGGCCGCGCTCTGGGTCATCCGGTTCATGCCGGCCTTGGAGACTTCGTAGGCCAGCTGGTGGCCGCCCGCGATGGAGGCGAGCGAGGAGATGTTGACGATGGCGCCGCTCTTGCGCGTCAGCATGCCTGGCATGACAGCTCTGGTCAGCAGCCAGGCGCCCTTCAGGTTGATACGCAGTGTGCGATCGAAGGCTTCTTCGGTCGCCTTATGGGCGGGGCCGTCACCGGCATCGCCAATGCCGACGTTATTGACGAGGATGTCCGGCGGGCCGAATGCCGCTTCGCAAGCGGAGGCGATGGCCGTCGCGCCTTCGGCGTTCGAGACATCCGCAATGCAAAGGCGCGCTTGCCCGCCTTCGGCGGTGATTTCGTCAACGGTCAACTGGCCGCGTGCCGCGTCGCGGTCGACGCACAGGACCTTCGCGCCGGCGCGGGCGAAGAGGAGCGCGATGGCCTTGCCGTTGCCGATGGTGTCGCCCGGCGCCTGCCCGGCGCCGCTGACGATGGCAACCTTGCCGGCGAGGCGGCCCGTGACGGGCGCTGCGCTCACCTGGCAAGGTCCGGGTCGAGAGTGAGGTCATCATCGAGTTGAACGCCGAAGGAGTTCAGCATCATCGAGACCTGCGTGTACTGGCCGACGGTCATCACGAGATCCATGCGCTGCTTCTCGGTGAGCGAAGCGAGTTCGGCCCACGTCCGGTCGGTGATGAAGCCGTCGCTGGTGAGTTCGTCGGTGGCGCGGATCATGGCGCTGTCGATGGGCGACCAGTCGGGTGAGAGCGGGCCTTCCTTGATGGCTTCGATTTCGGTGTCGGTCAGGCCGCACTGTTTGCCGATCCGGACGTGCTGGGCCCATTCGTAGCCGGACTTCCAGTTGAAGCCGGCGCGCAGGATGACGATTTCGCGCTCGCGCGGGGCGAGGCTGTTCTTGTCGGACAGGATGTAGCCGCCCCAGCGCATGAAGGCGCGGTAGGCATCCGGCGCGCGGGCGAGTGTGCGGAAGATGTTATAGACATTGCCGCGCCCGAACTGGGCGGCGAGTGCTTCCCGGTGATCGGCGTTCATGTCCGCGTCGGCGAGTGGGGCAATCCTGGGGGCCTTGAGCCGCATCTTCCTGTTTCCTCCGGTTTTTCTGTTGCGGAGGATTAAAGGCCGGACCGGCCCGGGCAGCAAGCCCCGGTGAAGTCAGCTCGTGAGCGGACCGAAGATCGGCGTGTTGTCGCGGTCGAGTGTCGCGGCGCGGGTGCGGGCGGGATCGGCCGCCGCGAGGTCGATCGCCGTGATCGTGGCGGCGTCGGCGACGCCCGTTGTCGGCATCCCGTTCTCCTGTTGGAAAGCGACCATGGCGCGCTTGGTGCCCTGCCCGAAGATGCCGTCAGCGCCGCCGGTCCGGATGCCGAGCGCTTCCAGATCCAGCTGCAGTTCACGCACGCGCTCGCCCCGGCTGCCGGCTTGCAGCGGCTTGAGGGACGGCGTTGTGGGGGCGGGCTCAGGCGCAAGGTTCTGAGGCGCTTGCGTGACCGAGAGCGCGGTATTGGTCCAGAGGATGCGCAGGTCCTCGTGGTTGGCGGCCGCCGTGTCGTTCGGGTTGCCCCGGTTGACGCCGCGCGAGACCTTTACCGCGTCGTTCTGGTCAGCATACGCATTGAGGCCGTTGGTTTTCCAGAAGGCGGCGGCGACTTCGACGGACTTCGTGAGGTCGCGTTTGATGATGTCCGGATCGTTCACGAGATCGATGCCGGCGGCTTCGCCATAGCGCGAATAGTTGTAGCGGCCTGTGAGCTGGATGAAGCCGCGGCCGCGGAATTTCCAGCCGTCGCCGGGCTCGGTGTTGCCGAGATCGGTGCGGCCGCCATAGACGGTGTTGGCGATCAGTTCCGGTTTGCGGGCGTGTTGCTTGGCGAGGTCCGGATTGCGGCGGTAATGGCGGAAAGTCTTGATCAGGCCTTCGGCGGAATAGTTGAAACCTTCTTCGGTGTATTTGAGCCAGCCGGTTTCGACGAGGCCCTGCCCGAAGAAGTGACCGAGGCGGAGCGGCGTGTAGATGTCGTAGCGCTCCAGGGTCGGCCAGGAGTCGATGATCGCCTTGATGTAGCGCCCTTGCGTGCCGAGCTGCAGGATGTCCCAGCCATTGCGGCCGGGCAGCAGTCTGGCGATCTTGTCGAGATCGATGTCGCCGACACCGTTGATGGTTACGATTCTGGCCATAGCCCGCCCTCCCGGCATGGCGCCTTTGTGCCATGCAATGCAGACTAGCTATAGCGTGATCTGAGTCGGAAATATGACTTTCAGACGGACGCAGGCCGGAGCGTCAGTCGTCGCTGCCGGACTTGCCTTTGGAATCCAGCAGGCCGCCAGCCAGCACGCCGGCCAGTGCGGCGATGATCAGCGTCTTTGTGGAACCGCCACCGACGGCGAGGCCGGCAAGCGTGCCGAAGGTGGCTTTCTGGCGGGCTTCGGCAACTTCACGGGCGCGCTCCGCTGCCGCCCGGGCCGAGAGCGTGCCGAACCCGTAGACGAGGCCGGCGGCTCCCACAAAACCAAGTGCGATGGCGCCGAGGGCGGCCCATGTGTTCATGTGGAGAGACAGGTAAAACGCCAAGGCGCCAACGGCCAGCACATAGGCCGTCAGCAGAAACAGGACGGCGACGAGCGTGTAGCCAAACCCCTTCGCATGCCGCGAGACGGCGCTGCCCAGATCAAGATTGGCGAGCGACATCAAGGAAGAGAGAAGCGGCAGGAAGCGCATTGCGCAGGATCAGCGGCGCATCAGCAGAGATGCGAGGAAGCCGACACCGAACGCGACGAGCAATGTCTGGACCGGGTTGTCGCGGGCGGTTGCGACCACCTTCTTTTCGGCAGCGCCGGCCTTTTCCTTGATCTGGCTTACGATCTCGCGAAGCTCGTCCATGACTTCATCCGCGGTATCACCCGAGAAGACGTCAGCGAGAGCATCAAACTTCTTCTCGGCCTTCTTGCCGAGGGAGGCTCTGATCTCATCCATTTCTTCGCGCAGCGCCTCAAGGCGCGCTTCGAGTTCTTTGGTCGCCTTGTCAGCTGCTGCTTTGGCGCGTCTGGAGGCATTCGAGGACGTATCGGACATTGGGGTCACCTGTTGGTTAGCGATGGATGCCGGCAAGGGGTGCCAAGGTATCACAGGGCTGGATAGTTCTATTAAGGAAGAACACTGAAGTTAGGGTGTAAAATATGGTTCAAATTGCGTTTGCCACCGGATTCACGCAGGTGGAGAACCCCCATAAACGCGCAGTCAGACTGAAAGTTCCCTTGCTTTTCCGGGCTTTTCACCCCCGGACTGTCGCGCTCATGGGTCATTTCCATTGCATCAAGGAGCCGGGCCATGGGGTCTGAATCGGCCAGTCAGGTTTGCGCCGTCTGCGGCAAGACTTTCCCTGCGGCGAAGACGCGCGTGTTGGCCGAGACGACGCCTGGCACACAAGCGGCCCTGCACGCGCAACGCCCGGATATCGGACCGGACGCGCCCATTTGCGTCCAGGATATCGCGCGGTTGCGGCGCACTTACCTTGAACAGATGCTGGAACGAGAGCGCGGCGCACTGACAGCGCTGGACCAGGAGGTACTGGAAAGCCTTGAAATGGGCACTCCGCTGACCGCCGACCTGGAAACCGAGCGCGACGACAAACGCACGCTGGGCGAAAGGGCCGCCGACGCCGTGGCGCGGTTTGGCGGCTCCTGGACGTTCATCCTCGGGTTTTTCGTCGTCCTGATCATCTGGATGACCGTCAATGTGGCGCATATGCTGTCGCGACCGTTCGACCCTTACCCCTTCATCCTTCTCAATCTCGTACTTTCCTGTATCGCGGCCTTGCAGGCGCCGATCATCATGATGAGCCAGCGCCGGCAGGAAGCGAAGGACCGGCAGCGTTCAGAGAGCGACTACAAGATCAACCTGAAAGCGGAGCTGGAAATCCGCTACCTGCACGAGAAGATCGACATTCACCTGAACCGGCAATGGGAGCGGCTGGCCGCCATCCAGCGGCTGCAGATCGAAATACTGGAGGAAGCGGCGCGCCCTACCCCGCCGGGATAATCGGCTCAACTGCCGCCGAGGTGCTCGCGCATCAGCCTGAGCCAGGCGTGCTGACGGTGGACCATCGAGATCAGGTCCTCCGGGTCACCGTCTTCGATCAAACGGTCGAGCCAGAGGCCGAGGACATGGGATTGGGTATCCACCCAATCCAGGAGCGGCGAGGGGTCATCGTCCGGGGAGGAATCGGAATGGATGTCCAGCTTTCGCGCCACTTGCCTCATCATCCCTCAGCCTCTATATTTGCGAATTATTCGCATTCGCATACGAAAAGCCCCGCGTCAATCCGCTCTGCGCGCCATACCGCCAAGGAAACGGTTCACAAGCGCATAGGGAATGCCCTAAATCCCGCGCCATGGCAGATGACATCCTCCCCTTCAGTTCCGCATTTCCCGAAGCCACCGAAGCCGACTGGCTGCGCGAGGTCGAAAAGGCCTTGAAGGGTAAGGGCGCCGAAACGCTGACCCGCAAGACGGCGGACGGCATCGGCGTCAAGGCGCTCTACCGCGAGAGCGACTTTGCAGGCGCGGGCGACCCGCTCGGCATCCCCGGCGCGGCACCGTTCCTGCGCGGGAAAACAGCGGCGCCGGACAGGTGGCTGCCCTGGGATATCCGCCAATCCTTCGCTCATCCGTCCTCGGAGCAAACCAACACCGAAATCCTGCGCGATCTGGAGCGCGGGGTGTCCTCCATCGAGATCGCGCTGGACCCGGCGGGCAAGGCCGGCGTGCAGATCACCGAGGTGGCAGACTTTGACACGGCGCTGGCGGGCGTGCGCGCGGACATGGCGGGCGTGGCGCTGGATCATGCGACGTCGCCGGGCGCGCCGGCGGCGGCGTTGCTCGGCCTCTGGGGCGAGACACAGGAGAATGTCGCGGGCCTGAAGCTGGATTTCAACATGGACCCGCTCGGCGCACTGGCGCGCTCGGGCACATTGGCGGGCGGCGTAGACGCGGCGTTTGCGCGGCATGGCGCTGTGGCGAGCGCGCTCGGGGCGGCGTTTCCGCTTGCAGGGCTTTTCCGCATTGATGCGCGGATGGTGCACGAAGCGGGCGGGTCGGACGCGCAGGAGCTGGGCGCGCTGATCGCCTCGGCAATCGATACGCTGCGGCGGCTGGACGGGCATGCGGACACCGCGAAAATTGCGACGAACTTGACGTTTGCCTTGTCGCTGGACGCAAACTACGGCGCCGGCATTGCCAAGCTGCGCGCGGCGCGGCGGCTTTGGGCGCGCTGCCTTGAGGCTTTGGGCCTCGCGGCGTCGCCGATGCGCCTTCAGGGCGTGACGTCGCTGCGAATGCTGACCAAGTATGATCCGTGGACGAACATGCTGCGCGGCACATGCGCCGCCTTTGCGGGCGCGGTGGGCGGGGCGGATATCCTCACCGTGCGGGCGTTCAACGAACCGCTCGGCCTGCCGGAAGAACTGGGGCGCCGGATTGCGCGCAATACGCAGATCATCGCGATGGAAGAGAGCCAGCTTGGACGGGTGGCGGATGCAAGCGGCGGGGCCTGGTTCACCGAGACGCTGGCGGATGATCTCGCGAAGGCGGCCTGGACGGAGTTCCAGAAAATAGAAGGCGAAGGCGGCTTTGCCGCCTCGCTGTTGGCAGGTGCGTTTCAGGCGCGGGTTGCCACTGTACGCGAGACGAGGGCCAAGGAAATTGCGCGGCGGAAAATTCCGATCACCGGCGTCAGCGAGTATCCGCTGCTTGAAGAGATTGGCGCGCCGGTGGCGGATGTGGAACCGCCGAAGCCGCGTGCGGGCTTTTCCACGGCAGGCGTCCAGCATTTCGTGAAAACGGCGATTGCCGGCGGCCCGGATGTGTCGGCCCCTGCCCTGTCTGCGGTCCGTCTCGCCGCTCCGTTCGAGGCGCTGCGTGATGCGGCCGCGAAGGCCAATCGTCCGCCTGCGGTCTTTCTGGCGACGCTGGGCAGTCTCTCCGAGTTCACGGCGCGGGCCGACTTTGCGCGCAATTTCTTCGCGGCGGGCGGGATTGTATCGAAAGAGCCGCCGATTCCGCCAAAGACGGTGCCCGAGCTTGCAGCCGCATTCCGGGCCTCGGGCGCGCGCATCGCCGTAATGTGCAGCACGGACAAGATGTACGAGACCGAAGCTGCGGGCGCCGCCGAAGCGCTGAAGAACGCCGGGGCCCAGCGCGTCTGGCTCGCCGGAAAGCATGAGGGCGCGGGAATCGATGCGAACATCTTTGCGGGCGCGGATGTGGTACATCTGCTAACGCTGGCGCAGGCCGAACTCGGAGTAGCCCAATGACCAAGTTCCCTGATTTCACGAAACTCGCGCTTGAGACGCCTGCTTTGAAGGCGAGCAAACCGGCGCTGGGCGAGGCCTGGAAGACGCCGGAAGGCATAGCGGTGAAAACCACCTATATCGCCGCTGACCGGGCCGGGCTGGATTTTGTCGACGACTATCCGGGTCTCGCGCCGTTCGGGCGTGGGCCCTACCCCACGATGTACACGAACCAGCCTTGGACGATCCGTCAGTATGCGGGCTTTTCGACGGCGGAGGATTCCAACGCTTTCTACCGGAGGAACCTGGCCGCCGGACAAAAAGGCCTGTCGGTCGCATTCGATCTGGCGACACACCGGGGTTACGATTCCGACCATGTAAGGGTTTCCGGCGATGTCGGTATGGCGGGAGTCGCCATCGACTCGATTTACGACATGCGCACGCTGTTTTCCGGTATTCCGCTGGACCAGATGTCCGTCTCGATGACGATGAACGGCGCGGTGTTGCCGATTCTCGCGCTGTATATTGCCGCCGCCGAGGAACAGGGCGTGCCACCGGAGAAACTGGCCGGAACGATTCAGAACGACATTCTGAAAGAGTTCATGGTGCGCAACACCTATATCTATCCGCCGAAACCCAGCATGCGGATCATTTCCGACATCTTCGCCTACACCTCGCAGAAGATGCCGAAGTATAACTCGATCTCGATTTCCGGCTATCACATGCAGGAAGCAGGCGCGACGGCAGATCTGGAACTCGCCTACACGCTGGCCGACGGCATCGAATACATTCGCGCCGGCGTGGCGGCCGGACTGGATGTGGATGCTTTTGCGCCGAGGCTGTCATTCTTCTGGGCCATCGGCATGAACACGTTCATGGAAGTTGCCAAGATGCGCGCCGCCCGCCTGATCTGGGCGAAGCTGGTGCAGGAGAACTTCAATCCGAAGTCCACCAAATCCCTCAGCCTGCGGACGCATTCGCAGACGTCCGGCTGGAGCCTGACGGCTCAAGACGTTTACAATAACGTCATCCGCACCTGCCTTGAAGGCATCGCGGCCGCGGGCGGACAGACGCAGAGCCTGCACACCAACAGCTTCGACGAGGCCCTGGCCCTGCCGACAGATTTCTCGGCGCGCATTGCGCGCAACACGCAGATCCTGCTGCAACAGGAAGCGGGCGCCTGCCAGTCCATCGACCTGTTTGGCGGCAGCTATTATGTAGAACGCCTGACGCATGACCTCGCCGCGAAGGCGCTGAAGCATATCGCCGAAGTCGAGGCGATGGGCGGCATGGCGAAGGCCATCGAGGAAGGTTTGCCGAAGCTGCGCATCGAGGAAGCCGCCGCGAACACACAGGCGCGGATCGATAGCGGCACGCAGACGGTGGTGGGCGTCAACAAGTTCCTGCTGGATGAAGACGAAGATGTCCCGGTACTGAAGGTTGACAATGCCGCCGTGCGGCGAATGCAGCTGGACAAGCTGGCGCGGCTGAAGGCGGAGCGCAATCAGGCCGAGGTCACCGTGAAGCTGGATGCGATTGCGGACGCTGCGGCAAGCGGCAAGGGCAACCTTCTGGAACTCGCCGTGGACGCCGCGCGCGCCAAGGCGACGGTGGGCGAGATTTCCGAAGCGGTGGAGCGTAGCCAGGGGCGTCACAGCGCGGTCATCCGATCGATCAAGGGCGTGTATGGCGGCGGCGTTAAGGGCAATGACAAGGCCGAGTATGCCAAGGAGCTCGCGGCGAAATATGTGAAGGCGCATGGGCGCAAGCCAAAGATCTACATCGCCAAGATGGGCCAGGATGGGCACGACCGGGGGCAGAAGGTTGTCGCCTCCGCGCTGATGGACCTCGGCTGGGATGTCGAGATCGGGCCGCTTTTCCAGACGCCGGAAGAAGCCGCCGCAGATGCGCGCAAGGCGGACGTGGACATCGTCGCCGCCTCGTCACTGGCGGCAGGCCACCTGACACTGGTGCCGGAACTGAAACGCGCGCTGGGCAACGAAGGCGCGGCGAATGCGCGGATCATCGTGGGCGGGGTCATTCCGCCGCAGGACTTCGACGCCTTGCGCACCGCCGGCGCCGCCGCCATCTTCCCTCCGGGCACCGTGATTGCCGACAGCGCAATTCGCATGCTCGAGTTGCTGGACGGCACGACGGATCCGGCCCTGACGGCAGCGGAATAGGAACCCACATGATCATCACCACCACATCCTCCATCGATGGCAGCAAGATTGTTGCGTACAAGGGCATTGCCTGCGGCGAGGTCGTGTTCGGGGCGCATCTTGGCAAGGACATCCTTGCGAGCTTTACCAACCTCGTCGGCGGGCGCTCGGAGTCCTATGAAAGCTCGCTGCGCGAGACGCGGGACGGGGCGATCAGCGAGATGATGGAAGAAGCGCGGCGTCTGGGGGCGAATGCCATTGTGGGCGTGAAGTTCGATTATGGCGTCGTCGGCCAGCAAGGCTCGATGATGATGGTCGCGGTCTCCGGCACGGCGGTCGTGCTCGAGTGAGCTGTTTTTCGCTTACGGCGCCCGGTGTCGAGGAAATGCTCGCTTGCGCGGAAAAGTGTTTTGCGGAGCTGCCGGAATTCATGCGCAAGGCCGCCGGGGATGTACGCATCCTGGTGATGGACTTTGCCGAGGACGAGATTCTCGACGAGATGGAGATTGACGACGCTCTGGAGCTGACCGGGCTGTACGTGGGCGTGCCGCTGACACTTGAAAGCGTAACGCAGCCAGCTGTCGACCGGCCGCTGATCTATCTTTACCGCCTTCCGATCCTGTTCGAATGGGCGCAGCGCGGCGACACGACGATCGAGGAACTGGTCTCCCACGTGTTCATTCACGAGCTCGGGCATCATTTCGGCTGGTCGGATGACGACATGCACGCCGCGCTCGGCGAGGATCATTGAAGCCTGTTTGCGGGCGCCGCGAAGTATGACAGGTTCCGTGCTGCAATATGCAGAGGAGCGCCCGCCGATGAGACTTCCGATCCTGTTTGCCGCGCTTGCGCTTTGCGCCTGTTCTCAAGCGGCCGCGCCTGCGAACGACTCGCCGCCGGCAGATTCGCTGAGCGATGCCGGCTTCGCGGAAACGGAAATCGAAAGCGCGCTGATGGCTGAAGCGGCGCCGGCCGAACCTGAACCGCTCGCCCCGGCGCCCGAGCCGGAGCTGTCTTTCAGCACGCCGGCTCCGGCGGTCGCGCAAGCTGAAACGCAACCGGCGGCCGCGCAACGCGACGCGCGCCTTGTCGGCATCTGGGTGAACGAGAATATCATCAACAGCGGCGGCGGCAATTTCGCCTCCTACACCACGGTCATGACCATGGAGCTGCACCCGGATGGCCGGGTTGTGCAGTATACGGAGTCCATCGGCGGCGGTGGCGAGTGGTCCTATGATGGCGGGCGGACGATAGATTTCGACGGGCAATGGCGCGCCGATGGGCAGACATTGTCCGTCTACGCAGCTCCCCTGCCGGATTTCACCCCGGCGGCGACCTACAGTTTCTCCGGCGACTATCTCGTGACGCAATCGGACATGGGCCGCCTGATCTGGCAACGCCGGGGATAGGCTATACCCCATAGCGAGAGCCCCGGACCGTTACCGACCCGGGGCGGAACGCCGAGTTCAGACCAGCAAGTCTTCACCGCGTTTTACGTCAGGAGACTTGCTTCCAGATGCGAGCGCGATGCCGAAGGTGAGGATGCCGAGGCGGCCTGCGAACATCAGTAGAATGATGATCGCCTTGCCCCAGTCGGTCAGGGTGCCGGTTATCCCCATGCTAAGTCCGACCGTGCCGAGCGCGGAGAAGGCCTCGAAGAGCAGAATTTCGAACGCCTTGTCCGTTTCCGTCAGGCTGAGCGCAAAGACAGCGGGCGTCATCAGCATCACCAGATAGGCGGATGAGGCAGCCGCAACGCGCACGCGCTCGTCCGGAATGGCGCGGCCGAAGAAGGTGACCTCCTTCTGGCGTCTGAGCGTCGAGCGCACCAGGCCGACCATGGCGGCAAAGGTCGTCATCTTGAGGCCGCCGCCCGTTCCCGACGGCGCCGCGCCAACCGCCATCAGAAAGTAAAGCACCACGATTGCAGCGGGCGCCAAAGTGCTGATCGGATGGGTGTTGAAGCCGACCGTCGTCATGGCCGTCATGGTCTGGAAGAAAGCCGCGAGCAGCCGCTCGGGAAAGGCCAGGGCCGCAATACCGGGATCGACGATGGAGAGGATGGCCGTGCCGGCAGCGAGGAAGGCGGCGGTCAGCCGCAGGATGACAATGCTCGTGAAGCTGAGCGACAGGTGGCGTGTGGAGACACTGCGCCACACGTCCCAGACGATAAGGAAGCCCATGGCCCCGAGAATGGACAATGCCGAGATGACGGCATTGACGCCGATGTCGCCGCGAAAAGATTCAAGGCTGTTGGTATTCAGGCTGAAGCCTGCCGTACAGAAAGCCGAGACGGAGTGGAAGATCGCGCTCCAGAGCGGATCGTTCACTCCGGCGCTGGAGAAGAGGAAATAAAGCGCAATGGCGCCTGCGGCTTCGACTGTCAGAGTAAAGATGACTACAGTGCGGAGGAAATGGCCGGTCACGATATTCTCAGGCAATGTAAAGGCGGTCCGTGCCAGCCGCTCCCGCAGGGGAGAAAGATGTTTGACCGTCGCAAGCATGATGAAGGAGCCAAGCGTCATGTAGCCGATGCCGCCGGCCTGGATCAGGAAGAGAATGATCAGTTCACCGAGGAATGTATAGCTTGTGCCTGGGTCGATAGTGACCAGTCCCGTAGTTGAAACTGCAGACACGGATGTAAACAGATTGTCGACCGGGCTGACCGGCACAGACTGCGCCACCGGCAGGCTGAGCAATGCCCAACCGATGAGCATGTAGAGCGCATACCCCGCGAGGACGAGCTTTGCCGGATGTGCCCGCCGCATCACGCGGTGGGCAATGAGGGAAGCTTGCGCAAGAGACTTGCGGACAAAACCGAGCATACGCTTGGCGCGCATGGAAACACCTTTTGGGTTGTTGGGGGGAGTGAAGAAAACTGAGGCGCGCAGCGCCCGTCTTGCTAGTCAGTTCCTTGTCCGACGGTGCCGTGATCCTGATTGACCGGGCGTCCGTTGTTGCAGTGCAATATTATCCCTCAATCAAGGTTTCCAGCGACTTTGGTTTGCGAAACGATTGTTTTTTTCTATGATGGCAGCGATAGCCACAAATGTGACGGAGACTCACACGGAAGGGACCCTGCTTGAACTTTTCAGAACTTGATGGCCTCTCACTCGCAGAACTTGTCCGGAATCGGACGGTCAGTGCGGGCGAAGCGTTAGAGGAAGCCCTATCGCGCGCTGAAAAGGCGCAGGCGCGGGTGAACTGTTTTGCGGCACTGTTTCCTGACATTGCGAGGGAGCAGATCGCAAAGGGCGGGCTGACCGGTCCGTATGCGGGCGTTCCGTTCGTGACCAAGGATCTGGCCGTCGGCGTCAAGGGCGCGCCGCTGACCGGTGGCAGCCGGGCTTACAAGGATGTGGTGAGTACGGACGATACGACACTGGTGAAACGCTACCGGGAGGCGGGTCTCGTCTTCTTCGGCTCTACCACGACGCCGGAATTCGGCCTGACATTGACGACCGAGTCCACACTCTATGGACAGACGCGCAATCCCTGGGACCGGACGAGAATTGCGGGCGGCTCATCCGGCGGCGCGGCGGCTGCGGTTGCCTCGGGCGTTTTACCGGTGGCGCAGGCGAGCGATGGCGGCGGATCGATCCGAATTCCGGCGGCATGTTGCGGCGTGTTCGGGCTGAAGCCGTCGCGCGGGCGCATTCCGATGGGGCCCTCACGGACCGAAGGATGGAATGGCCTGTCCACGGTGCATGTGGTCAGCCGCACGGTGCGTGACAGCGCGGCGCTGCTGGACCTGACGCATGGGCCGGAGACCGGCAGCCGGTACATCGCGACGCCGCCTGCCCGTCCTTACCTGTCCGAACTTGAGCGCGATCCGAAGCGGCTTCGCGTTGCCCTCTGGCTTACAGCGCCGAACGGGACGAAGCCGGACCCGGACGCAACCGCCGGGCTGGAAGCGACAGCGAAACTGCTGGAAAGCCTCGGGCATATCGTCATCGAGGCCGGCCCAATGCTGAACGGCGAGGCACTCGGCAAGGCGGGCTTGTTCACGATCTCCGCCAACATTGCCGCGCAACTGGACGAGCATGGCGCCGCGCGGGGTCGTCCGGTTACGGATGATGAGATCGAGCCCGTGACGGCGGGCATGGTACGCCTCGGCCGGACTGTGCCCATGGTGGAGCTGGCGAAAGCCAACAACGTTTTCATCGCGGCGGCGATCCAGTATGAGCACTTCCTCGATGCAGGCGGGTTTGACCTGACCCTGTCACCTACTCTGCACCGCGCGCCGGATTTGCTCGGCACGATGGCGCTGACGGCCGACACACAGAGGATGGGCGAAGCCATCGCGGGATTTGCGCCGCATTGCGCCGTGTTCAACCATATGGGCGCGCCCGCAATGTCGGTGCCGCTGCACTGGACGGCGCCGACACCGACCGCGCCTGCGGGCCTGCCGATCGGCATGATGTTCGGCGCGCGCTATGGACAGGAAGGATTGCTGCTGGCGCTCGCCGGGCAGCTGGAACGCGCCGCCCCCTGGGCTCACCGCAAGCCGCCGGAGTGGGTCGGATGAGCGAGCCTGCCCGCACATGGCATGACGGCGGCTGCCATTGCGGCGCTGTACGTTTCTCGGCCGAACTGCCGGAGGCATTCGAGGTCGAGGACTGCAACTGCTCGATGTGCGCAATGAGCGGCAACATCCACGTGATCGTGCCGTCCAGCCGGTTCAAGCTTGTTCAGGGGGCGGACCATCTGACGGAGTACAGTTTCAATACGCGCCGGGCGCGCCACCTGTTTTGCAAGACTTGCGGAATAAAAAGCTTCTACATTCCTCGTTCAAATCCGGACGGATATGCCATCACGTGGCGCTGCCTTGATGATTGGGACCGGCTGGACGTGAAGGTCACGCCTTTCGACGGCCAGAACTGGGAAGCCAATGCAGGGCGGCTGGCGCACAAGTCGAAGGACTAGGGCGCCCCATCGTCCCCGCTGCGTTCGAGACGTTCCTCCCGCCGCTCGCGGAACTTCTCGAGCCGTTCTCCGGCCTTGCCGCGCTTTTCCATGTTTCCCGCCATGATCTTGGCGACAACGGCCCGCTGCTTCGGATTGAGTTCATCCAATCCATCGAACATGCGGTCCGCCACGGTATCGCGCGCTGCACGGTCAGCCTCGCGCAGAGATGACAGTGCGGCGCGCGCAGCGGCTTCGTCGTAAGGCTCAGCCCGCAGTGCATCGGCGAGACGGCGCTCGGCGGTTCTGCGCGCCTCCAGCGCGTCGCGCCCGGCTTCGAAGCTTGTCCGCATCAACTGGCGCACTCCGTCGCGCTCGTCCTTGCTGAGTTCGAACCCGGGCGGTTCACCAGGGCCGCCCCTGCCCCAATCGTGCTTCTTGGGCGCATTCAGAAATATCCCGGCAAGCAGGCCGACCAGCACAAGATTGCCGAGTACGGACAATGTCAGCCAGAACGGAAAGCGCCGGACCTCTGGTTCGCTCATTCGCCTAATCCCTCAGTAAAGGCGGCTGGGTCATAGCCAAGCGCGTGCTCAAGCACGGTTTCGACCTCGTCTGTTTCACTCGAGGCGCTGGCAGCCGGCGCGACCATGATCCCCATGAACAATCCGGCCGCAAGCGCCGCGAAGCCGCTGGCCGGCGCCCAGGGCGCAAACCTCGGGACGCGGACCGCGCCCGTTCTGGTTCGCGCTTTCGGGGCGGACGCAATCAGCGCTTCTGTCAGCGCCGCGGGCGGAAGGATTTCGGGCATCCGTGCCAGCGCAGCGTCGAGCGCGCGCGCTTCGGCGAGGGCCACGGCAAAACGCGCCGGTTGCGCAGCAAGCATCACTTTGGCGGCGGCGCGCTCTGCTTCCGGGAAACCAGACGGGTCAGCGCCCCAGGCTTCGATGAGTTCAATCAGCCGGTCTTCGGTCATGGGCTGGTTCTCCCTTCCAGCAATTGAGCGCGCAAGGTTCGCCGCGCGCGGGCGAGAAGGCTTTCGACGGCTTCGACGCTGATCTCCAGAATCTCGGCCGCCTCGGCCTGTGAGTG
>JBBSAZ010000021.1:0-18704 GCA_038251755.1 Caulobacterales bacterium
GATCGGCTGCGACCCGAAACACGACTCCACATTCACGCTGACCAATAAGTTGATGCCGACCGTCATCGACGTGCTGGAATCGGTTGAGTTCCAATCCGAAGAGTTGCGCACCGAAGACTTCGTGTTCGAAGGCTATAACGGCGTGATGTGCGTTGAAGCGGGCGGCCCGCCGGCCGGCACCGGCTGCGGCGGCTATGTCGTCGGTCAGACCGTGAAACTGCTCAAAGAACACCGTCTGCTGGAAGACTCCGATGTCGTGATCTTCGACGTGCTGGGCGATGTGGTCTGCGGCGGCTTTGCCTCGCCGCTCCAGCATGCCGAACGGGGCATCATCGTCACCGCCAATGACTTCGATTCGATCTTCGCGATGAACCGCATCGTTGCGGCCATCAAGGCGAAGTCGCAGAACTACGCCGTCCGCCTTGGCGGCGTAATCGCCAACCGCTCGAAGGACACCGACGAGATCGACCGGTATTGCGACGCGACCGGCATGCAGCGGATCGCGCATTTCCCGGACCTTGACGTCATCCGCCGCTCGCGCCTGAAGAAATCGACCATCTTCGAGATGGAAGCCTCGCCGGAACTGGAAGCAGTGCAGAAGGAATATCTGCGCCTTGCAGCGGCGCTCTGGCTCGGCGGCGAGCCGGTCGAAGCTGTGCCTATGAAAGACCGCGAAATCTTTGACTTCCTGGGGTTCGATTGATGGAAACCGCCTACCAGACCCGCCGCGCCGAGCTGCAGACCTATTTCGACGAGACCGCTTCGGTCACGTGGCAGAAGCTGACTTCGACAGCGCCCGTCAGCGGCATCCGCGCCACCGTGCGTGCGGGCCGCGAGGCGATGCATAACGAAGTCCTCTCCTGGCTCCCTGGTGACATGGGCGGCCTGCGCGTCCTGGATGCCGGTTGCGGCACAGGCACCTTCGCCGTTGCTGCTGCCAAGCGCGGCGCCGAAGTGGTCGCCATAGATATAGCCCGCTCGCTGGTCGAGACCGCCGCCGAAAGGCTTCTCGATCCAGTGCTCCGTAGCCGGATCACCTGGCGCGTCGGCGATATGACCCGGATGGACCTCGGTGAGTTCGACCATATGGTCGCGGTGGACTCGATCATCCATTACGAAGCGCCGGACATGGCGGCGATGGTGGCCAGGATCCTGCCGCGCATCCGCCGCTCGGCGATCTTCACCTACGCGCCGCGCACGCCGCTGCTGCTTGCCATGCATGCTGCCGGCAAGTTCTTCCCGCGCAGCGACCGCGCACCGGCCATCGTGCCGGTCTCGGGCTCGCGCCTGATGGACCTGCTGGCGGCCGAAACCAATGATGCCTGGCAGCCCGGTCTCAAGCACCGCGTGAACTCGACCTTCTATATCTCCGAAGCCCGCGAGGTCATTCGCAGATGACACCGGAGCGGCGCACTTTTGCAGGCATGTGGATGACGGTTGGAACGAAGTTCCTGCCGTTCGCCGACGCAGCCAGTGCGCAACTGCCGCTCGGCCGTCTCCTGCGTCTGTCGCTGTTCCAGGTCTCCGTCGGCATGGCCATGGTGCTGCTGACCGGCACGCTGAACCGTGTAATGATTGTCGAACTCGGGGTTTCCGCCTGGCTGGTGGCGCTGATGGTGGCGCTGCCGCTCGTTTTCGCGCCGCTGCGGGCGCTGATCGGCCACAAGTCCGACACGCACAAGTCCGTCCTCGGCTGGCGCCGCGTGCCGTATATCTGGTTCGGCTCGATGTTCCAGTTCGGCGGCCTCGCGCTGATGCCCTTCGCGCTGATCCTTTTGTCTGGCGACTCGACTGGCCCTGCCTGGGTCGGGCATGCAGGCGCGGCTGCCGCCTTCCTGCTGGTCGGCGCCGGCATCCACACGACGCAGACCGCCGGCCTCGCGCTCGCCAGCGATCTTGCCACCGATGAAACGCGCCCGCGCGTTGTCGTTCTTCTCTATGTCATGCTGCTGGCCGGCATGGTCGTCAGCTCACTGATGTTCGGCTGGCTGCTCAGCGATTTCAACACGCTGACGCTGATCAAGGTGATCCAGGGCGCCGCCGTCGTGACCATGGTGCTCAACGTGATCGCCCTCTGGAAGCAGGAGGCCCGTAATCCGGACTTGACGCGCACCGACCGTCCGCGTCCCAGCTTCTCTGAAACCTGGGCCCAGCTGGTACAGGACCGCGGAACCGTTCGCCTGCTGATCGCCGCCGGTCTCGGCGCCGCCGCCTTCAGCATGCAGGATGTGCTGCTCGAGCCCTACGGCGCTGAAGTGCTGGGTATGAGCGTTGCGGAGACGACCCGTCTGACCGCTCTGTCAGCCTTCGGCTCGCTGCTGGGCTTTGCTTATTGCTCCGGCCAACTCAGCGAAGGCGGCGAGCCGCATCGTCTGGCTGGCACTGGCGCTGTTGCGGGCGTGTTCGCCTTCGCGCTGGTCGTCTTTGCATATCCGGCAGGTTCGGTTGCCGCGTTTTGCCTTGGCGCATTCCTGATCGGGTTTGGCGGCGGCTTGTTCGCGGTCGGCACGCTCACGGCAATCATGGCGATTGCGCGCAATCATGACAGCGGCATTGCGCTCGGCGCCTGGGGCGCGGTTACCGCGACCGCCACGGGTGTTGCGGTTGCAGTCGGCGGCGCGGTGCGTGATGTCGTCTCGACCCTTGCCGAAAGCGGCCAGCTCGGCCCCGCACTCACCGGCCCGGCGCCGGGCTATGGCGCGGTCTATCATTTCGAAATCCTGCTTCTGTTTGCCACGCTTATCGTGATTGGCCCGCTGGCCCGTCACACACTCGCGACACCTGCCACTATCCCATCCACCAAGTTCGGCCTGGCTGCATACCCAGGCTGATACGACCCTCAAGGAGAACGGTCATGATTTTCAGTGGAGAGTTCGTCAACGGAATAGATCTTGTGGACGTCTGCCTTTGGGCGTTCATGATCTTCTTCGTCTGGCTGATCTACTACCTGCAACGCGAAGGGATGCGCGAAGGCTATCCGCTGGAGGAAGATCCCAGCGGCCGCCAGGAAGCCCCCGCGCTGGTCTTTGTTCCGCCGCCGAAATCCTTCAACCTTCCGAACGGCCGCGGCACGATCGAGATGACCTATGGCCAGGCGGACACGCGCGAACTCGCGCTGAACCGGACCGCGCCCTGGGCAGGCTCACCCTTCGTTCCCTCGGGCGACGGCATGAAAGATGGCGTTGGTCCGGCCTCTTATGCGATGCGCGCCGATGTGCCGGATCTCAACTGGGACGGCCAGGACCGGATCTCACCCTATCGTCTGAACCCGGACTATTCGGTTTCGGCCAAGGATATCGATCCGCGCGGCCTGCCGGTTGTCGGCCTCGACAGCAAGGTGGCCGGTGTCGTCACCGATCTCTGGGTTGACCGCGCCGAAGCGATCATTCGCTATCTCGAAGTCAAGCTGGATGGCTCGGGCGTACACGTCCTGCTCCCCATCCCGTTCTGCAACATCTCGAAGGCCCGCAAGCGGGTGGAAGTCAACGCCGTCAAGGCCGAGCATTTCGCCAACGTGCCGCGCACCAAGTCAGCTGACCGCGTGACCCGGCTCGAGGAAGACATGATCAGCGGCTATTATGGTGGCGGCACGCTCTATGCCACGCCGCAGCGCCAGGAGCCTTGGCTGTGATCAAGCTGCACGATGAAGAAGAGGGTGGGGGCGAGCCCGTTCGCGGGCTCCCCCAGGCGCTGCCGGAGGGCGAACAGCTCCTCTGGCAGGGCAGCCCGGGCACGCTGGCCTTTGCAATCCACGCGTTCCACATCCGGTTCGTGCTTGGCTATTTCGTGCTCGCGACCAGCTGGCGCCTCGCCAATCTGGAAACGGCCGGCGCCACCGGCCTCGAGATGACGCGCGTCGCCATCAATTCCGGCATCGGCGCCGCAGCCGGCGTAGGCCTGCTCGTCCTGATCGCCTGGGCGATGGCCCGCGCGACCGTCTACACGGTCACGTCCAAACGGGTCGTGCTGCGTTACGGCGTGGCGATCCGCAAATACGTGAACCTGCCGTTTGACCAGATCGCGTCCGCAGACATGCGCCGCTATGGACCCGGCAAGGGCGATATCGTCCTGTCGCTCGCCTCAACCGGCGGTCTGGGCTACCTGCGTCTCTGGCCGCACGTGCGTCCGCTCCGCATCAATCGCCCGCAGCCGATGCTCCGGGGTCTGACGGGTATTGAGGCGGTTGCCGGTACATTGGCATCAGCGATCACGGCCCACGCACCAAGCCGGGTGACGCAAGCACCCGTTGCGGCATCCACTCGTTCGACCCTGACGGCGCCAGGCTTGGCCGCCAGCGCTACCTGAGGACCAGACCGATGACCCACGCGCCCCTTCCAAACCCGGCACACAGCCACGATCTGCATCCGCCGCGCGGCCTGCTGATGGCGATCGGGGCGCTGATCCTGATCACGTTGATCGGGGTCGGGTTCACGCAGTTTTCAGGCGCCGGGCACGTTACAAACTGGCGCGCCCTGTCGGTCGAATCCCTTCCGCTGATCTTCGAAGACGGCGCCGATGGCAGCATCGTCGTGCGTGAACCGGAGACAGGCAACGTCTTGCGCACATGGGCTCCGGAAACTGGCGGCTTCGTGCGCACGGCGATGCGCTCCCTCGCGCTCCAGCGCCGTCAGATGGGCATCGGATCGGGCCCTGCGTTTGTGCTGCACCGCACAGAGAACGGAAGACTGATCATCGAGGATCCCCAGACGTCAGAATGGGTCAGTCTCGACGCTTTTGGCGGTGACAATGTGGCAGAGTTCCGTAAACTGCTTTCACCCGTGGAGACTGCCCAATGACCCGACGCAGCTTCACGGTGCCTTGCACCATTCGTGTGGAACACACCTACGAGTCGCTTGAGGCGCATGTCGAACTCGATGGCGGCATCGAGCCGGGCATCGGCGACAAGGTGCTCGTGCACGGCGCGCCGGTCAGCGTGCCTTTCGGCCGCAGCCTGGTGCTGCGCCGCGAGGCGACCGTCACCCGCGCCAATTTTTTCGAGAAGGCGCTCGTGCGCTTTCAATCAATGTTTGAGCTCACCGAACTCTACGAAGTGAGCTTCACCGATGGAAGGGTGTAGACAATGACCATGGCCGTTATGACGGATGACGAGATGCGCGTCCTCGAGGCGCCGCCGGCGTTCGATACGAACAGATTGGCGATGCAGGAGACCATGCTTTCTCCGCGCTTCTACACCACCGATTTTGCCGAGGTCGACAAGGTCGATATCTCCGGCGTGCGCGAAGAGTGGGATGCGCTGATCGCCGAGATGGAATCGGATCCCAACCGCAGCCACTTCAAGCGCACGACCGAGTTCGATAACATCCTCGAGACGCTGTCTCCTGAGTTGCGCACGGAGTTCGTGGACTTCCTCGTCAGTTCACTGACATCTGAGTTCTCCGGCTGCGTGCTTTACCGCGAAATCACGCGCCAGGTCGAGAACCCGGACATGAAGTCCCTTTTCCGCCTGATGGCGCGCGACGAGGCCCGGCATGCCGGCTTCATCAATTTCGTGCTCAAGGATTTCGGCATCGGCGTCGATCTCGGCTTCCTGACGCGCAAGAAGAAATACACGTTCTTCAAGCCCAAATATATCTGGTACTCGGTCTATCTCTCCGAGAAGATCGGCTATGCGCGTTACATCACGATTTTCCGCCAACTGGAAAAGCATCCGGAATTCCGCTTCCACCCGATCTTCAAATGGTTCGAGCAGTGGTGCAATGACGAGTTCCGCCACGGCGAAGCCTTCGCGATGATCCTGCGTGCGAATCCGCATCTGCTCGAAGGCGGCAACAAGTACTGGGTCCGCTTCTTCACCTTGGCCGTCTATGCCACGATGTATGTGCGCGACCATCGCCGCCCGGCCTTCCACGCGGCGCTCGGCGTCGATCCCACGGCGTATGATTACGAGGTCTTCCGCGTCACCAACGAGATCGCCCGCCAGGTCTTCCCGGTGGAAATCGACATCAATGCGCCGGCGTTCCGCGACGGTCTCGAGAAAATCCGTCAGACGACGGACCGGATGGAAGCGATCAAGGGCAAGGGGCCCGTTGCCTGGCTTCAGAAAAAGGCCTGCATGCTTTCAAACGGCCTGACGTTCGTCCGGCTCTACTTCATGCCTGTTCGCCAGAACACGCTGCCGGCGAAAGTCCGGCTTCAGCCAGCCTGGTAAGAAGGGTAGACCACGCACACCATGGCCGACTACGCGTCCCCGATCATCTTTGCTGCGCTCGCCTGGTGGCTGAGTACGGGGGCGATATTCTGGCTCATCGGCCGGCCGCGCGCGACGTTCAAATGGACCGCGCTCGGGGCCACCGCGATCCTCGTGGGCGCGACCTTCATGCTGGTCTCCCTGCGCGCCGACACCAGCGTGACCGGCGCCTATGCCGGCTTCGCCGCTGGCCTGGCGCTCTGGGCCTGGCATGAAGTCATGTTCCTCACAGGCTTCATCACCGGCCCCTCGCGTGTTCCGTGTCCGGAAGGTCTCACAGGCTTCGCGCGCTTCCGCGCCGGTGTCGCTGCGGTGCTGCATCATGAACTCGCCATCATTGCCCATGCCGGCCTCCTCGTCTGGCTTAGCTGGGGCGCCGCCAACCAGTTTGCACTCTGGACCTTCCTCATCCTCTGGGGCATGCGCATCAGCGCCAAGCTGGTCGTCTTTACCGGTGCACCGAACCTCGTCGACCAGTTCATGCCGCGCCATCTCGATTACATGAAAACCTATTTCTCGCGCCGCGCGCCGGGCAGCGTGTTCGCCGCCGCGCTCGTCACCATCACCACGGTGTCTGTGCTGCTCGCGTTCGCCGCGTTCGGCCACCCGGCCGGCAGCCATGCGTCAGCAGGTTTTCTGCTGCTCACTGCGCTCGCCATTCTCGCCGTCATCGAGCACTGGGTGCTCATCCTGCCGGTGCGCGATCCATCACTCTGGGGCTGGGCAATGAAGCCGGCTTCCAGTGCAACGCATACAACAAAAACGAAAACGGACTGGAGGGCCTGACCCATGAACTTCGAAGCTTACTTCGAGAACGAGCTGACGAAACTCAAGGAAGAGGGCAATTACCGCGTCTTCGCCGATATAGAGCGTGAGAAGGGCGCCTTTCCGAAAGCCGTCTTTCACGGTCCGGAAGGCCAGAAGCCGGTCAAGGTCTGGTGCTCGAATGATTACCTCGGCATGGGCCAGCACCCGAAAGTGCTCGCCGCCATGCATGAAGTGCTCGATAGCTGCGGCGCAGGGTCCGGCGGTACACGCAACATCTCCGGCACCAATCACCATCATGTCCTGCTCGAACAGGAACTCGCCAGCCTCCACAACAAGGAAGCCGCGCTGCTTTTCACCTCGGGCTACGTCTCCAACTGGGCGGGCCTCGGCACGCTCGGCGCCAAGATCCCGGGATTGATCATCCTGTCGGACGCACTCAATCATGCCTCTATGATCGAAGGTATCCGGCACAGCCGCGCCAAATGCGTCGTCTTCCGTCACAACGACCCGCATGACCTGCGCAAGAAGATCGCGGCGCTTGATCCTGCCGCACCGAAGCTGATCGCTTTCGAAAGCGTCTACTCGATGGACGGCGACATCGCCCCCATCAAGGAATTCTGCGACATCGCCGACGAGTATGGCGCGATGACCTATCTCGACGAAGTCCACGCCGTCGGCCTTTACGGCGACCATGGCGGCGGCATCGCCGAGCGCGAAGGCCTGATGGACCGCCTCACGGTCATTGAAGGCACGCTCGGCAAGGCTTTCGGTGTCGTTGGTGGTTATATTGCCGCGTCCACTGCGCTCGTCGATTTCGTCCGCAGCTTTGCGTCAGGCTTCATCTTCACCACAGCCCTTCCGCCGCACATTGCGGCCGGCGCGCGCGCCTCGATCCAGCACCTCAAGCAGAGCAACTGGGAGCGGATGCGCCAGCGCGACCGCGTCGAGAAAGTCCGGATACGTCTACGCGAGATCGGCATTCCGGCGATGGAGAACCCCAGCCATATCGTGCCCGTGATGGTCGGCGACCCGGTCAAGTGCAAGATGATCTCGGACTGGCTGATGGAGCACAACGGCATCTACGTGCAGCCGATCAACTACCCCACCGTCCCCAAGGGCACCGAGCGCCTGCGCATCACGCCGTCGCCGGTCCACACCGACCAGGACATTGATGATCTCGTCAACGCCCTGTCGGAACTCTGGTCACACTGCGCGCTCGCACGCGCGGTCGCCTGATCCTCCTGACCCCTTTCCCGTTTACGGTCAGGGCCATCGTATTTGATGGCCCTGCACGACAGGGGGTGAAAGTCCTGAATCCGGGACTTTTACTGGGATCCGTGGGCGGCGGTGTTGCGCAAGGTTTGGAGACGGATTTCATAACGGCTTGACCGGGATGGATTTTATTCTGTCGCAGCCCGGTTTTGTGTAGGCATAAGTCCTCTCATACCGTCGCCAGAGGGCCTCATCCAGTTGCAGGCTTTGCATTCCGGATGTCGATTCTTTCTCATTGATTCTCATTTTTTATCACTTGGTATCGATAGATTATCGTCGGCTATCGGGGGGGGCGGATTTCGGCCTGCGGCCTGTAACCGACCTACGGTGTGCGGGGGAGGCGGAGTCTAACCCCGCGCGGAGGGGTGTGGCGCAAGGTTTCCGGAGAAATCTTTCAGGGGCTTGATGCGTCTACGGATTTTTTCCGGGAGGGGGCGGTTTTTGTTGCACAGGATGCGCCATTGCCCTGCGCCCCTCGGGGCAGGGCGCGTGAGCGCTCGGCGCGCCTGTCAGCTGTGCGTGTCGCCCGGTCCCTTGTGAACCAGCCAATAGGCATAAAGCCGCGCGAGGGCGGCCAGTGCCACCGCCTTGTCCGGCAGCGATAGGCCTGACGCGCGGATCTCTTGCGCAACGGTGGCGGAGACAGCCCGGTAGGCGTCTGCGTCGTGGCTCCAGATGCCGGACACGCTGGATTTGCGGAAGCATTTCCGCATCAGGATCTCCGGTTCACGCTCGAAACCCCCGATCGAAGCCAGGCGGACAAGCCAGGGCCAGTCGGCCATGACTTCTCCCCGGCGGCTGCGCTTAAGGCCGCCCACCTTCTGCGCAGCATCGGCGCGAAACATTCCGTGACACGCAATCCACCAGTTTGCCGGTATTCTCGCCATTATGGCCGTGCGCGCGCGCGGCGAAGTGACCTGCTCCAGACGTGTGAAGGACGCGGTCTCCGGCGCCTGGTCCTCGAAGGTCAGTTCCGCGTCACTGAACGCCAAAATGGCGTCAGGCCGAGCGTCCAGCCTTGCCGCGAGGCGTGCAACATAGTCCGGGAACAGAACATCATCATGAAAGGCAAACAGCATGTAATCGGCTTGCCCGCGCGTTTCGCCCAGCATGGCGTTCGCATTGCCGATCCAGCCCAGGTTCCGGGTCCGGCGCACCAGCGAAAAGCGGGAATCGCGTTGCACATAGGCCTGTGCAATGTCGGCCGTTGCGTCCGTAGACGCGTCATCGGCGATCAGCACACGCAGCGAAGGATAGGTTTGCGCCGCCAGTGAATCGAGTGTCCGCTGAAGGAACGCCTCGCCATTGTAGGCCGGCGTCAAGGCGAGCACGCGGGGTAATTCGGTCATGCGGCAGCGTTCATCGAGCCAAAGCGGAAGGCGGTAGCCGCTTCACCGGTCGAAAAGCTTCGAGACGCTTTCTTCGTTGGCGATCCGGCGGATCGCTTCGCCGAGCAGCGGCGACATCGGCAGCACACGGATCTTCTTGGACTTGATCGCGTCCTCCGAAGGCTGGATTGTGTCGGTCATCACCAGTTCGTCCAGCACGGATTTCTCGATGCGCTGCACGGCGTTGCCGGACAGCACGCCGTGCGTGACATAAGCCGACACTGACACCGCGCCCTGTTCCTTCAGCGCTGCCGCCGCGTTCGCCAGCGTGCCGCCGCTATCGCAAATATCATCCAGCATGATGCAGCGCGCACCCTTCACTTCGCCGATGATGTTCATCACTTCGGACTTGCCGGCCTCAGGGCGACGCTTGTCGACGATGGCAAGGTCCGCGTTCAGCTTGTTGGCCAGCGCCCGCGCCCGCACCACGCCGCCGACATCCGGCGAGACCATGACGATCTTGTCCTTGCCGAAGCGTTCCTTGATGTCGTCGATCATCACCGGCCCGCCGAACAGGTTGTCGGTCGGAATGTCGAAGAAGCCCTGGATCTGGCCGGCGTGCAGGTCCACCGTCAGCACGCGGTCGGCGCCCGAGGCAGAGATGAGATTGGCCACCAGCTTCGCCGAGATCGGCGTGCGGCCATCGGTTTTCCGGTCCTGGCGCGCATAGCCGAAATAGGGGATGACCGCCGTGATGCGCCTTGCCGAGGCGCGCCGCAGCGCGTCCATCATGATCAGTAGCTGCATCAGGTTGTCATTGGCGGGGTAGGAGGTCGACTGGATGACGAACACATCCTCGCCGCGCACGTTCTCGTCGATGCGGACGAAGATTTCCTGGTCGGCGAAGGTTTTCACTTCCGAGCGCGTCAGCCGCATGTCGAGATAATCGGCGATGGCTTCCGAAAGGGGCCGGTTCGCGTTGCAGGAAATAAGCTTCATGACGCGTGTTGACCCTCTGTTGCCCGGCTCGTGACGCTTTTGTAGCAGGCGCCCCCGAGTCGCAAGTCACGTAAAACCGGATTCACCCAGGAATCACGATCACTGAGGCATTCCGGCCATAATCTGCCTCGCCGCGCAGGTTCCGCCGGCGATTGGAGAAATAGATCTCCTCCATCGCGCAGGTATCGTGGCCAAGATTGCCCACCTCGCCGAGCCCTGCGCCGGTCAGCTGGCGGGCGCAGAAGCCCGGCAGGTCGAAATGCAGCCGGTCGCCCTGGCCGGCAATGAACAGGTCTTCGCTGGCGGGATGCGCGGCAAGGAAGGCGTCCCGGAACTCAGGCCCCACTTCATAACTCGCCTGCTGGATGGTCGGGCCGATGGCGGCGCGGATGCGGCTGCGGTCCGCCCCCAGCGCTTCCATGGCCTCTACAGTGCGCAGCAGAACCCCCGCCAGCGCGCCTTTCCAGCCGGCATGGGCGGCGCCGATGACGCCCTTTGCTGGGTCTGCAAACAGGACCGGGGTGCAGTCTGCCGAGAGGACGCAGAGCCCAAGCTCCGGCCGGTCAGTCACCATCGCGTCCGCCTTCGGCCGCTCGGTCCAGGGCCCGGTCACGCGCACCACATCCGGGGAATGCACCTGGTAGCAGGAGAGGAGCCAGCGCGCCCCGATGGCGGCCGACACCCGCGCCCGGTTCTCGGCGATATGCCGGGGGCTGTCGGCCGAGCCCTCGCCCACATTCAGGCTGTCATAATCGCCGGTGGAGACCCCGCCCCGGCGGCCGAAGAAACCATGGGTTAGCCCGGAAATACCGGTCAGGGCAGGCGATGTGACAAAGGGTGGATGCATCACCCACCGTGCTGGCCGGGCGTGGCGCGCCCGTCAAGCCTGAAGGGCGGGCCGTTCGGCCTCCAGGTCATCAATGGGCGGAATCTCGGCATAGGTCTGCGGCCCGCTTGGCTTGTTTCCGGCCAGCACTTCGGCATCTGCCTGAAGTCCCTTCATCTGCGCCTTGAACAGGTCCGGCACGGTCTGCAATTCACCCCAGGCGAAGCCGAGGTCCCAGACACCGTAAGCCGCGCTATGGCCCAGCACCGCCACGCCGATTGCCAGTTTCAGGCCGTTCGCCAGCACCCGGCGCAGAGCATAGGCCGTAAACTTGGGCCAGGCCGGCATGCCATAGCGAAGCTGCAAATGGAACTGGCCCTTGCCCCAGTTCTTCGCCTGGTTCCAGCGGTCCCGGGCCTTGTGGCGCAGCCGGTAGTGCACCAGGGCTTCGGGTACGAAGGTCAGCTGCATGCCTGCCAGTTGGACCCGCCAGCTATAATCCACATCCCAGGGCGGGCCGATCCAGTCGGTCGGATCGCCCACGCGTTCGTAGCAGGTGCGTTTCATGCCAATCGCGTTGCAGACGGCGAAGGGCAGGTATAACGGCGCGGCATGAGCGGGCAGCCCTTCCGCGCGGGACTGTTTCCCCCGGTCCTTGCCCCAGGTGAGGGCCGGCGGATTGAGCTTTTCATAGTCCAGCGCCGGCACCGCAAAATCGGCCGTCTCCAGCGCCCGGACCATTTCCTCCAGCCAGCGCGCATCCAGTTCGTCATCGGATTCGCAGACGAGGATCAGGTCCCCCCGCGCGGCGCGAAAGCCCACCGTGTAGGAATGGCCGACATTGCCGCGCGGCCCCCGGCCTGAATAGGCCTGCACAATCCGCAGGGTCTGCAACCGGCTGCGATAGCTTTCGGCGATTTCGACCGAATTGTCGGTCGAACCATTGTTGACGAAAACCAGTTCCCAATCGCCGATGTACGTCTGCCGTTCCAGCGAATCCAGCATCACACCCAGCGTAGAGGCCCCATTATAGCAGGGCAACACAACACTAACGAACACGGCAGTCCCCACACGTCCGGTGTCTTTGACCGGACCTTTAGTGAGCTGGATTCTACGTCTGCGCGTGAAACCCTGCAATCGGCCTGGAAAAATATATCCGGCGCTCCGGAAGGTTGCCGTTAGCCATCTTGCCGCATCGGCATGGTCAAATCATCCGGCCTCTGCTACGTGCGCGGAAAATCCACCCGTTCTCCTCCCGAACGCCGCCCGCCGGAAAGCCCGCTGTATGACGACCCCGATCGAAAAGATGCGCAACATCGCCATCATCGCCCACGTTGACCATGGCAAGACCACGCTTGTGGACGAGCTGCTCAAACAGGCCGGAACCTTCCGCCTCAACGAGAAGACCGCCGAGCGGATGATGGACTCCAACGATCTCGAGCGCGAGCGCGGCATCACCATCCTCGCCAAGACCACTTCGGTCGAATGGAACGGCTACCGCATCAACATCGTGGACACGCCCGGCCACGCCGATTTCGGCGGCGAAGTGGAGCGTATTCTCGACATGGTGGACGGCGCCATCGTGCTTGTGGACTCCTCGGAAGGCCCGATGCCGCAGACCAAGTTCGTGGTGTCCAAGGCGCTCAAGGTCGGCCTCAAACCCATCGTCGCGGTCAACAAGATCGACAAGCCGGAGCGCCGCCCGGACGACGTGGTGAATGAGTGTTTCGACCTCTTCGCCAACCTGGATGCGACCGACGAGCAGCTCGATTTCCCGATCCTCTACGGCTCGGCCAAGAATGGCTGGATGTCGAAACAGTATGAGAACCCGACCAGCAGCATGGACGAACTTTTCCAGCTCGTCGTCGATCACGTGCCTGTCCCGCGCGTCGAAGAAGGCCCGTTCCGCTTCCTCGCCACGACAATCTCAGCTGATCCCTTCCTCGGCCGCATCCTCACGGGCCGCATCCTCTCCGGCTCGGTCAAGCCGAACCAATCGATCAAGGTTCTCTCGCGTGACGGCCAGCTCGTGGAGCAGGGACGTGTCTCGAAAGTCCTCGCCTTCCGCGGCCTCGAGCGTATTCCGGTCGATGAAGGCCTCGCCGGGGATATCGTCTCCCTCGCCGGTATGACCAAGGCCAACGTCGCCGACACGTTCTGCGACCCCTCGGTCACCGTGCCGCTCGAAGCGCGCCCGATCGACCCGCCGACCATCTCGATGACCTTCCGCGTGAACGACTCGCCACTCGCCGGCACCGAAGGCACGAAAGTCACGTCACGGATGATCTGGGCCCGCCTCGAGAAAGAGGCCGAAGGCAACGTCGCGCTGAAAGTCGAGCGCGCAACCGATGCCGAGGCCTTCACGGTTTCCGGCCGCGGCGAACTCCAGCTTGCCGTGCTGATCGAAACCATGCGCCGCGAAGGCTTCGAACTCGGCGTCTCGCGCCCGCAAGTCCTGATGCAGACCAACGAGAAGGGCGAAAAGCTCGAGCCGATCGAGGAAGTGATCATCGACGTCGATGACGAGCACTCCGGCATCGTCGTGCAGAAAATGGCCGAGCGCAAAGCCGAGATGCTCGACATGCGCCCCTCGGGCGTCGGCCGCACACGTCTCGTCTTCCATGCGCCGACACGCGGCCTGATCGGCTATCAGGGCGAACTGCTCTCGGATACGCGCGGCACCGCCATCATGAACCGGATTTTCCACGAATACGCGCCCCACAAAGGCCGCATCACGGGCCGCCATACCGGCGTACTGATTGCGATGGAGCAGGGCGAAGCCGTCGCCTTCGCGCTGTGGAATCTAGAAGATCGCGGCCCGATGATGATCCATCCTGGCGCAAAGGTTTACGGCGGCATGATCATTGGCGAGCACAACCGCGACAACGATCTCGAAGTGAACGTGCTGAAGGGCAAGAAGCTCACCAACATGCGCGCCTCGGGCACGGACGAAGCCGTCCGCCTCACCACGCCGCTGCAGATGACGCTCGAGAAATCGCTGGCCTATATCGCAGACGACGAACTGGTCGAAGTCACGCCGAAATCGATCCGTCTGCGGAAGGTCCACCTCGACCCCAACGTCCGCAAGCGCCAATCGAAAGCCAGCGCGGACGCCTGAGGCCTCGCACCTTCAGCCGCTGACCACGTATTCGAACGCGTAAGACGCACATTGGGCGCCCAGCTGTGACGGGTCCAGAGCGCGTGGCTCAAACTCTGTCGACCGCAGGGCTTCCTCTGCGGAGTCGGCGAAGATCCGGTATGTGCATCGAATGTCCAGATTGAAGGGTTGCCCCCTCCAGTCGATGTCAAACCGCGCTTTACAGGTATCCGAGATGCCTTGGCGCGCCGCGCCTTCGGGGTAGACCGGCACAGGCAGTGCAACCGCCGGCACATAAACCGGACACGCCAGAGCCACCGGGCCGGCAGGCGGAGACGCGCAGCCCGCTATGACAGCGGCTGCGCTGCAGAGCGCTGTGACACGCCTCATGCCTCACTTCACCTCGAACACGATCGGATAGACCGCGCCGTGCTGTTCCACGGCGACGCCGGTCTGGCTCACCCTGGGCAGGAATTCCGCCTTGCTCACCGCGCGGATCGCTTCGGCCCGAAAGACATCATCCGTGCACTGAGCGGTCAGGTTGAACGGCCGGCCGCGCGTATCGACATCGAATAGCACGTCGCAGCTGCCGGAAATCCCGCGTGTTGTCGCCATCGCCGGCACTGAAGGCGCCGGCGCGCGCACCACCTGGATGTTCCGGCCAGCAAGCACCGTTACGGCCACGACCGGCGCCTTGAAACCGATCAGCTCGAACTCTGCCTCCGGTGGGGCATAAGTGTATCCCGGCACGGCGCCTGCCGTGGTGACCTTATCGCGCACAGGCAGGGGCGGCTGGTCGGCCAGCTCCAGAGGTTTCGGTTTTCGGTCATCAGACATGACAACGAGGGTTTCCTCGGTCGGCGTGATCTTCGTCAACACCCGTTCCGGCGCCGCGATCAGCACCAGATCATCTACCTTGATCAGCCAGCTTGCGCCCACAAACAGGGCATAGACCAGCGGCACAGCCAGCAGCATCGCCATAGACAGGCGCGGCGGCGCCTCGTTCAGCGTCAATCTCATTGGTTTCCTCCAGCCCTTGATGGGCACGGGCCGCGTGAGTCACGGCTCCGAGCCTGACGCTACGTCAATTTGACGTTGCGTCAACTGGAATCAATCCGAAGTCGAAACCCGAAGCGAGGGGCCATCCCTGGCCGGGGATGGCCCCTCCAGCGCCAATGACCGGGAGGAAACATGGCCAGGCGCTGTTCCGGGAGGAAGGGGTCAGTCGGCCGAGGCCAGCTGTGTCAACGCGATCCGCTCGAAGCTCGGCGCGATGTCCACGCCGGCTGCGGTCTGCGCGGCGTGGATTTCCTTCACGGCCGCTGTCACCAGCGAGTCGGTGCAGGCGAGGTCGGTGTAGAAGCCGCCATAGGCCGGGATGCGCGACGTGCAGGCGCGCTTGGCGGCTTTTGTCAGCTCGGCCAGCAGGACGCTGGCGCCCTCGTCGCTGGCGAGCAAGGCGACGTCATAATCATGCTTGAGGGTGACTTCCTTCTTGCCTTCCGCAAACGCAGCCGGCGACAGGAGAACAGCGGCCGCGAGGACCGAAACGGTGGACTTGAACATGGGGTAGTTCCTTCAGAGTTAGAGGCCTTGCCATCATGGCCGGGCCGGAAACTCCTCCCGCAGCACGATATCACCCCAACTCGCCGTCTCCCGGGACACCGCCCCCCTCGGGCGATGTGGCCTTCCCAGTGCGGCCAAGGCTCATGCTGCATCGCAACAATTACCTCGCAGCCGCAGCATTACAAGCCGCGAAGTTTGGACGCTTGTTGAATTTTTCGTCTCAGACGCGATCTGCCCGCCGCTTGGGCAGAGCTGCCTCATCCGGCGTCAGAACAAGAAGCGCTGCTTCAGCCCGAGGCCGCGCGGACGCGAAACGTCGAGCCGCCCGGCGTGCCGTTTCAGCCGGAACGCCGCCTGCTGCCAGGCGCGGTAGCCCGGCGCGTTTGCCGTCTCGACTGCCACATAGCGGGCCATGCCATCGGCGCCCTCGAGTTCCAGATCGATATACCCGTGCGATTCGCCCGAGACATACCGGACCGCCGGATTGTCCCGCGTGATCAGCAGCGACAGGTCGCGCGCCCGTTCGCCGATCAGTCCCGCGCCCAGCGCCGACGGCGCGCTTACCGAACTCGCCGCCAGTTCCACGCCCACCGGCGCGCCGCCCGCTGCGCTCAGTTCGTTCACCCACCAGCTGTGCGTGTCGCCCGTCAGGACCAGCACGTCGCCGCGCCGCGCGCCGTGAATTGCGGCAAACAGGCGCTCGCGCTCGGCGATATACCCGTCCCAGGAATCCGGGAGCAGGGGAAGGCCATGCTCGGCGGCCGCCAGGAAGCCCCCGGCATCCTTCCATCGGGTCTTCAGTTCACGGAGGGCTTCGTATGAGAGGTAAGGCCGCACATCCGGCGTCTTCACCGGCGCCATCAGCGTCGGGTTCGCCAGAATCAACCAGCCCTCGCCCGCCGCATCGAAGGCCGCGCGCAGCTGCGAAAGCTGCGCCGCGCCCAGCTTCTCGCGCCCCGGATCCGCAAACACCGCGCGCACCGCCGCTATACCGTCCGGCTCTGCCGTCCTGGCCGCCATCGCCCCAAAGCCGAGACTCTCGTCCCGCGCCGACGCGCGCGTCTCCAGCTTGCACAAAGTTGCAAAATCGCCGAACCGAATGGTCTTGTAGCGTTCGGCAAGGTCTTCGCCGGCGTCCCGCACCGGCATCCACTCATGATAGGCCTGCAGCGCCGCCGCTTGCCGCGCCTGCCAGGCGGCGCGATCGCCGTGATGCCCGGGCGCGCCGCCCCGCGAGGCATCATTGGCAATCTCGTGATCGTCCCAGATGGCATAGACGGGATGCGCGGCATGCAACGCCTGCAGGCTCGTATCCTCCTTGTACTGCGCATGCCGCGTACGGTAATCGGCCAGCGTCTTTGCTTCATGCGGTGGCTGGTGCCTCCGCCCCGCCATCTCGTCCGGCGCCCCGGCGAACGCGCCCGGTGCCTGGCTGTAGAGATAGTCGCCGAGATGGATCACCGCATCGAACGCCGCCTCGCGCGCGATATGGTCATAGACATTGAAGTATCCGTGCGAGAGGTGCGCGCAGGAGACCACCGCCAGCCGCAGGCGCCGCGTGCCTGCATCTGGCAAAGTCCGTGTGCGTCCCACAGGCGAGACATGCTCGCCCAGACGGAAGCGGTAGTGATACACCGTGCCGGGGGAGAGGCCCTCCGCATCCACCTTAACGGTCCAGTCGCGCGCCGCATCGGTCACGAGCCGGCCACTGGCCGCCAAGCTCCCAAAATTCGGCGTGCGGGAGACTTCCCAGTCAACTGCGACCGCGCCCGGGTTTCCTGCCGCGCTTACCCGCGTCCAGAGGATCACCCGCGTACCGCGCGCATCGCCGCTCGCCACGCCGTGCCGGAATGGCGGCGCCGCGCGCCCGCCCGGCGCCTCGAACTGCGCCCGCGTGCCCGCGCTCACGCAGCCCGCCAGAGGCGCGCCCGTCAGCAGCGTCAGGGCCGCTCGCCGTGTCAGTCCCCGGTCCATCATGTCTGTCTAGCGCGCGCCATCTGAACGACCGCCAACAAAAGGATCAAACTCCGCGCCGCGACCTCAGCGCCGCCGCCAGTGTGCCGTCATCCAGATGATCCAGCTCCCCGCCAATCGGCATGCCGTGCGCCAGCCGGGTCACCTCGACGCCTTTGCCTTCCAGCTGGTCGGCGATGTAATGCGCCGTCGTTTGCCCATCCACGGTCGCGTTCAGCCCCAGGATCACCTCGCGCACGCCGCCCGCCTCGATCCGGCGCACCAGCGCCGCGATACCCAGGTCGCCCGGCCCGACGCCGTCAATCGCCGAGAGCACGCCGCCGAGCACATGATAACGCCCCCGGTACGCCCCGCCGCGTTCAAGTGCCCAGAGGTCCGGCACATCTTCCACCACGCAGATCAGCGTGTCGTCGCGCCCCGGCAACTGGCACACGGCGCAGGGCTGCACGGTGTCATAGTTTCCGCAGGTCTCGCATTTCTGGATTTTCGAGCCCGCCTCCGCCATCGCCTCGGCCAGCGGCTTCAGCAGCTGCTCGTTGCGCTTCAGCAGATGCAGCGCCACACGCCGCGCCGAGCGCGGGCCAAGCCCGGGCAGCTTCGCGATCAGTTCGATCAGGCGCAGGAGTTCAGGGCCGGCAGAGCGTTGGGACATGGGCGCGTTCTGCC
>JBBSAZ010000022.1:0-18162 GCA_038251755.1 Caulobacterales bacterium
GAAAACAGGGTGGGAATCCCGGCAAAGCCGCGTTAAGCACGGGCGCGCCAGAACCCTTTGCCGGATCACCCGAATTCTGCCGCCGCGTGCGGCCAGTCACAGAAACGAAGACCCATGATCAACGTCACGCTCCCCGATGGTTCGAAGCGCGAATTCGCCGATGGCGCCTCGCCCTACGATGTTGCCGAAAGCATCTCGAAATCCCTCGCCAAGAAAGCCCTTGCCGCCCGTGTGAACGGCGAGTTGCGCGACCTGAAACGCCCGCTGGACGGCGACGCCACGGTCGCCATCGTCACGGACAAGGACGCCGACGGTCTTGAACTGATCCGCCATGACGCCGCCCATGTCCTCGCCCAGGCGGTGCAGGAACTGTTTCCCGGCACGCAGGTGACGATCGGCCCGGTCATCGAGGACGGCTTCTATTACGACTTCGCCCGCAATGAGCCATTCTCGACGGACGACTTCGAAAAGATCGAAGCGAAGATGCGCGAGATCGTCGACCGCGACTTGCCGATCGAGCGGCAGGTCTGGAGCAAGGATGACGCCATTGCCCACTTCAAGGCGATCGGCGAGGCCTACAAGGCGCAGATCATCGACGACATCATCCCGCCTGGCGAGGCCATCACGCTTTACGCCCACAGCGATCAGTGGAGCGACCTCTGCCGCGGCCCGCACCTGCCCTCCACGGGCAAGCTGCCGAAGGCGTTCAAGCTGATGAAGCTGGCCGGCGCCTATTGGCGCGGTGACAGCAAGAACGAGATGCTCCAGCGGGTCTACGGCACGGCCTGGATGAACGAGAAGGACCTGAAGGAACACCTCCATCGCCTCGAAGAGGCGGAGAAGCGTGACCACCGGAAGCTGGGCGCGCAACTGGACCTCTTCCACCTTGACGGCATGGCGGCCGCCGGATCGGTCTTCTGGCACCCGAATGGATTCCAGATCTGGCGCCAGATAGAAGCCTATATGCGCCGGCGCCTCGACGTGTCGGGCTATGAGGAGATCAAGACGCCGCAGTTGATGGACTCAGGTCAGTGGGAGAAATCCGGCCACTGGGGCAAGTACCGCGAGAACATGTTCATCGTGCCGGACTTCATTCCGGAAGGCGACGAGGGCGTGGACATCTCCGTGCCCGACGACGCCAAACTGATGGCGCTGAAGCCGATGAACTGCCCGGCGCATGTCGAGGTGTTCAAGTCGGGCCAGAAATCCTACCGCGACCTGCCGCTTCGCCTCGCCGAGTTCGGATGCTGCCACCGCAACGAACCGCACGGCGCCATCCACGGCATCATGCGGGTGCGCCAATTCACGCAGGACGACGCCCATATCTTCTGCCGCGAAGACCAGATCGTCGAGGAATCGATCCTCTTCTGCCGGCTTCTGGAAAGCGTGTACCGAGATTTCGGCTTCGAGAAGATTGCGGTGAAGCTGTCCACGCGGCCGGATGTGCGCGCAGGTGATGACGCGACATGGGACCGGGCCGAGAGCGGTCTCAAAGCTGCGGTCGATGCCGCTGGCCTGCCCTGCGAACTGCAGCCGGGGGAGGGAGCTTTTTACGGGCCGAAGCTCGAGTTCCAGCTGACGGATGCGATCGGCCGGGTCTGGCAGTGCGGTACGCTGCAACTCGACTATGTGTTGCCGGAACGTCTGGGCGCTGAGTATACGGCGTCCGACGGATCGAAGCAGCGCCCTGTGATGCTGCACCGTGCGATCCTCGGATCCATGGAGCGGTTCATCGGCATCCTGATCGAGGAATTTGCCGGGGCCTTCCCGATCTGGCTGGCGCCGGTGCAGGTCGTCGTCGCGGCGATTTCGGATGATGCGGCCGGCAGCTATGCCGACGAGGTCGCCGCCAAGCTGCGCAAGGCCGGCCTCCGCGTCGAGGTCGACCGGCGCAACGAGACGATCAACTACAAGGTCCGCGAGCACTCGCTGCAGAAGGTGCCGGTGATCGCAGTCGTCGGTGCCCGCGAGGCGGAGGAGCGCAAGCTCGCCCTGCGCCGGCTCGGCTCGAACGGCCAGCAGATCATCACGCTGGATGAAGCGCTGTTCAGCCTCGCCGAGGAGGCGCTGCCGCTGGATCTGAAACAGGCCCGCTGAGACGCATACGGTGACAAGGCGCGGGGGCGGCGACTAGAGTGCGGGCGATGAACTACGGCCCTGTTCTCGCTGCCGCCTTCGTGCTCTGGCCCGTGATGGCGGTGCTAGGCGGGCAGGGCTTTGCGCCGCTGGTCGGCCTGACCGGGCTGGCAGCCTTGGTCCTTGCCCGGCCCCGGATGCCTCCAGCCGTGTTTGCGTATATCGGTTTTGCTTTCGTCGTCTGGGCGGCGCTCAGCGAATTCTGGTCGCCGGGCAGCCGGCAGATCTTCTCGGGCAGCCTTGCCGCCGGCACTTTCTCGGTTGAGGCGCGCAGCCTTTCGACGGTCCTCCTCGCGCTCACGTCAGGCTTGACGCTTGCCGCCTGCCTGCGCGCCGCGCCCGCGCCCCGGGCCTCCGGCATCGTCGCCGCGATGCTGGGCGTGCAAGCCGCTCTGGTGATCGCATCACCCTACCTGTCTGAAATCGCGCTATCGGCCGTGTACGGAGAAGATTCCATGCGCCTTGCCAAAGGTGCGCAGAATGTGGGGCGCGGCGCCAACACGCTCGCGCTGGGGCTGCCCTTGCTGCTGCCGCTCCTGGTGTTGAGATGGAAGGCTGCCGGGAGCGTCCTTGCAGCCTTGATGATCGCAGGCGCCATAGCGGCCTATGTGTTACTGGGCGGCGATTCTGCGCTCTATGCGCTGGCTGGAATGGCTCTGGCAATCGGACTCATCGCCCTGCTGCCGCGCACCGGGTTCCGGTGGCTGTTCGGCGGGATCGCGGGATACATTGCGGCGGCGCCGGTATTTTATGCCGGGCTGATCCGCGCGCTGGACCCTGTGGCGCCAAGTCTGCCAGCATCGTTTCGCTCCCGCCTATGGTCCTGGGAAACGGTGATTGCGCGCAGCTCGGAGGCGCCCTTCGCCGGGCATGGCATGGGCGCCACACGCAGCTGGAAGGAAACCTTCGCCTCACGTCCGGACTGGCTCGCCCAATTGCCGGACTCATGGACGACTTATCCCATCGTTCCCGGCCACCCGCACAACATGGCGCTGCAAATGTGGGTTGAAACCGGCATGATTGGCGCAGTGCTCGCCGCGCTCAGTCTCGTCGCCCTTGCTTTCCATTTGCCCCGGCCAGCAGACCTTTCGCCTGAGATACGCTTTGCAGTCGCCGGGCTTGCAGGCGCTGCCACCGTGATCTTCAGTTTCGCCTACAGTCTCTGGAATGAAGGCTTCTGGGCCTCGCTCGCCCTCGCGGCCGCTGCCATCATCCTGTGGCACCGGACCTTGCGGGAGCCTGAGGCATGACAGCGTCCGTCACGGCGCTGGTCGTCAGCTACCACACTGGCCCGCGACTGGTGGAATGCCTGTATGCGCTGAAGGGCGATCCGGATGTCACGGCCATCGTGATCACCGACAATGGTAATCCTCCGGGTACGGAGGCCTGGCTCGATGCCTTTGTTGCGGCGACTGCCAAAGCGCAGGTCATCAAGCTGCCGAACCCGGGCTTCGGCGCCGGCGTCAACGCGGCGGCCCGGCTCGCGGCCACAGACCATCTCCTCGTGATCAACCCGGACTGCGTGATCAAGCGCGGCGCCGTGCGCCCAATGATTGCGGCTCTGGAGGGCGCGCTGTCTCCAGCCATCGCAGGCGGGCGCATCTTTGACCTGCAGGGCAGGGAAGAACGCGGCGCGCGGCGCGAGACCCTGACACTGGCCCGCGCGCTGGGCTTTACCCGATGGACACTGGAGCATGAACCCGCACCGCCCGGTCCCGCGCGCGTCGGCGCCGTCTCAGGCGCCTTCTTCCTTATACGGAAGATAGACTTCCAGTCGCTCGGCGGATTTGACGAAGCATATTTCATCCATGTCGAGGATGTCGATCTCTGCCGCCGGGCCAACGAAGCGGGCGGCGCCGTGATCTACGTGCCCGCCGCCGGCGCGTTGCACTACGGCTCGACCTCGGATGTGCCGTCCGCCTTTGTCACGCAGCACAAGGCGAAAAGCCTCGCGCGCTATTTCCGCAAGTTCGCGCGGGGGCCGGTCGAGCGGTTGATGGTCGGGGCCGCCGTGCCCTTCATCGGGCTCGCGCTCAAACTCAGGCGCTCAACAGAAAAACCCCGGCCATGAGCCGGGGCTTTCCTTACGCGACACATCGCAGAGACGCCGAAGCGCCTAGACGAAGCCTTTGAACTTGTCCTTGAAGCGCGAAACGCGGCCGCCGCGGTCAAGCGACTTGCCTTCGCCGCCGGTCCAGGCCGGGTGCACTTTCGGGTCGATGTCCAGCACGAGGCGGTCACCTTCCTTGCCGTAGGTCGATTTGGTCTGGTATTCCGTACCGTCCGTCATCACGACCGTGATGAAGTGGTAATCGGGATGGCCTTCTTTTTTCATGGCCTTGGCCTCTTTCCTTGAGTCTAGTCAAACCGGGTTGACGCACCCGGGTGCGCTGGCATGTCTCAGCCTGAAATCGAAGTGGGCCGTATATGTGAAAGGCCAAGGCGCCGCAAGAGGCGCCCACAGGGATTCGGCGGCTGAACCGGGCCCGAAAAGGGAGTAGAGCTGCCAGATGGCCGATTCGGGCACCCAGATCACGGATGATCGACGCACCACCCTGCCGGAAGGCGGGGAGGCGCTCAGCCGCCCGAAGGGGCGCAGCCTGAAGCCGTTGTCGCTGCTTTGGCCGTATGTCCGCCGGCACTGGATCACCGTCAGCGTCGCGCTGGTCTTCCTGATAGCTGCCGCTGCCGTCAGCCTGGCTATCCCGATGCTGCTGGGCCGCGCTGCAGATGCCGGCCAGGCCGCCGGACCAGACCCGGTCGCACTGCTCCGGCTGATCGATCAGGCCTTTCTCTGGGTCTTTGCCGCCGCCGTCGGGGCGGGCGTGCTCGGCGCCCTCCGCTTCTACTTCGTCTCGCGGTTTGGTGAACGCATCGCGGCAGACCTGCGCCGTGACCTGTATGCCCACCTGCTGCGTCTCTCGCCCGCCTATCATGCGAAAATGCGCTCCGGGGAGGCCGTCTCCCGCCTGACGGCAGATGTGACGCTGATCGAGAATTTCCTCGGCTCCTCCGCCTCGCTGGCGACCCGGACGCTGATTACCACCCTCGGCGCTCTTGGATTGATGATTGCGGTCAACTGGCAGCTGGGCCTGACCCTTCTGGCCATGCTGCCCATCGCGATCCTGCCCGTGATGGGCATCGGCCGGATTATCCGGAACATGTCCAACCGCGCCCAGTCCCGCCTTGCAGATGCCGGCGCCGAAGCCGCCGAAACGTTGGACGCCATCGAGCTCGTGCAGGCCTATGGCCGCGAGGATCGCCAGCTCTTGGTCTTTGCTGAGTCCATCGAAGCTACCTTTGCCGCCGCGATGAAGCGCACCAGCGCACGCGCGCTGATGATCGTGCTGGTGTCAGTGCTCCTGTTCGGCGGCTTCACTGGCGTGCTCTGGCTCGGCGCCCGCTCGGTCGCCAACGGAGAGATGAGTTTCGGCGATCTCGCGACCATGGTGATGTATGCCGCCTATGCGGGCTCCGGTCTCGGCATGCTGGCAGAGGTCTACGGCGAAGTGATGCGCGCCGCCGGCGCCGCTGACCGGGCCGCCGAAGTGCTGCGCGAGACGCCGGACATTGCCGCGCCTGCAAACCCGAAACCGGTGCCGCCGGACGGGAAGGGCGCGCTCTCGTTCGAACATGTCAACTTCCACTATGGCGAAAACGATGCCTCGGCACTGGAGGATTTTTCGCTGGAGGTGAAGCCCGGCGAGTTTGTGGCGCTGGTCGGCCCCAGCGGCGCGGGCAAGACAACCGTGTTCCGCCTCGCGCTGCGCCTGTTCGATCCACAAGGCGGCGCGATCCGGCTCGACGGGGTCGCGGCGACAGAAGCTGACCCGCGCGACTGGCGCCGCCGCTTTGCTTACGCGCCGCAAGAGTCGGCTCTCTTCACTGGCACCGCCGCCGACAATATCCGCTTCGGCCGCGATGACGCCGACAATACGATCCTCGAACAGGCCGCCCGCATGGCGGAAGCTATGGGCTTCCTCGATGAGAAAGATGGCCTGGCGACCCCGCTCGGCCAGAAGGGGCGCAGCCTCTCCGGCGGGCAGCGCCAACGCATCGCGCTCGCCCGCGCGCTGGTGCGCGATGCGCCGGTGTTGCTGCTGGACGAGGCAACCTCTGCCCTCGATTCCGAGAGCGAAGCCGCCGTGCGCCGCGCCATCGAGAACGCCGCGACAGGACGCACCACGCTCGTCATCGCCCACCGCCTGTCGACCGTGCGCCGGGCAGATCGCATCCTCGTGATGGAACATGGCCGCATCGTCGAAGAAGGCACGCACGAGACGCTGGTGGCGAAGGGTGGGCTCTACGCACGCCTTGCAGAACTTCAGTTCACGGAGCGTTAGGTCTCAGGTTTTCTTGCGCGCGCGGTCGATTGCGCCGTCCAGCGAGAAGGAGAAAGCCAGAGACAGGATCAGCGGCACCCAGATAGGCAAATCGCCGATGCCGGGCGCGCCCGCCGCCTTGGCGATATGATCATCAACGCACCACCATAGAAGCCAGAGCCACATGAGTCCCTCCATCCTGGAATGGCGAATGCCATCCCAGATTAGATGGGTGCTCTTTGGCTGGCTGCAAGAATGTCTATTCCGCCGCCTGTAAGTCCCGCTTAGCAGCCGCCTGGGTGTCCGCCGTATTGAACTGCATCACGCCGTCCTCGATGGGCAGTTCGCGCAGGTTCTTGCGGTCGGTGAAATAGTTCTGGTGCAGCTTCCAGGGCGCTTCGGTGTGCTGGCGCGGGAACTGGTCCATGACGCGTGCGAAATATCCGGACGAGAAATCCACGAACGGTTCGGTCTCGTTCGGGAAGTGCGCCAGATACGGCATTGCGGAGGTCGCGCCCTTCTCGTCCATCAGGTTCAGCAGGCGGCAGACATACTCACTCGTCAGGTCTGCCTTCAGCGTCCAGGACGCGTTGGTATAGCCGAAGGTCACGGCCAGGTTCGGCACGTTCGACAGCATCACGCCCTTGTAGTTCAGAAGCTTGCCGGGATCGACCTTGGCGCCGTCAATCGAGACGTTGACGCCGTTCATGAAAATGAGGTTCAGACCGGTCGCCGTGACAATGATGTCGGCGTCAAGTTGCTTGCCGGATTTCAGCAGGATGCCAGTTTCGGTGAAGCGTTCGATATGGTCCGTCTCGACGCTCGCCTTGCCGGACTTCAACGCCGTGAAAAGATCCGCATCCGGAACAAGGCAAAGGCGCTGCTCCCAGGGATTGTAGGTCGGCGTGAAGTGTTTCGCGATATCATAATCGGGGCCGAGCTCATCGCGCACCATGCCGAGCAGCCGCTCGCGGGCTTTCTCCGGGTTCTTGCGGGTTTGGCCAAAGAAGAATTGCTGGAACATGACGTTCCGCCAGCGGATGATATTGTAGGCCCATTGGCCGGGAAGGATCTTGCGCAGGAAGTTCGCCGCGCTGTCCACGGCCGGACGCGACACGACATAGGTCGGCGAGCGCTGCAGCATCGTCACATGCGCGGCCTTGTCGGTCATCGCAGGCACCAGTGTCATGGCGGTCGCGCCCGATCCGATCACGACGACCTTCTTGCCGGAATAGTCGAGATTCTCCGGCCAGTGCTGCGGATGCAGGACCTGCCCCTTGAAGGCTGCCTCGCCCGGAAACTCCGGCTTGTACCCCTTATCATAGCGGTAGTAGCCGCCGCACATGTACAGGAAGCGGGCGGTCGTCACACGGCGCTCGCCGGTCAGCGCGTTCTCGCTCGTCACGCTCCAGACCTGGTCCGCATTCGACCAGTTGGCGGCGACAATCTTTGTGTCGAACTGGATGTGCTGGCGCACGCCGTATTCGTCGGCGGTATCATTCACATATTTCCGGATCGAGGGACCATCCGCGATGGCTTTGGCCTCGGTCCACGGTTTGAAGTCAAAACCCAGCGTATGCATGTCAGAGTCAGATCGGATACCAGGGTAGCGGAAAAGGTCCCAGGTTCCGCCGATGGCGCTTCGCGCCTCGTAGATCCTGTAGCTCTTCTTCGGGCTCAGCTTCTGGAGATGCACGGCAGCGCCGATGCCTGAAAGGCCGGCGCCGATGATGAGAACGTCTGTGTCAGGTTTTGTCATGGCGCGGTTCATACCGCGATTTTTGGCGCTTGGCAAAAAATCCTGACGGGGGCGTCAGGTTATGTTGGCCTGCCGCCCGAACGCGCTCGCAAGGCGCAACTGTTCCTGCACCAGCGGCAGGATATCTTCGTTGCCGGCGAGGATCGAGCCGGTTTTCATCACGTCCCCCCCGTCAATCTCGGCAACATGCCCGCCGGCCTCGCGCACCAGCACGATGCCCGCGGCGATGTCCCAGGATTTCAGGCTGCGCTCCCAGAACCCGTCAAACCGGCCGGCCGCGACCCATGCGAGATCCAGCGCCGCCGAGCCATACCGGCGGATGCCGGCGCAGGCGGGCGTCATCGCCAGCATCTCGCGGGCGAAGGCGGTATGGGCTTCTTCGGATTTTCCATGCCAGGGCGTGCCTGTGGCAATCACGGAATCCGAGAGTTTCTTGCGCGTGGCAACCCTCAACTTGCGTTGTTCCAGCCAGGCGCCCCGGCCCGTTTCAGCCCAGAAAATCTCGTTCTTGGCGACATCGAATACGACGCCGGTCAGCAGCTGGCCGTCGCGCTCCAGCGCAATCGAGACCGAATAATGCGGCTGGCCGTGCAGGAAGTTCAGCGTCCCGTCGAGCGGATCGACAATGAACCGGTTGGACTTGTCGGTCCCTTCCACAATGCCGCGCTCTTCCATGACAAAGCCATAGCCGGGCCGGGCTTTCATCAGGTGGCCGTAGATCACGTCTTCGGCGCGGTGGTCGGCGCTCGAGACGAAATCGGCCGGTCCCTTGCGGGAGACCTGAAGGTTTTCAACTTCGCCAAAGTCGCGCGCAAGGCTGCGCCCAGCAGCGCGCGCAGCGGCGATCATGACGGCGCCAACGGGGGAGGGTTTGGACATGAGAAATAGCTCTTGGGCGCTTTTGAGGGCGGGAGCGGGGGCGTAATGCCTTGCGCCCGCAGGGTCAAGGCGCGGAACGTTAACGCGGCTCCAGCCTGTCCAGCAGCGTATTGAACGCCCGGATCGCCGCAGCGGGCCCTTCCGGGTGGTTCCACACGCCCGAAGAGACCGCAATGAAGTCTGCCCCGGCCGTCACCAGAGGCTCGGCATTGTCCACCGTGATGCCGCCAATGGCGACGCAGGGGATCAGCATGGCCGCCTGCCAGACCTGCAGCAGATCCGGCTCGGCCAGCACGGTGCCCGCCTTGGTCGAGGTCGGGTAGAACGCGCCAAACGCGACATAGTCCGCCCCGTCTTCACCCGCCTGCATGGCTTTGTGATAGCTGTTTTTCGCGGTCGCCCCGATGATCGCATCCGGTCCGAGCAGCTTGCGGGCGGTCTCGACGGGAACGTCGTCCCAGCCGACATGCACGCCGTCAGCGCCAAGTTCCTTCGCGAGGTCGGGGGAATCGTTGATCAATACGGCGACGCCCGCCTCCTGCGCCATCGCGGTGACCGCCCGGGACACCTCGCGTGTAGCCTGCATATCTATCATGCCGTCTGCCCCCTTGAGACGCAGCTGCAGTGAGGCCACGTCTCCGGCGCCGAGGGTTGCCTCAAGTGTTCGCGTGAAACCGGCCACATCCCCAATCTGCGGCGGTGTGATCAGGTAAAGGCGGGTGCGCGGGCGGGGCGGAAGGGTGGTGCTCATGGGCGCTGCCTCTGCGGCGGAGGGCGGCGGAAGTCAACGCCGGTGCCCATTGGAATTTTTACAACTCAGTTCTATAAAAGAACCTTACAGCGGATTGGCCCTGCTGATGTCCAAGAAACTTCCCGTCCGCGTTTTCCAGCCAGTCTTCGGACTGTTCATGGCGACGTTCATGAGCTTCCTGATGTCAGGCGCGATCACGGCGCTCAATATCGGTTTTCCGCCGGACTATCTCAGCCGCTGGATGCACTCCTGGGGCCTCGCCTTCATGCTGGCCTACCCGGCCATCCTGATCGTGGCGCCGATTGCCCGCAGGCTCGCGCTCCGCTTCGTGGAATCGCCGTTCGCGCCCCCGGCCGCCAAGCCGTCTAGCCAGCCGGTTTGAACACCCGCTTCGTGCTGGCCGGGCTTTTGGCCAATGCGGCCCCCCGGCGCATCGGGCGGGGCTCGAGTTCGCCCCTGCAGTTCGGGCATATTCCGTCGAGCGGGCCGTCCATGCACTCGTCACAGAAGGTGCACTCGAACGAACAGATGAACGCGCCGGGCTCATCAGCCGGCAGGTCTCGGTCGCAGAGTTCGCAGCCGGGTCGCATTTCGAGCATCTAGGGTCACCTCCGCCGGCGGAGGCTTAGCGCAAGTCTCAGAAATCGAAAATATCGCTCAGGAAACTGTCGCGGCCCCGGCGCTTGCCCTTCTTGTATTTCCAGTCGTCATCATCATCGTGCCGGTCCTGGAATCGGTGTTCGTCGCGGAAATGTTCGGGCGGACGCGCTTCAGGCTGCGGAGCAGGGGCCGGAATGACGGTGGCGGAGCGATCAATGATCTTGTCGAGCTCGCCCCGGTCGAGCCAGACGCCCCGGCATTTCGGGCAATAATCGATCTCGACGCCGGACCGGTCCGCCATGATCAGGGTTTCACCATCGGCAGGACATTTCATCGGCGGTCACTCCAAAACAGAAAAAGGCGCAGCCTCATAGCTGCGCCCCTTCATTTGGGTTCCAGGTTCTTGCCCGCAAGGGGCAAATTGCCTCGATCTTTATTCGCTTTTTGCGGCGTCGATCAGCTTCTGTTCGTAGGCCTCGGGCGTCCAGTCCCGGCCGAGGAAATCCTTGACCAGAGAAGCCGCCTGCTTGCTGGCCCCCTCCGCCAGAACGAGGTCACGGTAGCGAAGCGCCGTTTCCTTGTCGCGCAGCCCATTTTTCTGGAACTCGGTGAACAGATCCGTCGAGATCGCGAGCGACCATTGATAGGTATAGTAGATCGCCGAATAGCCATCGAGGTGGCCGAAGCTCGCATAGGAATGCGTCTCCGGCAGGCGCTCGAACGGGCTGAGGGCCGCGGCGCGTTCTTCCCAGATCCCGGCAAAGTCAACCTCCGCAGGCGGACGGTTGTAATAGTTCAGCGACACGCCGGCGAATACCAGCTGGCGCAGCGTGTTCACGCCGGTGCCGAACTTGCGCGCCGCATTCATTTTCTCGACAAGCTCGCGGGGGATCGTCTCGCCGTCGGCATTCACGGCGAAGGTCGCCAGCGTGTCATAATCCCAAACCCAGTTCTCAAGCATCTGGGACGGGGCTTCGATGAAATCCCATTCGAGGCCGCCCATGTGCAGCACGGCAAACTCCGGATGGCCAGACACCATCATGTGGATCAGGTGGCCGAACTCATGCAGGAAAGTTTCGACTTCGCGGTGCTCCATCAGGCCGGTCGCATGGTCGCCGGCCGGGAAGTTGCACATCAGTGAGGCCACCGGAACGCCGTCACGCGTCGGCCCGACCCGAATCGGAAAGGCGGCCGCGTGTTTGAACTTGCCGTCGCGGGGATGCATGTCGAGGAAGAAGCGCCCGACGAGAATACCTTCCTTGTACATTTCGTGCGCCGTAACGCTCTCATGCCAGACAGGCGCGTCCGCCCAATCCCGGATCTCGATCTCGAACAGGTCTTCCATCATGGAGAAGATCCCGGCACGGACATTGTTGTAAGCGAAATACTGACGCACCTCCTGCGCATCCAGCGCATAGTCCGACAGGCGGATCTGTTCGGACAGGTAGCGGCTGCTCCATTCGCCAACCGTCGCGGCAGCCGGATTGATCTCTTTCTGCTTCGCCAACAACCGGTCATATTCGATACGGGCGGCTTCCCGGCCCGCGGCTTCGACCTTCGACAGGAACGCCGCCGCGACCTCCGGCGAGCCGGTCATCTTGTCCTCGGTGATGAAGGCGGCCCAGTTCGGATAGCCGAGGGTCTGCGCCAGTTCGTAGCGCGTCTCCAGCAGGCGTCGGAGCGGCACTTCGTTCTCCGGCCAAGCGCGGTTGGAGGAGACTTCGAGCAGGCGTTTGCGCAGGCTCTCGTTCGGCGAGTAACCGAAGATCGGGCCCATGTCCGGCGTGTCTGTCGTGATCGTGATTTTGCCGTCATCACCTGGCGGGCGCGCGTCGATATAGTCCTGTGGCAGGCCTTCCAGCTCGGCCGCAGAATCAAGTTTGATCGAGCCCTGGATTTCCCGCAGATTGCGGCTGAACTCCAGGCTGATCTCCGACAGTTCGGTATTCAGGGCACGGACCTTGTCACGGGTCGCTTCATCCTTGTCGACACCGCTGCGGCGATAGTCGCGCAGGTTGCGGGCCAGTACATAGGCCTCGTCTTCGCCGAGCGTGGCCGGATCAATGCTGACCAGGCGCTCGTAGATCGGGCGCGACAGCGAGATGTTGCTGAACACGTCCGAGAATTTCTGGATACAGTCCTCGCCGGACTTGCGGATCGCGGGGTCCGGATTGGCTTCCGAGACGATACCGGCCTCGCCATTGCCGACCGACCAGCCGACGGCGCTCAGCGTGTCGAGATAGACGAGGTCCGCCGCGCCTGCGCGCGTGCTGCGTGTTTCGAGGTCCGTCACCATCTCGTTGATCAATGAAATCGCGTTGTCACAGCGGGCGGTAAAGGCTTCGGCGCTGGCGGGCGCCACGACCAGTTCCGACACCAGCGCTTTTGCCTGTGCTTCAAGGCTCGGCGTAGCGGGGAGGGTCGCGGGATCCGTCGCCGGCCCCGGCGTGGTGCACGCCGAAGATGTGATCAGCGCGAGAACAGAGGCCGCAGAGGCGAGACGGGACAGGTTCATGAAATACCCTCTGGTTTGGAACGCGAACGAAAAGGCCCGCCATCGGAATGGCGGGCACTATGGCTTTTCGTTTGTGGGTTCGTCCAGAGTGAAGTGTTACGACTTCGACGCCTCGCACACGGCCTCGACCGTATGGCCGAGCGCCTTGTCGAAATCGGCGTCGCTTTGCTGCGCCGAAAGACCTTCGGTCAGCGCGCGCGAGAAGCTGGCAATGATGCCGGTATTCTCATGCAGCCTGCGGCAGGCATCTTCCCGGCTGTAGCCGCCGGACAACGCGACGACCCGCATCACGCGCGGATGGTCGACCAGCGGCTTGTAGAAGTTCGCCTTCTCGGGAAGCGTCAGTTTCAGCATCACCTGCTGGCTGGCGGGCAGGGCGTCGAGTTGTTTCAGGATCTCGGCGCGCAGGATTTCCTCGGCTTCGGCCTTGTCAGAAATCGTGATCGTCACTTCCGGCTCGATGATCGGCATCAGGCCATACGACAGGATCTGCTTGCCGACCTCGAATTGCTGCGCGACGATCGCGGCGATGCCGGCCGGGTTGGCCGCATCGACGACCGAGCGCATCTTGGTGCCGAAGATGCCCTTTGACACGGCACGTTCAAGAAGCGAATCAAGACCGGTGATCGCCTTCATCAGCTGCACGCCGTCCTTGCCGGCTTCCAGGCCCTTGTCGACTTTCAGGAACGGTACAACGCTGCGCTTGGTCCAGAGATACTCAGCGGTCGGAATACCGTCGATGGCGCCGTCCATGGTGCGCTCGAACAGGATTGCGCCGATCACCTTCTCACCGCTGAAAGCAGGCGACTTGATGATCCGGGCGCGCATATCGTGGATCAGGCCGTACATTTCCTCGTCGGTCGACCAGGCGCTTTCCTCGATCCCGTACTGGCGCAGGGCCTTGGGGGTGGAGCCGCCCGACTGGTCGAGCGCGGCAATGAAGCCAGCCTTCTGCGACATTTGCCGCGCCATGTCCGCATTGCCCAGTGTCATTGTAATACCCATGCTCGCCATTGTCCCGACCTTGTGTTCGTACCCGAAGGTAGCCTGTTCGTCTGCATCCGCCGCGCCTTCCGGGCTACGAGCCGCTGTCACGCTTTGAAACAGGAATCGGGCCGGAATATGGGCCGTAGTCTCAATTGGAGCAGCGTCCGCAAGCGGACATTCTGGACTGCATTATATTCAAGTGCCGTGCCGGAAAAGACAGACAACGTTGCCATGCTGCAAACGATCTCAGATCTGCCTTCCGGGTGGCAAACCGGAGGCGATCAGGTCAGTGCGTTTCCGGAGGCCTTCAGCGCTTCGACGCCCGGCAATGCCTTGCCTTCCATCCATTCCAGGAAAGCCCCGCCGGCGGTCGAGACAAAGGTGAAATCCTGCGCGACGCCGGCATGGTGCAAGGCCGCGACCGTATCGCCGCCGCCCGCGACCGCCACCAGCTTGCCGGCCTTGGCGCGCGCCGCCGCAGCCCTGGCCGCGGAAACCGTTGCCTTGTCGAACGGCTCCAGTTCAAACGCGCCCAGCGGGCCGTTCCAGACAACCGTCTTGGCGACGTCCATTGCGGTGGCGAGAATGGCGACCGATTGGGGGCCGGCGTCGAGGATCATCTCGTCATCGGCGACCACATCCAGGCCGCAGACCCGGTGCGCGGCGTTCGCCTTGAACTCTTTGGCAACAACCACATCGCGGGGCAGGAGGATGTCGCATCCGGAAGCCTTGGCAATCGCTTCGATTTCCGTCGCCGTCTCGATCAGGTCGCGTTCGCACAGTGATTTGCCGATGGAGTGTCCGCGCGCAAACAGGAACGTGTTGGCCATGCCGCCGCCAATCGCGAGCGCATCGACCTTCGTCACCAGGTTCTTGAGAAGTTCGATCTTGGACGAGACCTTGGCGCCGCCCACGATGGCGAGCACCGGATGCACCGGGCGGCCGAGCGCCTTGTCCAGCGCGTCGAGTTCCTCTTCCATGTTGATGCCGGCATAGGCCGGCAGCAGTTCTGCCAGCACGGCCGTGGTCACATGGCGGCGATGCGCAGCGGAAAAGGCGTCGTTGACATAAAGGTCACCGAGCGCTGCAATTTCTTTCGCGAGGTCAAGGTCACCCTTCTCCTCGCCTTTGTAGAAGCGCGTATTCTCGAGCAGGATCACACCCGCAGGCTTCAGGTCGGCAATCGCCTGCTTGGCATGCTCGCCTTTGCAGTCGGCGACGAAACTGACATTCGCGCCGAGCACCTTGGCGAACGCGCCCGCGATCGGCGCCAGGCTGAGTTCCGCAACGCGCTCACCCTTCGGGCGTCCGAAGTGCGACAGCAGGACCACCTTGGCCCCCGCCGTCCGCAGGCTCTGCACCGTGTCCACGGCCGCCCGCAGGCGCGTATCGTCCGTGACCAGACCATTCTCCATCGGCACGTTGAAGTCGACACGCACGAGCGCGACCTTGCCGGTAAGATTTCCGGCGTCAGAAATGCGTTTGAAGGAGGTCATGTCGTGTCCCTGTCAGTCCGGGCAAAGCGGAAACTGTTTCCCGCAACCTTCTGCCAGAATCGTGCCGCGCCTAGATAAGTTTCGCCAGTGCGACCGCCGTATCCGACATCCGGGTCGAGAAGCCCCACTCGTTATCATACCAGGTCATGATCGACACGAAATAGCCGTCCATGACTTTCGTCTGGTCAAGATGGAAGATCGACGAGCGCGCATCATGGATGAAGTCCACAGACACGTTCGGCTGGTCGGTGAATCCGAGAATGCCTTTCAGCGGGCCGCTGGTCGCGGCGGCAACGATGGCGGCGTTCACTTCGTCCACACCGGTATGCTTCTTGGCCAGGAACTTCAGGTCGACCAGCGAGACGTTCGGCGTCGGCACGCGCACCGAGATACCGTCCAGCTTGCCCTTCAGTTCCGGCAGCACGAGGCCGACAGCCTTGGCGGCGCCGGTCGAGGTCGGGATCATCGAGAGGGCGGCGGCGCGTCCGCGGTACAGATCCTTGTGCATCTGGTCGAGCGAGGGCTGGTCATTCGTGTACGAATGGATCGTCGTCATCATGCCCTTGTCGATGCCGACTGCGGCGTTCAGAACCTGCGCGACCGGCGCGAGGCAGTTGGTCGTGCACGAGGCATTCGAGACAACCATGTGCTCCTTCTTGAGCTTGTCATGGTTGACGCCGAAGACGACCGTCAGGTCGGCGCCATCAGCAGGCGCCGAGACGAGAACGCGCTTGGCGCCGGCGGCGAGGTGGGCCGAAGCCTTGTCCTTGCTTGTGAAGATGCCGGTGCATTCCATCGCGATGTCGACGTCCAGTTCGCGGTGCGGCAGGTCCTTCGGATCGCGGATCGCGGTCACCAGGATCGGCTTGCCGTTGATGACGATCTTGTCGCCGTCGACCTTCACGTCCGCCGGAAAGCGGCCATGCACGGAGTCGAAGCGCAGGAGGTGGGCGTTCGTTTCAACCGGGCCGAGATCGTTGATCGCCACGACCTCGATATCGGTGCGGCCATGTTCGATGATCGAGCGCAGGACGAGGCGGCCGATCCGGCCAAAACCATTGATTGCAACACGAACGGCCATCTGTTTTCTCCTGTCAGGCGAGGTATCTCGCGTCTTTTGTGCCGTTTACTGGCGCTGGCCCCCTACGTCCACCCGCATTCCGTGCGGCACCGCGCCGCGAACTTGACGCTGGGGAAACAGGCTTTGGCCTTGCCGCGAACCTGCAAGTTCCGTGCAAGCGGCCCGGGTGGACAGGCAAGGCGGCCCCCTTTAGGGCCATCCCGGAAAGAGGCGGCGCATGACCAGCATACAAGGGCAGGGGACTTTGGGCGGCCGTCCGGTGTTCGACTGGGTCCTGTTTGGCCTCCTTTCGATCATCTGGGCGGGGGCCTACCCGATGACCCGGGTGGCGGTCGGCAAAGGCCTGGACACCGGCCTGCCGGCTGAATGGGTGCTACCGGGTCGGCTCTGCATCGGCGCGGTTTTCCTCTGGATCGTCCTGATCGCCGCCCGGAAACATCTCCCCCCGTTGAGCGACCGCAAACGCTGGACCTCCATCGTCGGCATGGGCCTCGTAGGCTCGGTCATCCCCTTCTTCTTCATCACCACGGCGCAGGAGACGGTAAATTCCAGCCTCGCCGCCCTCTACACCGCCGCTTCGCCGGTCTTTGTCGCCATTGGCGCCAATCTGCTGTTTGCCGAAGAGAAAATGACCGCGCGCACTGGTTTCGGCGTGGCGCTTGGCTTTGTCGGTGTCGCGGTCCTGTTCGGGCCGGAGGCCCTCAAGGGTCTCGGGTCCGCCAGCACCGTGGCGCAGATCTTCCTGCTGATCGCCACACTCGCCTACGCGCTCAGCACCCTGATCGCGCGCGGCGCGCCGCCGATGGATGCCATCGCCTTCGCCGCAAGCTACGCCACCGTCTCCGCCTTCGCTTCCCTGCCGCTCGCTTTCACGGTCGATCCCGCCACGGTCAGCGCCAGCTGGGTCAACTGGCTCGCCGTGCTGGGCCTCGGCCTTGGCTCCTCCGGCATCGCGCAGGTCCTCTACATGACGCTGATCGCCCGGGCGGGCGCCACCTTCGTCTCCCTCAATGGCTACGCCATTCCGGTCATCAGCGCGGTCTTCGGCTGGGTCTTCTTCCAGGAGACGCAAAGCTGGAACGCCGTGCTCGCGCTCCTCCTCATCCTCGGCGGCGTCTGGCTCGCCCGCAGCGGCGGCCGGGGCCGGGCGCCCGCCTAGCGGTACGCTGCCACAGACTCGCGCACTTCGCCGTCGCCGTCGAACAGGAAGGTCTCGGCCACAAGCTCTTCGCGGTGGTTCGTGTACAGAAGGGTGATGGCGTCGCTGCTGGTCAGCACATTCTCCAGCTCGAAGAACAATTCCGGCGACCGCTCCAGCGCCTTCGTCCAATAGTCCCGCAGCGCCGCTTTGCCGGAGACGCTGGCCGCGCCGTTGCCCATCACCATCGCGATCCGCGGCGAGTGGAACACCACACCGTCGGCATAGTGCGACAGGATGCGGTCAATGTCCCGGTCATTCCAGGCCGACATCCAGGCCCGCGCAAACCGCTCCGCCTTCACCTTGTCCAGCATGCCCGTCTCCACAACCCCGGTTCAACCAGGGCAATTACATATGACCTTTGTACCGGACTCTAGCCGAGCCCGGCTTGTGCAACAAAATTCCTCCGTCCCGAAACAAAATCCGTAGACGCATCAA
>JBBSAZ010000023.1:0-17408 GCA_038251755.1 Caulobacterales bacterium
GAAATCCTCGTATCTCGATTATGCGATGAGCGTGATCGTCAGCCGGGCGCTGCCGGATGTGCGCGACGGGCTGAAGCCGGTGCACCGGCGCATTCTCTATGCGATGAACGAGAACGGTAACACGCCGGATAAGCCCTACAAGAAATCCGCCAACATCGTCGGCTCGGTGATGGGTAACTATCACCCGCACGGCGACAGCGCGATCTATGACGCGCTGGTGCGCATGGCGCAGCCGTTCTCGATGGGCGTGATGCTGGTCGACGGCCAGGGCAACTTCGGCTCGATCGACAACGACCCGGCAGCCGCGATGCGTTACACCGAGAGCCGGATGTCGAAGGAGGCGACCTACCTCCTCGCCGATATCGACAAGGACACGGTCGATTTCCAGCCGAACTATGACGGCTCGCAGAAAGAGCCGATGGTGCTGCCGGCGCAGTTCCCGAACCTGCTGGTCAATGGCGGCGGCGGCATCGCGGTCGGCATGGCGACGAACATCCCGCCGCACAACCTGGGCGAAGTGATCGACGCGACGCTGGCGATGATCGAGAACCCCGCGATCGACGAAGACGCGCTGTGCGATATCGTTCCGGGGCCGGACTTTCCGACCGGCGGCCTGATCATGGGCCTGTCCGGTAGCCGCAAGGCGATGCTAACGGGGCGCGGCAGCGTGATCGTCCGGGCCAAGACGGATATCGAGACTGCCAAGAACAACCGCGAGGCGATCATCGTCACGGAGATTCCGTACCAGGTGAACAAGGCGGCGATGATCACCAAGATCGCCGAACTCGTGCGCGAGAAGAAGATCGAGGGCATTTCGGACCTGCGCGACGAATCTGACCGCAACGGTATCCGCGTCGTCATCGAGCTGAAGAAGGATGCGAGCGCGGACGTGGTGCTGAACCAGCTCTACCGGTTCAGCCAGATGCAGAACTCCTTCGCGGTCAACATGCTGGCGCTGAACGGCGGCCGGCCGGAACTGATGAACCTGCGCAAGGTGCTCGAATACTTCATCGCGTTCCGCGAGGAAGTGGTTGTACGCCGCACGAAGTTCGAGCTCGGCAAGGCGCGCGACCGGGCGCACGTGTTGGTGGGCCTCGCGCTGGCGGTTGCCAACATCGACGAGATCATCCGCATCATCCGCAATTCGCCGGACCCGGCGACGGCGCGCGAACGCTTGCTGGAGAAGGCCTGGCCGCAGCAGGACATGGGCCCGCTGATCGATCTGATCGCCGACCGGCGCACGCGCCGCGGCCCGGATGACGGCACGATCTATCTGTCGGACGAACAGGCCCGCGCCATCCTGAACCTGCCGCTGCACCGGCTCACCGGCCTCGGGCGTGACGAGATCGGCAATGAGGCGCGCGGCCTCGCCGCCAAGATTGCCGACCTGCTGGACATTCTCCGTTCGCGCCCGCGCATCCTCGAGATCATCAAGGGCGAGCTGAACGAAGTGAAGAACAAGTTCGCCGTGCCGCGCCGCTCCGTCTTCACGCAAGGCGGCACCGACATGGACGACGAGGACCTCATCGAGGTCGAGGACATGGTCGTGACCGTCACGCATGGCGGCTATGTGAAGCGCACGCCGCTGGCCGCCTACCGCACGCAGAACCGCGGCGGAAAAGGCCGCTCAGGCATGGCGATGAAGGACGAGGATTTCATTGTCCGCGTGTTCACCGCGACGACGCATACGGAGATCCTGTTCTTCTCGTCCGCCGGAATGGTTTACAAGGAGAAGGTCTGGCGCCTCCCGATCGGCGGGCCGACCTCGCGCGGCAAGGCGCTGGTCAATATTTTCCCTCTGGCTACGGACGAACGCATCGAGAGCGTGCTGCCGCTGCCGGAAGACGAGAAAGCCACCGAAGACCTCGACGTGATGTTCGCCACGCGCAGCGGCGGCGTACGCCGCAACAAGCTGGCAGACTTCATCCGCGTCAACCGCGCCGGCAAGATCGCCATGAAGCTCGATCCGGGTGATGGCATTGTCTCAGTGCAGGTCTGCTCCGACAAGGAAGACGTGATGCTGACGACGGCGCTCGGCCAGTGCATCCGGTTTGACGTGACCGAAGTGCGCGTCTTCGCTGGCCGCGATTCGACCGGCGTGCGCGGCATCCGCCTCGCGGACGGCGACGAAGTCATCTCGATGGGCATCCTGCGCCATATGGACCTGACCTCCGAAGAGGCGCGCGCCTACCTGAAACACGCCGCCGCCATGCGGCGCGCAGCGACGGGCGAAGAGGAGGAGATTTCCGAGGACGATGACGAGCCCGTGGTCGAAGCGGCGCTGTCGACGGACCGGATTGCGGCGCTCGGCGCGGCCGAGGAATTCATCTTCACGGTGGCCGATGACGGCATGGGCAAGCGCTCGTCCGCCTATGACTACCGCGTCACGGGACGCGGCGGCAAAGGCCTGGTCGCCCAGAATATCTGGGGCCGCGACAAGAAAGGCGGGCCGGTCAAGCGGGTCGCGCAATCCTTCCCCGTGGGCGAAGGCGACGAGGTCATGCTGGTCACCAATGCCGGCCAGCTGATCCGCACCCCGGTCGACCAGATCCGGATTGCCGGAAGGTCAACCGGCGGCGTCTGGGTGCTGCGCACCAATGGCGACGAGAAGGTTGTTTCGGTTGCCCGGCTTGTCGAAGACGGTGAAGCCGGTATGAATAAGGACGAGGGCGGACAGGGCTGAGCCTGCCGGACGACTGGACTGGTTACTGGAGGGCCGCACGTGCGCCGAATTGGACTATACCCCGGCACTTTCGATCCGCCGACGAACGGTCATATCGACATTTTCGGCCGGGCGATGAAACTGGTCGACGAGCTGATCATCGGCGTGGCGATCAACGAGTCGAAAAAGCCGCTGTTTTCACTGGAAGAGCGCGTCGCGATGGTGAAGGCCGAGACGGCGAGCCTGAACGGTCCGGGGCTGGCGGAAATCCGCGTGATGCCGATGCACGGCCTGCTGATGAAGTTTGCCGAGGCCTGCGGCGCCCAGATCATCGTGCGCGGCCTGCGCGCGGTTCAGGACTTTGAATACGAGTTCCAGATGACCGCGATGAACGAGCAACTGAATCCCGACATTGAAACTGTCTTCCTTATGGCCGATGTTCGACATCAGGCCGTTGCTTCCCGGCTCGTGAAGGAAATCGCGAGCCTTGGCGGCAACATCGCGCCGTTCGTCACGCCTGACGTGAGACTGGCGCTGTTGGAGAAGTACAAGAAATGAAACGTGTCGCGTTTGGAATTGCTGCCGGCCTTCTCGGGCTGGCTTTACCCGCATGCGGGGATACTGCCGCGCAGCCGGCCTGGACGCTGGGCGCCGGGGCCGAGACGCCGGACGAAGCCAATTGGCGCGCCGTGGAGCCCGCCAACCTGATTGTTTTCGAGACGACCAAAGGCCGCATCCTGATCGAAGCCTTCCCGGACGTGGCGCCGAAGCATTTTGCGCAGTTCACTAAGATCATCAAATCCGGCGATCTGGACGGCACGACCTTTCACCGCGTGATCGACGATTTCATGGCGCAGGGCGGCGATATCTGGGCCAAGAAGGGCGCCGATCCCGGCTGGCCGGGCATTCCGGGCGAGTTCACGATCCGCCGCGATGTGGCCTCGACGCCGCTGGATACCGTGATCGGACCGGAGGATACCGGCAAGATGGGCTACCTCAAGGGGTTCCCGATGCTGACCCAGCCGTCCTTCTTCGCGGAAATGTCCGCAGACGGACTGGTTTCGACCTCTATTCCGCATTGCCGGGGTGTGCTGTCCACGGCGCGCACGAATGATCCGAATTCGGGCGACACACAGTTCTTCCTGATGCGCGAACACTCGCCGCATCTCGACAAACAGTACACGTCCTGGGGCCGCGTGATCGCGGGGCAGGATGTGGTCAAGGCCCTGAAGAAGGGCGCACCCGGCAGTGGCACAGTGGATGATCCGGACCTGCTGACGTCCGCCAAGATCGCCGCCGATCTGCCGGAGGCAAGCCGTCCCAAAGCCTGGGTGCTGCGCACGGATACCGAAGCCTTTGCGGCGGAACTCTCCACCAAGGGCGAAGTCGATGTGTGCGAGTTGCCAGCGATCCCGGCGATCGTGAAGTAAGCTTTTCTGAATGCATTCCTTGAACTCCTTCTCCCCTGAGGGGGAGAAGGGAGAAAATGGTTTGCACGGATGAATCTCTCGGACTTCAACTTCGACTTACCCGAGGCGCTGATCGCGCTGCGGCCGGCTGACCCGCAGGATGCAGCGCGGCTGCTGGTCGTGCGCGGCGACGGGCGGCTGGAAGATGCCAGCGTGCGCGACCTGCCGCGCTATCTCGCACCCGGCGATGTGCTGGTGTTCAACGACACGCGCGTTCTGCCGGCCGCGCTGAAGGGTGTGCGCCCGGCGCGCGACGGTGTGAGCCGGGACGTTAATGTCGATGTGAACCTTGTCGAGCGGATCGACGGGCGGCGCTGGCTGGCGCTGGCGCGGCCCGGGCGGCGGCTGAAGGAAGGCGACACGATTCAGTTCGCAGACGGATTTTCCGCGGCCCTCACCGGGCGGCGCGAAGGCGGCGAGATCGAGCTGAATTTCGATTGCGAAGGCGCCGCGCTCGAGGCGGCGCTGGACCGGTATGGCGCGATGCCGCTGCCGCCTTACATTGCGCGGCGCAGGCCCGCCGATGCGAAGGACCGCGAGACCTATCAGACGAAATTTGCCGGCGAGGAAGCCGCCAGCGTCGCGGCGCCGACAGCCGGGCTACACTTCACGCCGCGCTTGCTGGACGAGATCGATGCGGCCCGGATCGCGCGGGAGCATGTTCGCCTGCATGTCGGGCTCGGCACGTTCAAGCCTCTGGAAGAGAAACACATTCAGGAAAACAAGCTGCACGAGGAATGGCGGCGGATGACGCCCGATGTGGCGGCGCGGCTGAATGCGGCGCGGGCGGCGGGTAACCGGATCGTCCCCGTAGGCACCACCGCGATGCGCACACTGGAGAGCTGCGCGGAGGATGACGGCACGCTGCACGCCGCGACCGGGCCGACCGACATCTTCCTCAAACCGGGCGACCGTATCCGGGCCACCGATGCGCTGGTGACGAACTTCCACCTGCCGGAATCCAGCCTGTTCATGCTCGTCTGTACACTGATGGGGACGGATGTGATGCAGGCAGCCTATGCGCATGCCATCCGCGAAGGCTACCGTTTCTATTCTTACGGCGATGCGTGTCTGTTGCTGCCCGAGCGATAGGCTCTGCCTTTCGACTTTGAATCGATCCAGTCCATGACTGCAAATCCGACGCCGGACACGACGAAGCTGAGATGGATGAGCGTGTACCAGAGCAGGTCCTGCTGGCTGTACTTGCCGAGGTCCATGAAAATCTTGAGCAGGTGGATCGCCGAGATCGCGACGATGGAGGCGATCAGTTTGGATTTCAGCCCGGAGAAGTCGACCTTGCCCATCCAGGACGGGCGATCCCGGTGTTCGGCTGGCCCGATCTTTGAGAAAAAGTTTTCATAGCCTGAAAACAGGATGATCAGCACAAGGTTGCCGGCCAGCGAAATATCGACCAGCGACAGGATGAGCAGGATGACGTCGGATTCCTCCATAGCCATGACGCCGGGCAGCGCGTGGGTCAGTTCGCGGAAGAAGGTGACGATCAGGATGCCGAGGGCGGCGATGAGGCCCAGGTAGATCGGCGCCATCAGCCAGCGGCTGGCATAGATCGTGTGCTCGATCGCGCGCTCCAGCAGCGGGTCGCGGACCGGGTTTCCTGCGTCGTCCTTGCCATTTGTCATCAGAGGTTCCCCGTGTTGGCCAAGGAATTGGCATCCGCCGCCGATTTGTCCAGCGGGAATTGTGCGCTGCAGCGTCAGCCCGCCGGACGCAGTTCCGCCATCGAGCGTATCGCCTTCGCGGCGGTGATGCGCGCGAGGTGGCGGCCCTTCTCGTCTCGCCAGTCGGCCTCGACGAGGGCGGTCGTCTTGCCCCGGCTGATCAGGCGGCCTTCGATGGTGATCAAGCCGTTGGGCACCGGGCGAAGGATGCGTGTCTGCAGTTCCATTGTAGTAAACCACTCGCCGTCTTCCAGCGCACTCGCCATCGTCATCGAGACGATATGGTCCGACAGGCCGGCCACCCAGCCGCCGAACACGCGGTCTGGGCCGATATCCCGGTCGCCGGTGTTCGGCCATTCATAGAGCGTGTGCCCGTAGGAAACCTCCTTCAGCCATTCATGCGGCTTGATGCCGAGATTGCGGATGCCGTTCGGCAATTCCCAGTCGCCGGAGCGAAGCCGGTCGAAGAAGGCGGCCTGCTGGGCCGAGAGATCGGTTCGCATCAGGTAACGGTCGCCCCGCCGTCCACCACCAGCATCTGGCCGGTCATGTAGGCGCCCGCTTTCGAGGCGAGATAGACCGCCGCGCCGGCAATCTCTTCCGGCTCGCCGATGCGTTTCAAGGGCGTGCCGGTGAGGGCGCGTTTGAGGGTGTCCGGATTGTCCCAGAGGGCTTTGGCAAAGTCGGTCTTGATCAGGCCCGGCGCGATGCAGTTGACGCGGATATTGTCAGCGCCGAACTCGGCCGCGAGGTTGCGGGCGAGTTGGAAATCCGCCGCCTTGGAGATGTTGTAGGCGCCAATCACCGGCGAGGCGCGCAGGCCGCCGATGGACGAGACGATGATCACCGCGCCGTCCTTGCGCTCGCGCATCTGCGGCGCACACATCTGGATCAGCCAGTGGTTGGAAATGATGTTGTTCTGCAGGATCTTGGTGAAGGCATCATCGGTGATGCCGGCCATCGGGCCGTAATAGGGGTTTGAGGCGGCGTTGCAGACGACGATATCAATCTTGCCAAAAGACTTGCTGGTCTCGTCGACCATCGCCTGCAGGTCTTCCTTGGAGGAGATGTTGGCGGGGATGGCGATCGCGGTGCCATCACCGTGCTTCTGGTTGATCGCGTCGGCGACTTCCTGGCAGGGGCCCGGCTTGCGCGAGGAGATCACCACGCGGGCGCCCTGATCGGCCATGGCCTCAGCGATCGCCCGGCCGATGCCGCGCGAGGACCCTGTGATGATGGCGGATTTTCCCTTGAGATCGAACAGGCTCATGTCGGCCCTCCCTGATTTTTGTTCTCACATTGATGGGCCTGACCCTATGGGAGGCTGGGGGGATCGGCTAGAGCTTCCGTAAGGGGAATTTATCGCCTGCGGATGCGGGCGCGGCGCACAGAATTCTCCTGCGGCGAAGCGGACGCTTCAGCTGGGCGCCAAACCTGATAAACTCCCGTTCATGTGGGGATATGCTGCCAGGTACATCACGCGCACCTTCGCGGTGATCGCGCTCGTCTCCCAGGCCTTGATGCCTGGGGCGATGGCGGCGGCGTCCTCACGGCCGGGCGATCTGGCGATGGTGCTCTGCGCCATGCCGGCAGAGGACATGCAGGGCGCGAGCTCTGCCGTCGGCTCTGAACTCGCCCAGCTCATCGCCCAGAAATCGAAATCCGCACCGGCGGATTCGGACCATGACTGTCCGGCTTGTGTGATCGCCCAAACGGCCACGCTTCCCGAGCCGGTTGTCCTCAAGTCACCTCCCGAAGGCATTGCGGCCCAAAAAGCGCCCGTCTTCGAGGTCCGCTTCGCGCACGTCCCGCGCGGCCCGCCGGTCGGCTCACGTGCGCCGCCTGTTTCATTGATAGCCTGATTTAGCCGCTTTCCCTCGGGAGGGCTGTCTACCGGAGCCAAAGCTCCGGGTCACTTTCATCTGAAAAGCACACCCATGAAATTCTCATTCCATACGGGCTCCGCCGTGAGCCTCTCCGCGCTTGGCGTCGCCTTCTCGGCGGGCCTTCCGGCTTACGCCCAGGAACTCGAAGCCGCCGACGACAGCGTGCGCATCGAGGAAACCATCATCGTCACGTCCACCGCGCTCGCCGCCGAAGCCCAGGCCCGCGCGTCCGCCACGCCGGGCGGCACCGACGTGATCACCCACGAGGAATATGCCGACCGTTTCCTCGTCTCGCTGCGCGACACGCTGGCCTTCTCGCCCGGCGTCTACACCCAGCCGCGCTACGGTCAGGAAGTGCGCATTTCCATCCGCGGCTCAGGCATCAGCCGCGGCTTCCACATGCGCGGCCTGACGCTCCTGCAGGACGGCGCGCCCATAAACCTCGCCGACGACAATGGCGACTTCCAGGAACTCGAGCCGATCTTCTTCGATCACCTCGAAGTCTACCGCGGCGCCAACGCCCTGCGCTTCGGCTCGGGCACGCTGGGCGGCGCGGTCAACGGAGTCACGCCGACCGGCGACACGGCCGAAGGCATTTATGTGCGCGGCGATGTGGGCAGCTTCGAGACGTATCGCGGCCTGATCTCGGGCGGCATGTCGAATGGCAAATGGGACGCCTGGGGCGCGGTAAGCGCCGATACGTCGGGCGGTGACCGCGACCATACCGCGCGCGATTCGGTGCGTTTCCACGGCAACGCCGGCTATGATGTGACCGACAATATTACCACGCGTTTCTATGCCAGCGCCAACGACATCAACCAGGAACTGCCAGGCGCGCTGAACCTTGCCACCGTGCTGTCAAACCCGAAGCAGGGAAACTTCGCCGGCGACCAGGCCCGCGACATCAATTCGATCCGTGTGCAGAACCAGACCCGCATCGATTTCGACAACTCGAACCTCGCCGTCGGCATCTGGTTGAACGAAAAGTCGCTCTACCATCCGATTTTCCAGGTGATCGACTATGAGTCGCTCGATCAGGGCATCTGGGCCCGGTACGAATGGGAAAAAGGTCCCTTCGCCTTTACGCTCGGGGCCGAAGGGCGCCAGGGCGAGACGGATGCCAAGCGATATGTGAACATCGGCGGCGAACGCGGTGCGCTCACGTTCGAGGCCGACCAGGAAGCCTGGACGGCGAATGTTTATGGCGAAGGGCGCTATAGCGTCACCGACCAGCTGACGCTAATCGCGGGCGTGATTGCATCCCAGGGCGAGCGCGAACAGACGGTCACCTTCCCGGCGGCCGCATTCGGAACGGCGGATTTCGAGGAGATCTCGCCAAAATTCGGCGCGCTCTATGAAGTCTCGCCTGATGTCCAGCTGTACGCGAACTATAGCCGCTCGGCGGAATTCCCCGGTTTCTCGGAAGTCGCGCAGATTGCCAGCTTCGTGCCGGTGGACGCGCAGACGGCCTGGACGGCAGAGATCGGCACGCGCGGCGCCGCCGGCATGGCGTCGTGGGATGTGTCGCTCTACTCGGCGGATATCGAGGGCGAAATGCTGCAGTTCACGGTCGGCCCGGATATACCGGCCACGACCTTCAACGCGGACAAGACCCGCCACCAGGGCCTGGAGGCGGGATTGTCATTGGAACTTTCGGACCTTTTCACGCTCCGCCAAGTCTATCAGTATTCGGACTTCGCTTTCCGGGGCGATGCCCAGTACGGTGACAACACGCTGCCGGTGATTCCGGAACATGTCTACCGGGCCGAACTCAAATTCGAGACAGACCGGTTCAGTGTCGCGCCGAATCTCGAATGGCTCCCGGAAGGGCCGTATGCGGATTATAACAACACCACGCAGACCGACGGCTATGCGCTTCTGGGCGTGACCGCGAGCCTGAAGGCGACCAACAAGATCGACTTCTTCCTTGATGCCCGTAACCTTGCCGGCGAAAAGGCGGCTGGCGATGTCGGCGCGGTGATTACGGCGACGCCCACCTCGGTCATCTACTATCCTGTCGAACGCCGCGCCGTCTTCGGCGGCATCCGCGCGAGGTTCTGATCCATGGCCAGCGCCGTTCGCACAACGTTGCAGCACCGCGTCTGGCGCTGGCACTTCTTCGCCGGGCTGATGGTGATTCCATTTGCTGTCATCCTCGCGGTGACGGGGGCGATCTACCTCTTCAAACCGCAGTTTGATGCGGCGGTGGAGGCCCGGATCAATGCGCGCGCGGCGCCGCTGGCAGGCGATACCCTGACAGCGGACGCGTTGCTGGAAGCGGGCCTCGCCGCCTATCCCGGCGCCAGCCTTGGCAAGGTCCTGATGCCGATTTCGGCGGCGGATCCGACCCTCGAATTCGAACTCCGCGGCGAGGCAGGCCCTCGCACGCTCTGGGTGGATCGCACGACCGGCGAAGTCCTCCACAATACCTCAACGCCAGGCCGGTTCATGAATGTCGTCAAGCGCATCCATGGCACGCTGCTGGCGGGGGATCGCGGCTCGCTCGTCGTCGAGATCATGGCGAGCTGGATGATCATCCTGATCATCACCGGCGTATATCTCTGGTGGCCGCGCAGCGCTCCGTGGTGGCGCGTATTCGTGCCGAAGTTCGGTGAGGGGCCGGGCAGGCGGGAGACCTGGCGCAAGGTGCACGGCATGGGCGGCGCCTGGATTGGCGGCGTCGTGCTGGTCCTCCTGTTTTTCGGCCTCCCGTGGACGCAGGTCTGGGGCGACGGATTCAACAAGGCCAAGGCCCTCGCGGGTCTCAAGGCGCCGGGGCAGGAATGGTTCGTGACGCTTGAGTCCGGCGCTCCGCAGACGGATCATTCGATGCACGACATGCGTACCGGCATGGATCATGGTACAGGTGCCGAACTCTGGGATCAGGGCAAGGGCGCGGGAGCGGTCGGCGTGCAGTCAGCCTCGTCCGGCGCCGGCGCGGTCACCCCGTTCTCCCTGCAGGCGGTCCTCGATATGGCCGCGCCGGAGCGCTATGCGCCGCCGGTGGAGGTGCAGCCGCCGCGCGGCGAAAACGGCGTCTGGACCATCCGCTCGATGGCGGCCTCGCGCCCGGACCGGGTCACCGTTCACCACGACCGCTGGACCGGCGCGGAACTGATGCGCATCGAATTCACCGATCACAATCCGGTGGACCGGTTCATGGCGCTCGGTGTTGCCTTCCATGAAGGCGCGCTGTTCGGCTGGCTCAACCAGGTCGTCGGCGTGCTCGCCACGCTCGGCGTCATCCTGCTCAGCGTGACGGGCGGCGTCATGTGGTGGCGCCGCCGGCCCAGAGGCCGCCTTGGTACGCCGCCTCTGCCAGCAGACAAGCGGCTCGCGGCCGGTGTCGTGGTGCTGATCCTGGCGCTCGGTATATTCCTGCCGATGGCCGGCGTGACACTGGTGGCCGCACTGTTGATCGATCTGCTGATTTCGGCCGCAAACCGGCTGCGGGGCAAGGCCGCCTAGAGGCCCCAGGCATCGGCGAGGATGCCGGCAAGCTTCTCCGTCCGCTTGCGGACGATCTCCGGCGTCCAGGCATCCTGTTCCATCAGGTCGCGGGTCAGGGCAAACGCCTGCCCGCCGCCGCCATTGAAGTAGATTTCCTTCTTGGCGCGGTAGTCGAGCCGGTCGGCCTTCTGATTCACCTTGGTGGTCAGAAGCACGAAGTTGCCGATCGTGTCGCACTGTTCGCGGCGGCGCGCGGCGTCCGGCCAGGTGTCCAGCCAGTGGCTGTCGTCGGGGATGGTGCGCGGCAAAACGTGCTCAACGGTTGCGTCCGATTCCGGCGGAATGGTCCGCCCCCCGGCGAGCGCCGCACACAGGCGCAGCGCAATCGCCCGCCGCTGGCCGAAAGTCGCAAACCGGCCGATCAGCCGTTCACGGACCTTCCTGCCTTCATCGCGCGAGATCGCGAACGGTCCTGTCTTGGAAAGCAGCACGCGGTCGTTGCGCACAGCTTCGGTGACGCGCGAAAAGCGCCGGCTGCGCTGGTCGCGGTCATGGATCAGCAGCTGCGTGACGTAGGAGAGGCGCTCAAGGCTCTGGAAAAACTCCGGCGCGGCGGCATCGTCGACGCCGCGCTCGGCCAGGAAGTGCAACGCCGGCGCGCGCCAGTTCTGCTGCTCGAGCGCGCGCATCTGGTGCAGGCAGTTGGCAATCGCCTCGGCGCGCGGGCTTTCCTCAAGTTGCGCCGTCTCGATCTGGCGGTAGGCGCGCACATAGGCGGGCAGGATATCGTCGAGAAACTTGCGCGCATCGATCTTGGCCAGCGCGCCTTTCTGGAAGGCGGCCACGATATCGCCCTTGGTCGCGCGGTCAAAAATGGTGCGGATCTGGCGCAGCAGGTCGTCGAAGGCGGTGCCGCCAAGGGTCGCCTCATGCTCCGCCCAGCGCTCGGCATAGCGAGCGGCTTCGGCCGAGGTGAAGCGGGCGCGCTGGAAAAGTTCGGTCTTGATGATGTCGTGCGCGCCCGGCTCCTTTCCGCGTGTGTTCAGCACACGGAACACCTTGAAGCCCTGGTCCTTGTTGTCGACGACGACGCGCACCAGCGCGCAGCCTTTTGTGACGATTTGCGCCAGCGCGCGGCGCTTCTCCGGCTCCACCCCGCCGAGTTCCCTGTGGAAGGCCGCAGCATTCGCCACCATCCGGGCCTGACTTTCGCTTTCGCCGGGGTCTGCGTCCAGAACCAGCGTCGCGCCGGAGCGCTGGATCGTGTCACGAAAAAAAGCGCCGTCCTGATAGTTGAGTGCGACGCGCCAGTTGGCGCCTTCGCCGAGGATGGGGCGGGCCTCATCAGCTATCAGGGCATTCAGCGCGCGCGCCCGGTCCTTGTCCGGCTCAAGGTCGCGCAGCACGCAGAGCAGGATCGTCAGCGTGGTCAACCGCTGCTGGCCGTCGACGATTTCCAGCACGCCCGGCTCTTCGCCGTGGACGAACACGACCGCGCCTATGAAGTGAGGAATCTGGGCATCGGTGGCTTCCCGGAGGTCACCAAGCAGGTCGAGCGCTTCGGTCTCACCCCAGGAATAGCTGCGTTGATAGGGCGGCATCCGCAGCCGCTCTCCGGGCGCGAAAACATCGCTCAATGAGCTTTCCTGCGCGCGCACGCCGAGATGCATACCGGTACCCCTCTACAAGCCCTCTCCCTAGCCCTTGCCAAAGGCGTTCACAACGAGACATGAACGGTTGGCAAGGTAATTCACGGCAGAGTGTGACGGGAGAGTAACGCCATGCGTCTGGTGCGGTTCCAACTCGGCAGGCTGTCGGCATATGGCCGGCTCAACGGCGACAGTATCGAGCCTGTTGAGGGCGCGTCAGTGAGTGAGGCGCTGGCCGGAAAGGTGACCGGTCCGCCGGTTGCGCTCGCGTCGGTTCGCCTCCTCGCGCCCGTCGCGCGGCCGGGAAAGATCCTCGGCATCGGCGTCAACTACGCCGCCCACGCCGCCGAGAGTGTCAGCTTCGTCAACACCTCGAAGCCCGAGGTGCAGAAATGGTTCAACAAGCAGGCGACCGCCACCAACGGTCCTTATGACGATGTGCATCTACCGAAGGTCTCTGCGCAGCTCGATTATGAAGGTGAACTTGTCGTGGTGATCGGCAAGGCGGGGCGCCATGTGCCCCGTGACCGGGCAATGGAGATCGTCGCCGGCTTTTGCGTCGGCGGAGATTACTCGGTCCGCGACTGGCAGAAGGCGAGCCAGACGATGATCATGGGCAAGGGCTTTGACACCCATGCCGTCTTCGGCCCGGCCATCGTGACACCGGATGAGGCGGGCGACATTTCCGGCTCGGAAATCCGTACCTTCGTCAACGGCGAGCTGCGCCAGACCGGCAAGCCCTCCCAGATGATCCACGACATCGCGGCCCAGATCGAACATCTGACCGCCGCCTTCACGCTGGAGCCGGGCGACGTCATCTATACGGGCACACCGGCCGGTGTCGGCGCAGGGTTCGATCCGCCGAAATGGCTGAAGGCGGGCGACACGGTCCGTATTGAGATCGACGGCCTTGGCCATATCGAGAATAAAGTTGTGGAGGAACCATACACGATGCGGATCGGCTGAGGGCCGGCTGCCGGAAGGAACGACGGGACCTCATCCTTGCGGACAAGGCCCCTGTCTCCCCCGAGATCGCCCCGCTCCGGCCAGGAAAGGCCGCGGACCTGAGGCGAACGAACAGGCTTAAGCTTTTGTTAAGCCCTGAAAGGTCCTCCGGTCGATGCCGGATGTGCTGTCGCAACTCAAGAAGTGACGGCGTGTTGCCTTCCGGCAACGGTCCGGAACCGGGTTGCCGGAGGGGGCAAATCAAGCCAATTCCGAGCAATTCGTTAACCAATTCTGCCTTATTCTTAAGATTGATGGGTTATTTCCGGGTGCTGGTCTGATGACGTTCGTCTTGTTCCTTCTATACCTCGCCGCCGGCGCAGGCGTGGGCTACGGCATCTTCACGTTCACGGCTGTGGGACTCCCCCTGTCTATCGCGGGCGGCGCCATCACCTCGGCCGTTCTCGGACAGATCCACGTGCTCGCCCGGGCGGGCGCGGCCACGAAGAAGTTCGATGACCGCATGGCCTCCGTCGAAAAATCGGTCACGGCCGTGTCGCGAAGCGTCAACGTGCTTGAGGCGCGCACCGATGTGGTGGAGCAGACGCTGAAACAGGAAATGGGCGAACAGCGCGAGCGCCTCGCCAAGGAGATGCAGGAGCTGCAAAGCCTGATCGACCGGCTGACGCGGACGTTCGAACGCCAGCTCGCCGAAAAAACCAGTGAGCGCGTGGTCAGCCCGGTCGAAGACGCTATCCTTCGCGACGTTCGCGATGCGCTGAAGGATGGTCGCGTCGATCTGCACCTGCAGCCCATCGTATCGCTGCCCCAGCGCCGGGTGTCCTTCTACGAAGGCTTCACGCGTCTGCGCCGCGCCGATGGCTCGCTGATCCTGCCGGCCGATTTCCTCGATGCGGCCCGCCGCGCCAACCTGATGGGCACGATCGACAATTTCATGCTGTTCCGCTGCGTGCAGATCGTCCGGCGCCTTGCCGAGCGCGACCGCCGCGTCGGCGTGTTCTGCAACATTGCCTCGGCCTCGCTGGAAGACCCCGGCCTGTTCCCGCTCGTGCTGGAATTCATGACGGAGAACCGCGACCTCTCAGGCGCCGTGATCTTCGAATTGCGGGCCGACAAGTTCGAGTCCCGCTCGGCCGCGATGCGCGCCAACATGGAGAAGCTCGCCGCCCTCGGCTTCCGCTTCTCGATCGACCACGCGACAACGCTCGCACTCGACCTGCCGAGATTGCAGAGCGCCGGCGTGCGTTTCGTGAAGATGAATGGCAACCAGTTGATCGAACAGCTGCGCGACCCGCAGGGAGAACGCCCGGTCTCGAACATCAACCGCCGCATCGAAGGTTCGGAAGTCAGCGCCGTTCTCTCGCGCTATGCCATCACGCTGGTCGCCGAAAAGATCGAGGATGAAGCCAGCGTCCTGGAGATCCTCGAATATGAAATCCCGTATGGCCAGGGCCATGTGTTCGGGGCGCCGCGCCCGATCAAATCCTCTCTAATGGAGGACACCCAGCCCCCAAAGTCCCTGATTGACCGGTTGTTCAAGTTTGGCTGACCGGTCACCGGCTTGATTTCGCCGGAATTTGCAGGCCTCCTGAGGGCAGTGGTGCGGAGGAAACGAACCCATGCCTTTCGTCAGACTGATCCCGGCCAGCCTGCTGGCACTCGTTGCCGCCTGCGTGATTGCCCCTACGACGACTGAACTCGCCGCGCCGGTTGCGGCGCCCGAAGTGACCACCGTTTCCGAGGCGCGCCTGGCCTTCATCGGCATCACGGGCATGCTGCCGGACGAAGGCAACGACCTGCCGCCCGCCGTTCTTGATCCGTTGATGGATCTCGTGCCCGTCCGCCTCGACCTGACGATCCGTCCGCCGCTCGCTCCAACGGTGCAGGGCGCCGACGGATTTTATACACCTATCACCGAGTGCGGTTTCGGTCCCCTCGATGCCGGCGTGATCTCCGTCCCGACCGGCTCCAACCACATGCTGCTGGATGTCCGCATGGGTTCGCCGGCGGATCATCCGGCCAACCTGTTCGCCTGCGAGTATGACGCGGGCGCGATGACGGAGGATACGCCGGGCACGGTCTACCGCCTGCGGGGCTGTTTCCTGCCGCAATCGGTGTCGATCCCGACTGCCGTGCAATGGGTGCTCAATCCGCTGCCGGCCGCCGCCTGCGGGCTCGGCGATTAATGGGGGCGATTGACCGGGAAGGCCGTCCGGCCTACCTCGCGCGCCCATGACCTCTCTGCAGTTTCCTGCCGGCCTCGCCGGAATAGCGCCGCTCTATGATACCATCCTCTGCGATGTGTGGGGCGTCATCCACAATGGCCGCGCCGCCTTCAAGGAGGCCTGCGAGGCGCTCGTGAAGTTCCGGGCGCAGGGCGGGCAGGTCATCCTGATTACCAATGCCCCGGTGCCGAATGCGCAGGTCATCCGCCTCTTCGAGCCGCTGGGCGTGCCGATGACGGCATTCGACACCTGCGTTTCGTCCGGCGACGCCACCCGCGCCGAACTCGCCGCCCGCCCGGAGATGACCATCTGGCGGATGGGCGGCGACGAAGGTTGGGAACATGACCGGTTCCTTTACCAGGGTCTCCCCAACACCTTTATCGACAACGATTCCGCTGACCTTCTTTTGTGCATCGGCCTGCGCGACCAGCTCAAGGACCAGCCCGAGGATTACCGCGAAGAGTTCCGCCGCGCCGTCGCCAAGGGCATCCCGATGCTGTGCGCCAACCCTGACAAGCAGGTCCGCATCGGCGGCAAGCTCTACTGGTGCGCCGGCGCGCTGGCGGACGTCTACGAAGACCTCGGCGGCCACGTCATCTATCCCGGCAAGCCCTATGCGCCGATCTACCAGCTCGCCATTGCAAGGCTTTCGGAGCTGAAATCGCCTCCCGGGCGAATTCTCTGCATCGGCGACAGCCCGGCCACGGACGTGCGCGGCGCCCGGTTGCAGGGTTATGACAGCCTGTATGTCGGCACCGGCCTGAAGCAGCATGGCGCGAATTTTGAAGCGGAAGTGACCGACCTTCTCGCCGATTACGGCGAGCACGCTACCTACGCGATGACCGGCCTCAGGTGGTGACGGCGCGCGCGGCGGCGTGTAACGGACGAAATATCAAGGATTCAGGAGCCCCGACGGCATGACGACTTTCTCTGGTTTCAAATATGAAGACCTGCAGCTCGGCCAGGCGCACGAGACCGTGCACACGATCACCGAGAATGACATTCAGCGCTTCGCCGAAGTGTCCGGCGACTTCAACCCGCTGCACATGTCGGACGAGTTCGCGGCCGGTACGATCTTCGGCAAGCGCATCGCCCACGGCGCGCTGACCGCCAGCTACATCTCCGGCATCCTCGGCAACAACCTGCCGGGCCCGGGCGCCATCTTCGTCGGCCTGTCGATGCGCTTCAAACGCCCCGTCCATATCGGCGATGTCGTCACCGTGCGCGCCGAAGTCGCCGAGAAGCAGGACCGCGGCAACCGCGTCACGCTGAAAGTCGAATGCCTCGTCGAGGGCAAGCGCGTGATCACGGGCGAAGCCGAAGTGGTGGCGCCCAGCCGGGGGGCCTGATGGCCGTCTTCGCGGAGTATCGCGGACTGCCTGAAAGCGCGCGCGGCGCCTCGATCGCGCTTGGCAATTTCGA
>JBBSAZ010000024.1:0-17405 GCA_038251755.1 Caulobacterales bacterium
AAGCATGTGCGCGGCTGGGCGCTGGATGTCGGCGACGGCGCGGCAATCAAGCGCGTGGTGGATGAGGCGGCGGCGCATTTCGGCGGGATGGATATTCTCGTCAACAATGCGGGATTTGCGATTCCGGCGCAGGTTGGCGAGGAGAGCTATGAGGATAGCTGGGGGCCGTCGATCAACGTGATGCTCACTTCGCACCAGCGCGCCATCCGCGCGGCGCTCCCGTACATGCGCAAGAATGGCTGGGGGCGGATCGTCAATATTGCGTCCACGGAGGGTCTCGGCGCGACGCCGGGCAACTCGCCCTATGTGGCGGCCAAGCATGGCGTGATCGGCCTGACGCGCGGGCTGGCGGTGGACCTGGGCCGCGAGGGCATAACGGTGAACTGTATCTGCCCCGGCCCGATCACCACCGGCATCACGGCGGGCATTTCGGACGAGCACAAGGAAATCTATGCCAAGCGCCGCGTGCCGCTGCGCCGGTATGGCATTCCGGAAGAGGTCGCCAACATGACGCTCTCGCTGGTGTTGCCGGCGGCGAGCTTCCTGAACGGCGTGCACATTCCGGTCGATGGCGGGATGAACATCAAGAACGCCTAGCCGGCGAAACCTCGCGCCGTCATTTCCGCGTGCCAGCGGCCGAGGTTCGGCAGTTCCTTGTGCGGCGCCCATTTCATCACGCGGGTGAAACCGCAGGTGATGTAGAGCGTGATGTCAGCGATCGAGAAACGCTCGGCGGCCACGAAGGCGTGGTCGGCGAGGTGGGCATCGAGGCGCTCGGCCATCTTGCGGGCGGCCTTCTCGCCCTTGGCGGCGGCCTCGGGGCTTTGCGGCACTTCGAGCGGCGCCATGGCGGGATGCGCGTTGCGAAACCAGCCGGCGAACTGGATGAAAAACATCAGCTCCACACGCCGGTCCCACATTTCAATGAGGGCCTTTTCCTTCGGGTCCACGCCCATCAGGTTCGGCTCCGGGAAGATGCCTTCGAAATAGGTGCAGATGGCGCGGCTCTCGGTGATGTTCGTGCCGTCGTCGAGGATCAGCGCGGGCACCTGCGCATAGGGCGAGACTTCCCGGTAGCCCGGCTGCTTGTGCTCCTGCTTCATGATCGAGACTTCTTCGAGCTCCACCGCGTCCAGCTTGCCCTTGGCGCGGAGGAAGAAAACGACGCGGTCCGGGTTCGGCGCCATCGGGCTATGATAGAATTTCATGGGGTTCCTCCTCAGAATTTTTTTGTCAGTCCGAAGGTCGCGTTCAGCGGTTCTCCGGGGAAATAGCGTTCATTGCCGAAGGCGACATCGGCGCGGTCGGCATAGGCTTCGTCCGTCAGGTTACGGAGGATCAGCGAGGCTTCCAGCGTCTCTGTGATGTTCCAGCCTGCGCGGGCGCCGAAGACGGTGTGGCCGGGATAGATGACCGTGTTGGCCGGATCGGTGAAATATTCGCCGACATACTCCAGTGTCAGCGACAGCGCGAGCGCGTCTGTGGCCTGCCAGTCGATCCGCGCATCGCCGAGCCATTCCGGAGCTGTGTCGATGGTGTTGCCGGAGGTGATCCGCTCCAGCGCGGCGACGACAGGCCGGTTGAACGTGTATTCCTGGTCGCTCCAGGCGAGGTTGCCGCCGAGGCTCAGACTGTCGTCTATGCGAAGGGTCGCGGCGGCTTCGATGCCGACATGGCGGGTGGAGCCATCGACAACATTCAGGCCATCGGAATCGCGAAAGAAGAAGTTCTCCTTGTCCATCCAGTAAGCGGCAATGTCGAAATCCAGATGCCCGAACAGGGCGTCGCCGCGCACACCGGTTTCGAGACTGTCCAGCGTTTCGGCTTCTATCTCGCCGGCAACCTGACGGTTCTGAAGACGGTAGAGGTCCGAGACCTGCGGCGCGCGGGCACCGCGCGCATAATTCGCATAGAGACTATACCCGTCGCGGTCCCAGACGAGACCGAGCTTGGGCGTGACAAAGCTGAAATCATCCGAGCGGTCTGCGGGCACGTTGAAGCGTCCATTGATGCCTGCAGGCGCGCGGGTGTCGTAGGCATAGTCATGCGTCTCTCCGCGCAGGCCGGCGAGCAGGCGGAGATTGTCCGTGAGCTGCACATCGGCTTCGGTCCAGAGTGCGAAGACCTGCGTTTCGACGAGATAGTCGTAGTGCACGCCCTGCGGAAAATTGGGGCTGGGGTTCGGGCTCGGCTGGATTTCCTTGAGGTATCCTGAGGCAAAATCCGTATCGGCGCCGAAGCGCCAGTTGACGCGTCCGACGGGGTCGAGATCATACCGGGCCATCAGGCCGCCGCCGGTGTGGGCGTTTTTTTCGACGCCGCCATAGGGCAGGAAATGCTGAGAGAACACCATGCCCTGGCTGTGCAGGTTAGGCGTCAGGATCAGCTTCCCGGGGCCGATCGCGCGCTCGAGGCGCAGACCAGCGCGCGCCGACCAGGCATCGCGGAAGGCTTCGGGGTTGGGGTTTGTTTCGGCGAGGTCGCGGTCCTCATAGGCGCGGGGGCCCTGGATGAAACTGGCAGTTTCCTGGTTGAGGCTGGAGGCGGAGAGCCAGGCGGTGGCATCCCAGCCGCTGAAGGCCTGGCGGGTGAGCAGCGAGACCTTCTGTTGCTCGCTGCCGGTCGCGTCGCGCCAGCCCTTGTCGTCCAGGAGGGACAGGTTGAAGCGAGTGTCGCGGCCCAGATTGACCGAGGCATCGCCGCGCCAGCGGCCGAGCGTGCCATAGCTGGAGCGAAGCGTCTGGTCGCCTTCGGCATCCGGCAGGATGACATTGATCAGTCCGTGTACGGCGTTCGAGCCATACTTCGCACTGCCCGGACCGCGGATGATTTCGATGGCCTCGGCGATCTCGAGGTGCGGCTCGATCAGGCTGTTGACGTTGCCGAAGGCGGGCGAGCGGGTCGGTACGCCGTTCTCGAGAATGAGAAAACTTCCCTGCCCGGCCCCGCCGCTCAGCACCGGCGAGCGGATCGAGATCAGATGCTCCTGCCCGGAGTTCATCTGGATATTGACGCCGGGCGCCTGGTTCAGGATTTCAGCGGGCCGGTCGGCAGCGGTGCTCTCGATCAGGTCCGCGTCGATGACTGATTGGGCGCCTGGATCCCGGTCCTTGCGGTCACCCCAGACCTCGATCGGCATGAGGCGCATACCTGCGGGTTGACCGGCATCTGCAGGGCCTGCCTGAGCCAGCGCTGCGGGCGCCAACGCCGCAACGGCAACTCCAACCAATCCGTTGCGAAACGACACGCGCGCACTCCCTAAACAGGGCGCAAATCAGCTGAGCGCCTGAAAGAGATTGTAGGCGCTGACGCAGCTGATGGCGACCCCGGCCGCTGCGTCAGCCCGCCGAACCCGCGAACAACTGGTATGGCAATGCGCCAACGACCGCAGCCGACAAACAGGTCGCCAATGTGCCCGCGAGGAGCGTGCGCCAGGCGAGGCTGAGGAAGTCTTCGCGGCGATCCGGTTCGACGATTGTCAGGCCGCCTATCAGGATGCCCATGGAGCCGAAGTTGGCAAAGCCGCAGATCGCGTGGGCGGTGATGATGCGCGTGCGTGGGTCCATCTCGCCGACCGGAATCTCCGCCAGCTGAATGAAGGCGACGAACTCCGTGAGCACTGTCTTCACACCCATCAGCGAGCCGGATTTCGCGGCTTCGTCCCAGGGTACGCCGACCATGTACATCAGCGGCGCGAAGATCCAGCCGAGGATACGCTCGATCGACAGCGGCGCACCGAGCACATCCGGAAACGAACCAAGCCCGGCATTCACAAGCCAGAGCAAGGCGAGCGCGGCGATCAGCATGGTGGCGATGTTGAACACGATCTTGAGGCCATCGGTCGCGCCGGTCGAGAACGCATCCATGGTGGAGGCATAGTTGAAGTCAGGATTCTGGACGCGCTGATCGGCCGGCGTCGTTTCCGGAATCATCGTCAGGGCGACCGCGACGGCCGCTGGTGCGGCCATGATCGAGGCGGTGAGCAGCTGGGCCAGCGGGTTCGCCATCTTGCCTTCGAGGAATGCTCCGTACACGATGAGCACAGAGCCGGCGATGGTGGCAAAACCGGCAGTCATCATGATCAGCAGCTCGGACCGCGTCATGCCCTTGATGTAGGGGCGGATAAGAACCGGGGCTTCGGTCATGCCCATGAAGACGTTGGCCGAGACCGCGAGCGAGGTCGCCCCGCCAAGCCCCATGCCGCGCCGGAAGACGAAGGCAAAGCCATTGGTGACCCAGCGCAGGATACGCCAGTGCCAAAGGATGGCCGAGAGCGCCGCCACCACGATAATGATCGGCAGGATCTGGAAGAAGAAAAGCGGCGGGGCAGAGCCGCCGATCAATTCACTGGCGGCCGCATTGTCGCCGACATAGCCGAACACGAAGCTGGTGCCGGCGCGGGTTGCGGCCTGCAGGCCGCCGACCACGTCGTTGGCCTTGAACAGGATCTCGCGCACGACCGGAATGCCGAACAGGATCAGCGCGAATGCGAACTGCATCACAGTGGCGCCGAGCACGATCTTCCAGGGGAAAAGCTTTTTCTTCTCCGAGAGTATCCAGCACAGCGCATAAATCACTGCGATCCCGATCAGCGCGCGGCCGTTATCCCAACCCCATTCGTAACCTGCCGGCATGGTCAAACGCGCCTCCCTCAAGACTTGTACCCGGCAGCAGGCTTAGCCGCCGCCTTGCCGAATGGAAAGCAGGTAATGGCAACCGGTTAACTGCATCATTCGCGCAGCGGCTGCATCGCGCAGCGGGCGCCTAACCCGCGGGGCGAGTTGCGTTGACGCCGCCGGTTGATTGCCAGACGCAGCTTGTAACCGGCGGCAGAAGGACCCTCTCGCGCATGCCAGGACGCACGGCTTGCCTCGTCGCACTCTGTCTCGCTGCGTGCTCTGCGCAGACGCCGGAGCTGCGCGTCATGGTGGCGACCGATGTAACCGCTGCGCCGACCGGGCCGGACCGCGAATGGCATTCCGAAGCCGATCTCGCCGGCGAAGCGCGCGCCTTCTTCTTCGGCCAGGCAGACCTCTATATTGCGGGCGCCAGCGCGGCCGCCGGCGGCAAGCTGGCGGATGTGCTGCGCGCCATGGGCCGCGACGATCTGGTCGACATGGCGCCCGCTACGGGCGGCATCAACGGCTGCCCGCAGCAATGGGTGGAACCGATCGAGATGATCGCGCGCGCAGCCGCTGGCAGCCAGATCGTGATTGTCGAAAGTGACCGGCACGCGGCCTCGCAAACTGCATTCCTGAAGGACCTCGTCACCCGTCTCGCTTCAGACGGTTTCACGGCCTATGCCGATGACGGTCTGACGCTTGGCCCCGGCGGCGCAGCGCATCCGGATGTGCTGCTGGTGTCGGAAGGTCTCGTCACGCGCGACCCCGGACAAGGGCGCCTGATCCGCGAAGTGAAGCGCGGCGGCCTGCAGCTCGTGGATGCGGGGGTCTGGTGGTCAAGTTCGAGCGAATTGTCGTCCCTCAGTCCGGCCGAACAATCGGCCCGCCGGCAGGCAGCGCTCGCAGCAGAGATAAACCGCCGCATCTTCGCGAACGCGCCTCAGGCGCGCGTCATCATTCACGTCGAGCGCTCAGCAGATCCGTCCGCGACGATCTCGCTGAAGGACAATGTCGCCGCGCAGACAGGCCGCCTGCCGCTTGTCATTTCGCTTACCGCCTGTGCCCCTTCTGACTCCGACCCGGCCTTCGTGCCTTCACACGGAGACGGCGCAACGCAGGGCGCCGCCGCAGACATGGTGTTTGCGATCCCGCGCGCAGCGATCAAGGAAGGCCGGCAAACGTCCGGCCGCAGTGAAGGCGAAAATGTCGTCAGCGTGCCGCCGGCATTCCTGTCATCGACGCTGCCGGTACTGATCGAAGCGCGCCGCGTTGGCGATCCTGATCTCGCCGTGCCGGAAGACCGGCTGATGTTGTTGCCGGGAGACCGGCTGCCGCTCATCCTGCCACCTGGCGAGTACCGGATCGAAGCGTGGACGCGGATCGGGCCGCTCAGCACGCCGGTCGCGGTCAGTGTCAGCTGAGCAAAGCGCGGCGTTTGACGCGCGCCGGAAGCGGGCTTAGGTTTTGCCTTTAATATCAACCAACTGGCGGTTCATCTTGAGACGCTGCTGAGACGGGCTTCGAAGGGCTGAACCCAAACATGAAACTCCAGGCATTGATCCTTGCGCTCCTGCTCGCGTCCGCCGCGCCGGCGCTTGCAGCACCCGCCGCCAGCAAGGCCGCTGACGAAAAGGCCGAGGCGGGAAAGCGCGCGAAGCCGGTTCCGGACGCGTTGATGTTCAAATCCACCCACACCGGCACGTTTGGCGGGCAGAAGATCACCTACCGCGTGGAAGCCGGCGAAACCCACATCAACAATGAGGAAGGCGAGCCCGCCGCAAGCCTTTTCACTATCGCCTACATCCGAGAAAACGTCAGCGGGCCGCGCCCTGTGTCGTTCGTGTTCAATGGCGGGCCAGGCTCGGCCTCCGTCTGGCTGCACATGGGCCTGCTGGGCCCGAAGCGCGTGAAGGTGGCGAGCGACGCGGACGCCGATGACGGCGCGGCGCCCTACGTGCTGCTGGACAATCCACTGTCGATCCTCGACGTGACCGACCTCGTGTTCATCGATCCGGTCGGCACAGGCTACAGCCGGGCGGTCGGCAAGGGCGAGGACAAGGATTACTGGAGCGAAGACGGCGATGGCAGCTCCATCTCGGAATTCATCCGTATATGGATCACCGACCACAAGCGCTGGAACGCCCCGAAATACCTGATCGGTGAAAGCTTCGGCACAACCCGGGCTGCCTATCTCGCCAACCGGATGCTGACCGGCGATGTCGATATTGCGCTCAACGGGCTGGTGCTGATCTCGCAGGCGCTAGACTATGAAGGTTCAACCTCGGTCCACGATAATATCTATTCTTACGTCACGTATCTGCCGAGCATGGCGGCGGCGGCGCAGTATCATGGCCGCGCCGGTGCCGGCGTGCCGCAAGACCAGTTCCTTGCCGAGGCCCGCGCCTTCGCACGCGACGAGTATGGGCCCGCACTGTGGAGAGGCGCGACTCTGGCGCCGGACGAGCGCGCCCGGATCCGCGAGCGACTTGCTTACTTCACCGGGCTTTCGCCCGCCTATATCGAAGCCTCCGATCTCAAGATCCTGATGCCGCGCTTCCAGAAAGAACTGCTGCGCGACAAGGGCGTGGCGCTCGGGCGCCTCGACGGGCGGTATCTCGGCGACGAAGCCGACGATGTGGCGGAAACTCCGGAGGCGGATGTTTCAGGCTACGCCATCGGCTCGGCTTATTCGGCGCTGATGAACCAGTATCTCTCGACCGATCTCGGCGTGACGATGGACCGGCCCTACATGCTGTCCAGCGAGGCGGCGTCGACCCACTGGAACTACCGGGATGTGCCGGAGGGTGAATACTGGGAGCCGCATTACCTTAACGTCTCGGCCCAGCTGACCACCGCGATGCGCCAGAACACGGCAATGAAAGTGTGGGTCGCCAATGGGTATTTCGATATGATCACGCCCTTCTTCGACGCCGAGATCACGTTTGCGCGCTACGGCATCCCGCAGGAGCGGGTGGCGATGACCTACTATCAGGCCGGGCATATGATGTATCTCAATGACGGCGCCCTGGACGCCCTCGCGGCGGACCTGCGCACCTTCTATGCGGGGAAACTGGAAGACGCCCGGCCGGAGTGACACGGCACAAAAACCCCTCCGGATGCGACCGGAGGGTTTTGCAGTGCGTGCATTCGCCTGCTCTAGCCGAGCTTGCAGACGCAGATCTTGTTGCCGTCGGGATCGCGGAAATACGCGCCGTAGAAGGTCGGCATCCGGTTGCCGGGCGCGCCTTCGTCTGTAGCGCCCATGGCGATGGCTTTTGCATAGACCTTGTCCACGACTTCTGCGCTGGCGCAGGCCAGCGCAGGCATGACCCCGTTACCCACCGTCGCGGCATTCTTGTCGTAGGCGTCGCCGATCCCGAGCATCGGCTGGCCGGGGCCGACACCGTAGAACTGCAGGCGTTCATTCGCGAAAAAGCGCTTCGCGCCCATTTCGCCGAGCACCGCATCATAGAATGCAAGTGCCTTGTCCTTGTTGTTGGTTCCTAGGGTCACATAGGCCAGCATGGTTTCCTCCGAGTGCTGTTTCAGAACTTACAAAATCACGCCCGATTAACCGTGGCAAGACTGACCAAGGGGTATGTCACGCGCGTTTGAACGCTCCGTGGGCGAGGTGACGCAGCGGACGTGCTTGACGTTGACGTGAACGTCTGGTGTGACACCGCCCAAACCATACAACCGTTTCAGGAGACCCCCATGTCCGAGATCCGCTTTGACGGCCGCGTTGCCATCGTCACCGGTGCTGGTGGCGGCCTTGGCCGTTGCCATGCGCTCGAACTCGCCCGCCGCGGCGCCAAGGTTGTTGTCAACGATCTCGGTGGATCGCGTGATGGCTCAGGCGACGGCTCGGATGCGGCCAAGGCTGTGGTTGCCGAAATCGAAGCCTTCGGCGGCGAAGCCATCGCCAACGGCTCGTCGGTTTCGGATGTCGACGGCGTCAAGAAGATGATCGATGACACGATGGCCAAATGGGGCCGGATCGACATCCTCATCGCTAACGCCGGCATCCTGCGCGACCGCTCGTTCTCCAAGATGTCGGTTGACGATATCGACCTCGTACTCGCCGTCCACCTGCGCGGCAGCTTCCTTCCGATCCATGCTGCCTGGGACATCATGAAGGCCCAGAACTACGGCCGCATCGTCGTCACCACCTCGTCCACAGGCCTCTATGGCAACTTCGGCCAGGCCAACTACGGCGCCGCGAAACTGGGCGTGGTCGGCATCATGAACACGCTGAAGATCGAAGGCGCGAAAAACGACATCAAGATCAACGCTGTCTGCCCGATTGCGGCAACCCGCATGACCGAAGACATCATGTCCGAGCAGATGCTGACCGCGCTGAAGCCGGACTACGTGACCCCCGGTGTCATCAATCTCGTCAAGGAAGACGCCCCGACTGGCATGATCCTGTCGGCCGGCGCCGGCGCGTTCTCGATGGCCCGTATCGTTGAAACTGCCGGCGTGTTTGTCGGCGCGGGCGACGCGCTGACGGCCGAAGCGGTCGCTGCGAAGTGGGACCAGATCACCGACGTGAACACCACCCGCCCGGCGTTCAAATCCGGCGGCGAGCATGGCCAGAACATCTTCGCTTCGGTCGCTGCCGGCGCGAAGTAAGCCACAGGACTTGCCAAGATTCAGCGCGAGTCGCAGGCTCTCCTCAATTCAGGAGATACACCCATGCGACTCGCCCTTCTTGCCCTTTCCCTGACCCTCCTGACCGGTTGCGGCCACTTCAAGAAAGTGACCGAAGAGGCTCCTGCGGCTGAAGTGAGCCGTCCGGTCGCGTCGGTTGGCGAGATGTGCAGCGGCATCGCAGGTATCCAATGCGCGGAAGGCCTCGCCTGCATCTTCGAAGCGGGTGTTTGCAGCAGCATCGCCGACGCCTCCGGCACCTGCGTCAAAACCCCTACCATCTGCACACGCGAATACATGCCCGTCTGCGGATGTGACGGCGAGACTTACGGCAACAAATGCGAAGCCCTTGCGGCGGGCGCCAGCGTTGCCTATACCGGCGAGTGCCCGCCGACCGGCAGCTGAAAAAGCGTTTTAACTCAAGGCGGGGGCTGCGTTTCCTCGGATTTTTTCAGACCGGATGCATCCAGCTGGACCTATCGGTGCATCTCCCTTCCATATCCATTTGGAGGGGAAGAGACATGAAATCCAAGATCCTCATTGCCGCGAGCCTGGCTGTTCTCGGTGCATATGCCAGCGTAGCCGAGACCATCTCCGCTCCGCCGCTGATGACTTTGGATCACGGCGCGCTGACCGGTGAAGGCGCGGCGCTGCTCCGCGCCGAGTTTCCCGAAGCCCAATTCATCCTGATCGGCGAAGATCATGGATTTGCCGATGCGGCGGAACTCGCGCTGGCCATCGCCCGCGAAACACGCCCTCTTGGCGTCTCGCATCACGTGATCGAGACCGGACCGCTGACACGCGACGTGATCTCCGACCTGCTGGCCGAGGGTGGCCCGGAAGAACTGGCCGCGGTGTTAGCCGGCCGGCCAATCGCCATGCCTTTCGTCAACATGCTGGAGGACGCGAGGCTCGCAGACTATTTCGTCGACGAAGCCGGCGAAACCAGCGATCCGCTCTGGGGTGTCGACCAGGAATTCATCGGCGCGCCCCTGCTCCATCTGGAAACGCTCAAGTCGCTCGCAACGACTGAGGCGCAGACGGCGCTGGTGCAGAAGTGGCTCGAGGCGGAACAGGCCGCCATGACGAGCCGCAATCTCGGCGCGCTGATGCTGACGTCTGCCAGAGCTGAGGATTTTGCCGGTTTGAACGCGGCCTTCCAGGGCAATACGGAGGGCTTGGAAATCATTTCGGCGCTGGCCGAGAGCGCTGACATCTACCGGCTCTATTTCGAAGGCGCGAATTACGCCAGCAATGCCTCACGCATCGACCTGATCCGCCGCCAGTTTCTCGAGGATTATAACGCCAGCGAAAACAAGGCGCCGAGAGCGCTGTTCAAGATGGGGCTGTATCACCTCGGCAACGCGACTACGCCGGTCAATGCCCTTGATCTCGGCTCTCTCACCGAAGGCCTTGCTGCTGCAAATGGACTTAGTGCCGTGCGCATAGCCGTCCTGCCGCTGGAAGGTCGCCAGACCGCAACAAATCCGTCTGCTGAAGAAATATTTCCGGTTGTGGACCAACGCTCTGACGAAGTGGCCGCCCTGCTTTCAGCCCTGAATATCAGCGAAACGGCGATCCCCCGCGAAGGATACGCGGTGATTGCGCTCAGTAACGCCCGCCGGCAGCTTGAGCAGGAGGGACTGGAGGCGCTGTCGGCCCAGAACCGGTTCGTCGTCCTCGGCTATGATTTCCTCATCACAACGCGCGGCGCCCGTCCGGCAACGCCGCTGGCGAACTGACACGAGAATCAATCCCCGCCGCCGTCACCTCCGATGTCGCCGTCCAGCGCGCCCGCTTCCGCCTTGACGGGTTTGCCATCGGCGCCCGGCCCCGTGTCGTTCGCAGGTTTGCGGCCGGCATCAGATCCGATGTGGATCGTCGGCGGCACGGGGCCGCCATCGTCTGCGCCGCGCCGCCAGTCTCGCGGCGGACGTTTGGGCGCTTGCCGCAAAGCAAAAAATGCAATCACGCCGACTACGAGCAGGGCAAGGACGAGAAACTTCAGCATCTGGTCTCCGCCGCTCTGTCAGGTCAGGCTTGGGGCTTCCTGAGATACATAGAGTTCTTCGGCATCGCGAACAGGCGCTCGACCATCGGCGCGAAGAATTCGAGCGGCTCGCTCTCATACTCCGGATCAAAAGCCGACTGGTCATACAGATGGCAGAACTGGGCGCAGTATTCGAAATGCGGATTGTCGCGGAACTGGTCGCGCATGTTCCGGTCGAGGCCGAGATAGTGGAAGAAGTAATAGCCCTGGAACATGCCGTGATTGGCCACCATCCAGTGATTGGCTTCCGACACGAAGGGTTTCAGGATCGCGGCGGCGACGTCCGGGTGGTTGAAGCTGCCGAGCGTGTCACCGATGTCATGCAGCAGCGCGCAGACGACATACTCTTCGTCGCGGCCATCGCGGTGAGCCCGCGTAGCGGTCTGCAGCGAGTGCGTCAGCCGATCGACCGGGAAGCCGCCATAGTCACCGTCCAGCAGGCGAAGGTGGTCCAGCACGCGCTTGGCGAGGCCTTTGTTGAAGTGCTTGGAATGCTCGACGATGATGTCCCAGTCTTCCTTCGAGCCTTCCAGCATTTCCCGGAACTTGGCTTGCTCTTCGATCTTGTGGCCGTCTGCCATCTGGTTTCCTCCCGTTTGACCGCAGACTAACCCGGAATTGCGGCCCTGCAAAGCAAAGAGCCCCGGACGATTCCGCCCGGGGCTCCCTGCCCTGTCACCGCTCAGTCCCAGATGTTGCCGAGGCTCAACCGGGCGCGCCAGTCGGCGGCCGGAATAAGCCCCGGCGCGGCGGGCGCGTCATAGGCGCGGTCCTCGAGGCGGCGGTGCAGCCAACCCCAGGATTCGCCGGTGCGCACGCCCGCCGCCTGCACCGCCGTGACGATGGCCATGAGGGCCTCATCCGGCAGGTCCAGGTTATCCCGGCCGCGCGCCTCCGCGAGACGCCAGCCGGCGGGATCAAGGCGAAGCGCGACGGCCGCCGGGCCGCCCTCACCGCGCCAGACATAGACCGCCATGCGGCCCGCCGCGAGATCGGCGACGAAGTCCCGCAGGCAATTACGAAACTCCAGCGCCGTCTTGCTGAGCGCCTCCAGCTGGGCAACCGGCTGGAACGGCGCCGGAAGCACCGGCGCCGGGCGCCCCGGACCGAAATCCGGCGGCTGGATCACGTCGCGCGCCATCCCGAATAGTGCACCGGGAGAGGCGGCACGGCCCAGACGCTGCGCGATGCCGAGCCCGGCCGCCGCCCCGCGGATGCGGAGCGCGACGGCAAACGCAGCGGCAAGATCGGCCACGGCAGCTTCGTCCGTACCCAGAAGGGTCACGATCGAGGCTTGCCGGAGCGGCGGCGGAAGCGCCGCAATGATGCCGAGCGTTTCCGGACGTAGCGCCTTCATGTGGCGGATCAGGATGCAGGCCGCCGGCTCGCCGAACAGGTCGAGGAAACGGACATAATCTTCACTCCTCCACAGCACTTCGCCCACGCGGCCCAGCGCTTTCATCAGGCCGCCTGGCGGATCACGGTCGAAGAGTTCAGCCGCGAGGTCTGCGTCGCGGGCGCGTTCCACCATCCACTGGATGTGCGGCCCTGCGAGCGCGCGGCCTGCGAGAATGGCCGCCGCGTGTCGCCGCGCCGCCGGCAGTGCGAGGAAAACCTCGTGCGGCGCCGGCCAGATGCGGGCAATCGCCGCCGCATGGCTTCCGGCGAGGAAAGCCAGCAGGGGCGTAACAGCCGGCGCCGAACGAAAGTCCCCAGCCGCCGGCAGGGTCATGGGCGTGCCCATGATCCACCTCCTTTCAAACCGCAGACGCACGAACGAGGTGCGCGCGCGTACGGCGTTGAACTGTTTCAGTGCGAGGTCAGGCGCTTACCGGCAAAAGCCCGGGGACGCGTGACGCGCTCCCCGTAAAAGCAGGGAGCAGACATGTTTTGGATGTGACTGCTTCATGTGCGGCTCTTCAGGTGATCCGGACGCGGACGAGTTCCGGCTCGGAGGCGGGCGTATAATCCGGGCCGCGACAAGTTGTCAAGCGGTTACGATGCGCCGGGTCAATCCGGAGACGGCGCAGCACTTCACTGCAGGTCATCACGCAAGGATCAGTTCACGACCCGGGCGGATGCGCCAAACCGTGTACGGAAATCTTCAAGCGTCAGCACGTAGTCATCGGCGTCATGGAAAGCTTCGTCCGACATCGCAGGCTGTTCTCCGGCCTTGTACCAGGCGGCGTAGTCAGGCGTCTCGCGGCTGAGCTGATCATAGTGGGTCGAATAGGTTGCGACCCGGAGCACTGGCTCCGGCGCGCTGAAGTCAAACGTCATCAGGCGCATCCAGCCATCGCCGATACCGACCGGCCAGCTCGGCGAATTGACACCGGCATCCTTCGCTGTCTGTCCCCGGTCCTGATAGTCCGCGAGGACCTGCCAGACCTTGTTGCCCATCGCATTGTCGTCAACGCGCCAGGCTTGTCCGTGCTGGTGACCGCAGAGCACGAGGAAAATCTGGTCATGCTGGCGGATCAATTTTTCCCAGACCATTTCCGGCGTGTTGTGGATCGGATCGACCGCATTGCCATCGATGATCTGATTGGGCTCGCGCTTGCCCTTGCCGCTCAGATAGTCATGCGTCGAAACGATCGTGGGCAAGCCTTTATGCTGCTCGATCACCGAAGCGGCCCAGGCCAGCGAAGCGTTTGGCGGGTCGAACTGCAGGCCGACATGCAGGAAACGGTAGCCGCCCGCTTCGAAGATCTGCGCACTGTCGGCGCCGCCTTCGTGCGAAGCAACGTACCAGGGCTGGCCCTTGAAGAAGTCCGTATCGGCGCCGAAGACCGAGCGGAAGTTGTCGAGGCCGCCGGGATGCAAGACGCCGAGCGAGCTGAGATCATTCGGATCCACTTCGGCCGGGGTCATGGCGCGGACCGGGAATTTCGAATCCGACCACATCGCGTCATAGTCATGATTTCCCGGCACAACCGAGAACGGCGTCTTGCCGGCGATCAGGGCAAAGCCCTCATGCGCCTTGGGCATCTCCACGGTTTTCACCTTGTCGGTCGGTGCGAAGTGCGCGTCGAGAATGGGGTTCGGGATCCGGCGGAAGCCGCGCGCTTCATGCTCGGGATCGATGGCCAGCGTCTGATGCTGCCAGACATCGCCGAGCGACGTGACAAACGCGATCTCGCCGCCTTCGCTTTCCAGGTTCTCGGCGATGTATTGCATCTGCTCGAGGAAGAGTTCGCTGGCGTCAAACGGAAAACCTTCTGCCGTCTGGTGCGTGAAATCGAGATAGTTCTGCGTATCCGGAATGACGGCAATCGTGAAAACCCGGTCGGCAGGCTGTTCGGCTTTCGCGGGCGGCGGGCCTTCTGCGTTGACGCAGGCCACCATGAGCCAGAGCGCGGAGACGAGCGTCGCAGCCGTCAGGCTGCGTGCCGAAAAGATCGAATGATTCATGAGGCTGTCTCCCGGAATGGCCGCCATTTCGAAACAGCGCCTACCGGGAATGGGTGACAGTTTTTCCGTTGAACGGAGTGCCGCCCCAAAACAAAAAAGCCCGGACCGCGAGGTCCCGGCTTTTTGATCCGTTGCCGGAAATCCTATTCGTCAGCAGCTTCCAGTTCAGCCGCATGGCGCGCCTTGTCGGCGGCGCCGCGGGCTTCCGGATCGCGGTCAACGAGCTCGAGCACGGCGACCGGTGCATTGTCGCCCTGGCGGAAGCCAGCTTTCAGAACGCGGGTATAGCCGCCGTTACGGTCCTTGTAGCGCTCGCCCATCACGGCGAACAGCTTGCGGACAGCGTCTTCGTTGCGGACGGTCGACAGGGCCGAACGGCGCGCAGCCAGGTCACCTTTTTTCGCCAGCGTGACGAGTTTGTCCATGATCGGCGCCATTTCCTTGGCTTTCGGCAAGGTGGTGACGATCTGTTCGTGCTCGATCAGGCTCGCCGCCATGTTGGCGAACATCGCCTTGCGGTGGGACGAGGTCTTGTTGAGCTTGCGGTGTGCAATCTGGTGGCGCATGGCGTTGTTCCTTCCGAGGTGGTCAGGCCCCGGTCATATGTCCTGGGCTAGATGTGATCGTCGTATTTCTTGGCGAGGCCTTCGATGTCCTCAGGTGGCCAGTCCGGCACTTCCATGCCGAGATGCAGGCCCATACCGGCGAGAACTTCCTTGATCTCGTTCAGCGACTTGCGGCCGAAGTTCGGGGTACGGAGCATTTCCGCTTCCGACTTCTGGATCAGGTCGCCGATGTAAACGATGTTGTCGTTCTTCAGGCAGTTTGCCGAACGAACGGACAGCTCGAGCTCGTCCACTTTCTTGAGCAGGACCGGGTTGAAGCCCAGATCCGTCTCGTCGGCGGAACCGCCGGTTTCGAGGGTCGGCTCTTCGAAGTTGATGAACAGCTGGAGCTGGTCCTGCAGGATGCGCGCGGCATAGGCCACGGCGTCTTCCGGCGAGACTGAACCATCAGTTTCAACGTCGAGGGTCAGCTTGTCATAATCGAGGACCGTGCCTTCGCGCGTGTCTTCGACCTGGTAGCCGACGCGGCGGACCGGCGAGTAGATCGCGTCAATGGGGATATACCCGATCGGGGCATCTTCCGGACGGTGAGAATCGGCAGCCACATAGCCCTTGCCGGTCGCAATCGTGAATTCCATGCGGACTTCGGAGTTGCCATCCAGCGTGCAGATCACGTGGTCGGGGTTCAGGATTTTCACGTCGCCCGAGGTTTCGATCTGGCCGGCTTTGACTTCGCCCGGACCTTTCGCGCGAAGCACCATGCGCTTCGGCGTTTCCGATTCCATGAAGATGGCGACCTGCTTGAGGTTCAGCACGATCGTGGTGACGTCTTCGCGCACGCCCGGGATCGCCGAGAACTCGTGCACAACGCCGTCGATCTGGACGCCGATGATCGCAGCGCCCTGCAGCGAGGAAAGCAGCACGCGGCGCAGGGCGTTGCCGAGCGTCGTGCCGTAGCCGCGCTCGAGCGGCTCGACGACGAGTTTGGCCTTGCGCTTGGAGTCGTAGCCGGCCTGGACGACAGGGCGGTTCGGACGGATCAGCACTTTCCAGTTACGGTCATTCACGTTGGTCATCTGGTTTCCTCAGAAAAGGAATGGCCGCGCCATGCAAGGCGCAGCCTGGGGGTATGCTTGTACTAGACGCGGCGGCGCTTCGGCGGGCGGCAGCCATTGTGCGGGATCGGCGTCGTGTCGTTGATGGCGGTGACGGTCAGACCGGCAGCCTGCAGGGCGCGCAGCGCGCTCTCACGGCCCGAACCGGGACCACGCACGCGCACTTCAACCGTCTGGAGGCCATGCTCCTTGGCTTTCTTCGCCGCGTCCTCGGCAGCCATCTGGGCGGCGTAGGGCGTCGATTTACGCGAGCCTTTGAAGTCCATCACGCCCGAGGACGACCAGGAAATCGTGTTGCCCTGGGCATCGGTGATGGTGACCATCGTGTTGTTGAAGCTCGAGTTCACGTGAACAACACCCGAGGTGATGTTCTTGCGTTCGCGGCGGCGGATACGGTTTGCTTCGCGGGCCATAAAAAATCAGTCCTATTTCTTCTTGCCGGCGATCGGCTTCGCCGGGCCCTTGCGGGTACGGGCGTTGGTGTGGGTACGCTGACCGCGGACCGGGAGCTTCTTGCGGTGACGCAGACCGCGGTAGCAACCAAGGTCCATCAGGCGCTTGATGTTCATCGACGTGTCGCGGCGCAGGTCGCCTTCGACCATGTAACCGGCATCGATCGTTTCACGGATCTTGATGACTTCGGCGTCGGTCAGCTGGTTCACCCGGCGCGATTCCTCGACGCCGACCTTTTCGCAGATTTCCTTCGCAAAGGACGGGCCGATGCCATGGATATAGCGCAGCGCGATGATGACGCGCTTATTCGTCGGGATGTTGACGCCTGCAATACGGGCCAAAGCCGTTTCTCCTCAAGCGGGTTGTTCAAACATGAAATGCGCGCCAGCCGGGCAAAGAACCCGTCGCGCGCACCGGCGGTTAAGCCTGAAGCTAAGAAACGAGGCTTATAGCCACGCTTTTTCGCCCGTCAACAGAAGAACTGTGCGGTTCAGGCCGATTGTTTCAGGGCCGCATCAATCGATGCGGCCACAGCTTC